>NZ_BAABTE010000013.1:0-118796 GCF_040371715.1 Brucella sp. NBRC 14130
GGTAGCGGACTCCCATCAAGGCCAGGAGCGTGATCGCTCCAGCGATAGGCCGGATAGATTCACGCATCCAATGCCGAGTTGCCGCCAAATGTTCTTCTCGCCCGGGAGGCGTCCATAGATTGTCGTAAATGCCGCGTCCCGGGATGCCGCCGAATACGCGAAATGCATGATTGTGGGCATCAAACAGCATCTCGTGCGTCTGTAGCAGATAGGCCCGAACGATGAAGGCTCGGCTGTAGCTCAGCTTCGTGTGCGCCACCTGCAGCTTAGTGCGTTCATTGCCGATGATCGCCCAGTCCTCCGACCAGTCGAACTGGAAGGCTTCTCCGGGATCGAACGCCAGAGGTACATATGTCCCGCGGCCCGTCGTCTGCAACTCTCTCTGGCGATCATCACGCCATTCCCGGGCAAATGCCGCAACCCGATTGTAGGAGCCCTCGTAGCCAAGGCTCATCAGGTCAGCATGCAATTGCTTCATCGTCCGCTTCTGTTTGCGGTTCTTCTTGGATTCCGTCTTCAGCCAGGCAGACAACCGATCAGCAAAAGGATCGAGCTTGCTCGGCCGCTCCGGGACCTTGAACTTCGGCTCCACACCGTCCAGGCGCAGGTATTTGCGAATGGTATTCCGGGATAAGCCGGTCCTGCGGCAAATCTCCCGGATCGATAAATGGTCTCGAAAATGCCAGCGTCGGATCACGCTCAATAACGCCATGTCGATCACTCCATAGCCCTCGCTGAAAACATGCAAGGGAAGGTTGGAACATGGGTCAATTCTCAATGGAAATATCAGGCCACGCTGGGTCAGTTCTCAGTGGCAATCAACAGTCATCAGTCACTCATTGCAGTTTCAAATAGCGAGTTTTACGAGAACAAGCTGTTTATCGTTCCTAGTCCGTACACGCACGAAGCCGGAATGGGGCTCCGATTCCATCAAGTTGCAGGCGGAACCTTTGAAGAAGGCGTTAACAAAACTGAAGCCAAGGCCGTGGCCAAGGCTATCATCAAGCATGCTCTTGAGAACCCTAACCAGTCACTGGGTGTTGCTGCTTTTTCGATCAAGCAGCGTAGGGAAATTCAGGATCAACTTGAAATCCTGCGTCGGCTTAACCCTGAAACCGAAGCCTTCTTTCATTCGCATCCAACAGAACCGTTCTTCATCAAGAACCTCGAAAACGTTCAGGGTGACGAACGTGATGTCATCTTCATTTCAGTGGCCTACGCCCGCAATGCCCAAGGGTACATGGGGATGAGGTTCGGCCCACTTGGAGCAGAGGGTGGTGAACGACGTTTGAATGTTTTGATTAGTCGCGCCAAGCAACGCTGTGAAGTCTACGCGTCCATAACCGATGAGGATATCGATTTGGAGCGCGCACGAGGCAAAGGTGTAGCTGCATTCAAGCTCTTCCTTCATTTTGCAAGAACCGGACGGCTTTCGCTTTCAAAGCGTACCGAACGCGAGATGGACAGCGTTTTTGAAGAACAGGTCGCTGCGGCATTGACCGAGCGTGGCTATCAGGTGCATCCGCAGGTGGGTATTGCGGGGTTCTTTATTGATCTTGCGGTCGCCGATGATGCCGTTCCCGGGCGGTATTTGCTCGGTGTTGAATGCGACGGTGCGGCATATCATGACTCTCGTTCAGCTCGCGACCGAGATCGTTTGCGACAAGCTGTTCTCGAAGCGCATGGCTGGAATATTCATCGCATATGGAGCACCGATTGGTTTCAACGCCCAAATGCTGAGCTCGAAAAGCTGATCGCCGCGATAGAACGTGCGAAGGCCAATACACTTGAACTCGAAGGTGACACAGAAAAGAAGCGCAAAGCAGTCAATGTGGAGATCATCACCATTGATCGTGAGGACGTGACTGAAATCGGGCTATTGCCGAAGGATGTGATCGAAAACGCAACTCCCCTTTATAAGGAGGCGTCAATCACGCCAGCGATCCATGTTGAACTTCACGAAACGCCTCTCGGCATTCTGGTTGAACACATTAAGGAAATTGTGGAGGTCGAAGGCCCCCTTCATCAGGACGAACTCGTCACTCGGCTCAGAAGCGCGTGGGGATTACAAAGAGCAGGCCAGCGCATCAACAGCCACGTAACCGTGGCAATCTTGGCGGCGGCCCGAAACAAGCACATCAACATTGAAGGCCAATTCCTGCTATGGCCAAATGGAGAAATAAAGCTCCGTGATCGAAGTGAAGTTGCCTCGCTCAGTTTACGTCGTCTCGATATGCTACCTCCAATGGAGATCGATCAGGGACTTCGACAACTGGTCGAGGCGAGCTTCGGTGCAACGCCAGATGAAGCGATCAATGCGATTTCCAGAGCGCTTGGGTTCAAATCAACAAGTGGTCAATTGAGGGAGCAGATCCAAGCGAGAATTGGCTATTTGAAAAAAGCCAATATACTTGAGGAACGAGATGGGCTTCTCACACTCAAGACAATTTAAGACCGAAGAAACTCCGCGCCTGCTTCTGCCCCAATTGCGGAAGAAGCAGGCGCACTCAACGTCGCATCAATTATTTAGTTTCTGGACCGTTCTTGAAGGCTACCACTTGGCAAGGTTTTAGGGCGTCAGTTCTGAAATGTTTAAGTTTCTAAGCGCCGACCTGTTTTAGAGAGGCGATTTTTACGTGGGGGCAAAATGCAAAAATATTTAGCTTTCGTCGCGATCCTGATTGCGGCTCTGTCGTTTTCCAATTTCGCGGATGCACGCAATACACCATGTTCTGGAAAGAAAGGCGGCGTTGCGCGTTGTACCGCCGATGGCAAGTTTCTCTGTCAGGACGGCTCAATCAGTAAATCCAAGCGACTGTGTACTAGAAAGTAGCAGTCGTATGGTTCGAATGATATTGACGGCGCTTCTCAGTGTAGGCGCTGTAGCCGCTCATGCCGCTGAAATCACTGGAAGAGCCTCGGTGATCGACGGTGACACAATCGAAATACATGGTGCACGCATTCGACTTAGCGGGATTGACGCCCCAGAAAGCACGCAGACCTGTAAGAATGCGGAAGGCAAGTTATATCGTTGCGGACAGCAAGCGGCCTTAAAACTGGATACATTCATTCAGGATGCACAGCCTGTCACTTGTTTCACAGTGGATCGGGATCGGTACGGCCGAACCGTTGCGACGTGCCAAACAAGCCAAGGCCGAGACATCGCTGCATGGTTGGTCGAGAACGGTCTCGCATTGGATTGGCCAGTTTATTCCAAGGGAGCATACGAACGCGTGCAAGACATTGCTATGCGAGCCTCTTCAGGCCTTTGGCAAGGTGATTTCATTGTGCCATGGGAATGGCGAAAACTGCCGAAAACACAGCGTCGATGAGCCAAGGAAAGCCAATGGAATCGAGCAGGATTACTTACGCTATCGGCGATGTGCACGGGCGTGCAGATTTGCTGGAAAAGATGCTGGATCAAATTCAGACTGATGTTGATCAGCGAGCGGTCGAGTATCGCATTATCTTTTTAGGAGACATCATTGATCGCGGACCTGATAGCAGGAGGGCGATGGACTTGGTACATGCAACGCTTAACGCTTCCCCGGATAGCCGCCTGATATTGGGCAACCACGAGGAATTCTTCCTACGGGTCCTCGATTGCAGCCAAGAGAGTGAACGTGTGCTGGACCACTGGTTAGGTAAAGGCGGCTTCGAGACGCTAGCGTCATATGGCCTTCTTGATTGCAGAGACGTCACGCACTTGGCCGAGGAATTCAACAAACATTTTCCTCATCATGTAGCAATGATGCGACAAGCCGAGAACCTTATCGTCGATGGAAACTTTGTGTTTGTCCATGCAGGCGTCCGACCAAACGTCTCTTTTAAAGAACAACGAGAAAAAGACTTACGCTGGATCAGAGATGAGTTTCTCAACCATACGGATGCACATGAGAAATTCATTGTTCATGGTCATACGGTTACTGCATCGCGTAGGCCGGAAGTTTATTCAAACAGAATAGCACTGGACACAGGAGCCTATCAGAGTGGAATACTAGCCTCGGCGATAGTCGACCCAGTCGGGAGGCTAGAAAATGTAAGCCTTTTTGTGGCGATGACTGACTGCGCCCCAGAAGAGTCAGTAGAGATATAATTAGCGCTCTAATAACGTTGAGTTCGCTATCCATCCACTATTCTGATTATCAATCTGCACGCGGCTCCACCGTCCCTTTATTTCCAACACAGAAACCTCAGCATCCTTCGGAAGGACTTTCAATACATCAAAAGTCGTTCCAGGACCTTTCCTCAGATTGACTGCCGTCTTCGTATAACGTGTGGAAGCTTTCTCTGTTGCGGTGTCAGTTTTTACCGAGATACCTGCAGGAGCGTTAATAGGGCGCGTTTCCGTATTTTTATTAGGCAGCAGTTGTGGTGCCATATCCACCTCTTGAGGAGACGAGATGTTCGGCTCAGACCCCTGTCCCAAGGAAGGTGAAGATTCACTTGTCGTGCGACTAACAGAATTTGTGTCCGTTTGGCGGCTGCCGAATTCGAAAAAGCGCAGTACAAAAAAGCTAGCAACCAGTCCTATCAAGACATACGCAATAGTCCTGAAATGATTGCGCTTGATCGCAGGCTCGTCAGGCACAATCGCGCTGCGGACGTCACCTTCAATTACAGGGGGAGCAACGGTTTTACGACCGCGAGGTAGCTCCGCCAACAGATTACAGCCGTCGGCAAACTGCTCAATGAGACCTGTTTTTGAAAACTCGACTAGTTCGTTGATACCACTGTTGCTCTTGAAGTGAACGGATTCATAAAGGCAGATCGGAATTTGTCTGTTGTCTTTAAAGCGACGGTCTGGTCCACCATTTTTATTGGGATACTTCCAAGTATGGCCGACAACCGTTGTATCGCTCGGTACACGTTCGGTTTCGATAAACCTTGAAGGCTGCCATCGCAAATTCAGATCAGCATACTGTACGGAACCGAATCGATTTCTATCTTGAACCAGAACGACATCGGGCATGAAGTACATAACCTGCCTACCGACATGAAGCGCAGGCGGAGTTATGTTGCTGTTAATAATTGAAGGCAGTTTATATAAGAGTGCGGTCGCTTTCCTGTTAACGAGATGGCTCGCACCTGCGTTTCGTTTCCAAGCGGTAAGCCCTTGCACTGCGCCGCCAGCCTCGATGTGCCATTTGGCGGCGCAACCACAAAGAGAATCAAATCCCTCAGTTAGACGCCTATAGCCCCGCTCCGCCTCCCCTTCGAGATCATAATAAAGCACCGTGGTACGTCGGTATGAATCAAGCCACTTACCTATCGCCCATCCAGGGAGTGCCAATAGGCTGAACAAAAGCGCAGTCCCTCCCCCGAGCGCAAGACCTGCCACGAACCCAACGCCGCCCAAAATCCAAGCCAAAGTGGTGGACATTCGCGATTGCGCAAACTTGGAATTGATTTCGTTGAGCAAATTTTCAAAGGATTCGTCACGCATATGCATAACGTCGCCAGATTCTATCTCAACCATGGTGACATCGGTGTCGAAATATGCCCCGACAGGAGGCCGTGCACTTTGCGTTAGCTCTGGCGAAGATCGCTTACGACCTGCGTTACCCAACGTAGCACGATAATATAGTCCTCCAGCGCCAGCATGGATGTAATGACCGCGCGGACCTGTTCCTATCCGGAGGCCTTTAACGCCTACAGAAACGCCGACACCGCCCTTTGAAAAATTGAAACGAAATGGCCCCGCAGAAACCGATTTTCTAATATAAAATGGCAACTGTTCCCCCAGTTCGCTTGCTCATATGTGTTTTGCTGGAAACCTATTGAAGATTTTGACCTATCTCCCGATAACAAGCGTCGACGGCCCCGACGTCGTAACGGTTTAATGGCTTCCAGGCCCGTCCCTTAAAATCGAAAAACTCGATCACACACTTGTCACGCTCGGTATCAGCCCATTGCGCGGCGATGAGGCGACTATCGCGCCGAAACATCAGCGACAAATACATGTTGTCTTCGCCACCGCGTGGAAAGCCCATTGGACGACCAGTATTGCTATCACTCACAATCACTGCCGAGCAGCCGGTCCCACAGCCAAATTGAATCAACGAATAGTGCCCCGCAAAATTGGGTCCGTCTTTGAGACCATTGCGAATTCGAGTTCGAAACGAATTGAAATCCTTATCGCGTCCCTTGAAGTCCGGCATCTTCGTTTTGCCCGAAAACCGCGCTTCGACGGGATATGCGCGGGGATCTGGAGCACTTACACGGGTGGCATTGGCTTGAACAGAATTCGAAGCCGACGATTGGCGTCCTTCGCATTGATGCCAGTTCATCTGATATCCGTATTCGCCGGGACGCCCATAGCACCAACCAACAGACGCGAGTTTGGCATCCAGCTTATCTCGTCGTCCGCAAGCTTTATGTGTTTCAGGAGAATCTCCCGATCCACCTCTGCATAGTTGGTTTTCTGTATGCCACTGCGAGATTATTCGGGTGGGTTCGAATACGTTTTTGTCGAGTGTTATGACCTTCCCCGATTCAGAGACGATCCTATTCGTGCGTGGATCCCAGCCGAAAGCGAATTCGGCATCTCCGGACGAGGTCTTGCCAGAGAAGCTTCGCGCAAACCATTCGACGACACCTATGATCTGGCAATTATCCGTGCAGATAACTCTAACCGTGTCGGCTTTGGGGCTATAGGCCCGCTCAGGCCAACGCTCAACAAACTTGCGCTTCTCATCAACAATGAACGATTTGGCCTGGACCTTGTCGTAAAATGTAACAGAGTCAGCATACGCGCTTTCCGCGAAGTTCATTGACTGGCTGTTCGACTGCGACCAGGTTTCGTAATAGCTCGTCAGAAAAGCGCGTGCTCTATCTTCTCTCGTGTCATTCTGCGGAGTAGTCTCCGCCACTGACGGCGGCTGGTCGGGTTGAGGATTTGTCGCCACGGAGGGTGTCGATGCCGCAGTGGCTTCACCACTCGTTGTTACTTTGAAGTCTTGCATCTCAGTCGCGGTCAGATAGCGCATATCCGTGCTCGGTACCGACAGACTGAGCTGCAGAAGCCTTGGATCGATGCCCATTTCGACGAGATAGGTAATGATGTGCGCTGTAACTCTTTGGACAGCGGCCACCGCACTTTGCCCGTCCAGTGTATGTTCAGGAGCAAACGATGACTGATGGACGCCGATTGCACCTGGTTCCGCATGCCGATTGATACCACCAACAAACGCAAGAGCACACGCCGATGAGCATTCCATAGAACGCGCTTGCATTGTCGACAGACCAAGGGATCGGATCATTCGACCGTATGCCATCGCGGAGATAATATTGCCCCCTCCACTTGAGAACGAGACGATCTTGGCACCAGTAGCGCCAACTTCGCGAGCAAACACACTTGGATCGTCGTTGGTAGAAAACTCGCCTTTCAAGACCAATGCCGGTGGTCCATCATCAAGTGGTACACGTTCAACAGCGATTTCCGCATGTGCGAATGTCGCAAGCGAAAATACAGCGATAACATTTGTTATCAGGAAACGAGCCAATTGCCATAAACCCATTACCGTTACTCGCTTTACCTGGCTGAAATACGAAGAGCGTCAAGGGTTTCAGGCGTGATTGTTCCCGTCACCTTCAATCCATAATCGCCTTGAAGCCGTTGCAGTCCTGTTTTCATTGTTGGACCAAGAAGCCCATCGATATCCCCCTTGTAGTAGCCGTATGCCAGCATCGCGAGTTGGACCTGTTTCACGACTTCCTTGAACTTGTCGCTATTGCCAGGGAGCGTCTTCAAAGGCGCGACTGTACCCCCTCCTGCACCTGACCCAGACGGTGCAGATGGATAATATTGGGGCGACGGCGCAGGGGCAGTGTTAACAGGCGGATTATAAAGCGGTGCCGCATAACTCCGAGACGGCGCACTGTAAGAAGGCGCTCGATAGGAATAGCCGCCGGTTGAGGAACGATGACTGCTATGAGACCGATGTGAACTGTGGCTTCTGTGGCCAGCCAGAGTGTAGTCGTGGTCCATCCTGAAAACATCGAATAGAGATTTCGAGCTTCCTCCGTCATCTATAGACGGCTTTGGTGGCATTGCCACGGCTTCCGCTGGCAAGAACCCAGCGGCCAGCAAAGATGGAATTGCAAATACCTTCTTTTTCATAATACCCCCAACGCCCTGTAACCGTGATTACGCGGATGCCATTCAAAGAAGCCCCCACAAGCCTCCTTCATCGAACATCCATCACATTCCTCTAGAAAAGTCTTCTTCCAATCCGAGATTGTAGCTGGTGCCAGCGATCTGTAAGCCACTGGCACAGTGCAGAGTGGAAAATTATACAATTTTGCTTCCAGCCCTCGACTTTGGACGATGTTCAATGCCGTAGCCAGTCCCATAAATTGATCAGAACTGTCGAAGAATAGCGCGTCCCAATTTTTCCTGCCGTAACCAATGTTTTCCATCTGCATGATGGCCCAAACGTCAATAAAGGGCAGCATCGTCGCAATGAATCTCGCCAGTTCCGGCAGGTGCTCTGCGTTGGGGCGCATCAGCACGGTTCTGAGTTCGATCCGACAGCCAGCACGGACCATCAGCGCCAAATTCTTCTGCAACTGGTCGTAAGCACCAGCCTTGCCGACGATTTCGTCATGTACGCAAGCATCTGCTGAATAAAGAGGGACGCCCCAAATTACACGACCGAGATCAATCTGGCTTAGGGCGGATAGATCCTCGGTAGCAAAATGCTGAGCATTTGTCAGAACGTGAAAACTGATATCGGGCCGCTGTTGCATTACACGGCTGAGAAGTCCGAAAAGCTGCCCCTTATAGAGGGTTGGCTCACCACCCGACAATCCGATTACTGCGTTGCGCGGAGCCAACAATGCTGCGGCTTCGAAGTATGGAAACAAATCCACATGATGCTGTTTCGGGGGCTGGGAACACATCACGCAAAGCTGGTCACATCGCTCGGTAATTACGAATGTATTATGAGGCGAGTTTCTGCGAACAAGACGATCAGCGACACCCTTTCTCGGATTGACAAGGAGCACATCGCCATTGAGATCAGAAGGCGAAATTCCCGAGATTGTTATTCGGCCTGCCTTCCCTTCGAAGATGCTTTTGCCATCTGAATCTGCCACGAGATTTGCTTCGAAAGCTTCATCGACCCACAGCTCATCCATCGGCCGATCTGCCCATAGTCTAACAACAAAGGGCTCCGACGCATCTGACATTGCTTTGATACGGAGCGGTATCATGTGTGCACCTCAACCATCTGAGGGCTCCAATCGGCGATACCTATCCAATGTGCGACGGAAAACCGAACTGCTTCGTCATTGCTATATAAAAATTCGAATGCCTTATCGAAAATGGCTGTGTGGCGACCACAGAACCACGTTTCGTGCCGAGGGACGTCAATGCGACCATAGCGCGACAGATCATCGACGACATCAGTCCCGCAGAAAGGTTGATAAACGCAATGAATGCAGTCTGGGTCGAAATTGTTCAGCGACGAGGCGTTGAGAGCGGCGATCTTTGTGGAATCCAAGCCTGACGAGAGGTCACCTATGCTGAGATCAATCCGGCCGACACGTGACAGCATTCGGGCTTCGTCGGTTGGATAAAACACGCCATCATGATCAATGACCAAATAGTCTGACGCAAAGAAGTTTGGATTTCGAAGATCCACATGCTGATCTGATCCGGTGCGGAGAATACGCTTCAGACACTGACTGAAATAGTATTCTTCCAAAACCGATCCAGTTGCGAAATTGCGCTCGACCAAGCGATCAATGAAATCGGAATAAAGAGTATTCCAGCGTTGAAGCACGTCACCACGCTGCTTCAGTTTCCGGGCAAATCCCTGATAATTTATCGGGCGCAGGTAAATTGATCGAATGCCGAACTGTTCAAAGTTCGTAATCAAAGCTTCAAGATCAGGAGGATTATCGACATCAATGGTAGGTAATGCCGAAATCTTGCCTTCTGGGAAGCGACGAACTGCCTCGTTCAGATTCCTGAAGAACGCGTCCGTTTTTGAAGCTTCATGCGTTCTTTGACGTTCGTGCGTTCTACGATCTCCGTCGACGGACGTGCTTATAAAAGTGTCGTCATTTGCCAGAAAGGACCATTCGCGCCCAGACAAATTTTGCAGGTTCGTGCAAACGACAAACTGAGCACTCTCGAAACGTTGTCGGCAAAACGCCCTCACCTTTTCAAGAATATCCAACCGAAGTAGTGGCTCTCCACCCTGAAATTCGATCTTGATCGATCTGGTTGAAAGTTGGTTCAGAAACTGGAGAACAGCCTCAAGCGTTTCTTCATTCCAATCAAAGCCCTGCGCCGTCTCCGAAACGCGAGAAACCTGGCAATAGCCACAAGTCAGATTGCAGCGCAGTGTGGGGACGAGGATCAAATACGTCAGTTCACCCGCGACCGCCTGGCGTCGCGACCATCTATAAGCAAATGAAGTCCACGCAAGGTCGTTCTGTTCTTCAAATGCGTGGCCATTTGACTTCAAGAACGTCAAGTCGCGTTGGGCAAGATTGCCGTTTGCATATCGATCCAGGAACTTCGCATCTGACCGGAAGAAGCCCCCCGCGTCGTCCGAGAATAGATATTCCTTACCCGTATCTTTGAACTTAAGCGGCCAGACCTCTGTCATTTTATGACCGCAGATAGCAAGGACTTCCGCAACGGCAGCGTTTCGACGAGAATCTTCTCGCGATAAATCTGATGGGCTATCGCGCTTCTAAAAACTGGAACAGATTGCTCATCGATTTCTCGGACGGTTATTTTATCGCCATCCAGCGAGAAACTGACGTTTGGATACAATCCCTGAAGCCTTAAAACAGCCGCTTCTGCGTAAGGTAAAAATGCTTCAGTGATTTCGCCGACCAATGATCGGGTTTCGCCACAAAATTGAAAATTCATATCTTCCCAGCCCAGAAACCATATTGCCTAGGTCTTCTGCGCGATCAAGCGGAAAACTGACCCTCCCCCCTTTCGTATGAGATCAAGCGCCGAAGACACCATCTTGACTGGAAACAATTACTGGCAGAGCATGATGGGCGATAGGTTTGCTTTCTCGTTAAGTTCAACGGAGTAGGTCATGAGCGACGATCACCGTCACGAACATCCAGATCGATGGAAACACGACGGTGTACGCGTGATCAAAGGGGATCAGCTTGATCCGAATACCGCGCAAACGCCCGGGATGTTTCGTCAGGCAGCTATCAATCATGCGCGTGTTGGAGCACAGAAAATCTGGGCCGGGACGGTTGCAATCGAACCCAATGCGAAAACTGGCGTCCATCACCATGGCGCATTGGAAAGCGTCATTTTTGTTCTTCGAGGCAAGGCGCGGATGCGATGGGGAGATCATCTGGAATACGTGGCCGAAGCCGGACCAGGCGATTTTATTTTTGTACCGCCCTATGTTCCCCATCAAGAAATAAACGCAGATCCTAACAACGTGCTGGAATGCGTTCTTGTTCGTTCCGACAATGAGGCAGTTGTCGTGAACATCACGGACGTGGATCCAATAGAAGATCCTGAGGAGGTCTATTGGGTGGATCCGTTACATCACCATCCTCAGCGACGCTAGCGCCGTTACGAATGGAGTAGTTCACTTTCAGACTAGCGCGCAATCGCAAGCCCGCTCAATCCAATTTGTCTCCGTCCTCCAAAGGACCACCACCGCTCAGTATATCTCTGACCTTATCAGCTTCAGCGTCTTCGACGGCTTCTATTCTATAAGTTTTCCCATTCGCCACTAAAAACTGCGGCCCATTTAAAGCCACAGAAGACAAAACATTGCTCGTATCTGAAATAAACTCATCAATCGTCCAAATCTTTCCAGTCTTCATCTAGACGCTATCCAATGTCTGATAACGGCAGCTGTACGAGCCACCGTTCGGTTTACTAATCCTTATTTTACCAAATTCTTGTCAATTGCTTCGACGAAAATATCCAGCTAATCAAGCTTGCGAGTGCAGTATGAACACGCATGAGCGACTGCTTCTAGATACATGTATCCTAAGTCAATTTGCTTACAAGAATCCGCCAACCGAACTTATCACATGGGTAAAGACATTTCCGGATATTTATTTCGCCATTTCGATTTCAACGGTCATCGAAATCCAGAAAGGCATTGAAAATCTGCGGTCTTGCGGCTCCCCTCGCGCAGATGCACTTGAGGAATGGCTTGAGCAACTGCTCGCTAGTGACCTTATGTGTTTGGATCACGATGCTAAGACCGCACGGATAATTGGTCGAATGCTTTCTGTCCCTGCCTTGAAATCGCTGTGGATCCCTGCCCCCGACTCAAAGAAACCCAAGCTGGGACAAGACCTTCAGATCGCAGCAGCTTCCATACGGTATGGAATTCCCATCGCGACGGCGAATGTTAGCGATTTCTTGCAAATCCACGAATGGTTCAAACTTCCTGGCTTATGCAATCCGATAACGGATACGTGGCATGTGGGCCATTTTAATCCAAACGTGAAGGCTTGACTCTCGCAGTTTGTTCCTGTTATGTTCTTAGTATGAAACACGCGCTCAACCCCTCCCCGAAGCTAACATCGCGCTCTGCAGAGCGCGATGTTAGCCGCGTGCTTCGAATACGTTTCATCTGATTGCTGAACCAGTTGTTCATTGACGGCTGACATTTAGCCGTCGCGATCAGAGGAACTCTCTTCCATGTTCCAATCTATTACCGACCGTCTTCTCAAGGACGTCAGACTGAATGCGTCTGCTTATAAATTCCAACCCTCGCAGGTACTGAAGTGCCGTGGCGAACCGCTTTTCCGTTCGCAACAAGCCCGTGACCTGGCATGTCTTTTTGATCTATCTCCTAACGTAATTGCTTGGACTTGTTTGCCTCTGCTCGTACGTTTTGGAGACGGTTATCATATTCCTGATTTCGCCGTTCAAAGGTCTGACGGCGATTATCTCGTGGACGCAACACCACCACCGGGTTGGGCAATCACCGCCGCAGAGGCTGATGGCTGGCTATATGACCGCGCCAGTTACCAGCATGACAACAATGCTGTGCTCATCGCCAACGCCGTTGATTTATTACCTTATGCGCGAACCTCAACGGTTTCGCTTTCTGACCGCGTGCGCCTGCTGACCGTTCTCGATGACGACGGCCCACTTCCGCTTAAGCATTGTTTTCAACTCATTCGAAATTCAAGCGAGCCAATGGCGGCAATCGCCGCGCTCTATTTTTCCGGTGAAATCGTATTCGATTTGACTGAGAGGATAGCTCCGGAAACACGCGTTTCCAGAACCTAGTTCACCTCCACAATCCTAAATGATGCAAATCGGCGTTACGCGCCCGATAATGAGGAGTCTTACGATGAATAGCCAAAATTATCTGAACGACATGATCAGCAAACTCCACCAACTGATCGATGATCTGAAGATGCTCCGAGATGGCAAACAGCCAGCACCTGAAATTCTTGATGACAGTCCCGCTTTATACGATTGGAGTCAGACTACTCGACCTGCGGCGTGCCTGGAAGGATTCGTTCAAGAGCATCCGAGGCTTGGTCGCAACAAGCTCATCATCACCAGCGATCTCTACTATCTTGACCCCGAATTGCAATTCGCGCGCACCCTTTCCAGGTTCTATAGGCTCGGCAATCCAGCCAGGTTCGGGCGGCAGCATTAAATCCATGAGGGCAACGTCGATGAAACTCATCCGAATATCGGATCGTTACTGGCGGCCTCCCTTTCCCCTACTTCCACCCAGTGTGAGTAAACAGAATGACGTATTTTCAACGAACACAAGACGGTTTGGCCTTGGAGCTGGCTCGGGCACACGTCACTAGGCAAATTCGAAAACACGGCCTTCATCAATTTCTAGCAGGGCGAGTGTGCACTCTTGTTATCATTATCGATCACCAAGAAGATCTGGAATTCTACGAACGCGCGCTTACTGAGATCAAACACTACTGTGCAGGCCCACGCTCCCAAAGGATCATCACAATCGACGAAAAGCAGGCGCAACGCCAAAAACGGTTAAAGCGACCAACCGAGGAATTCTCGTGGGCAAGGCAAACCGTCTTCTTGACGCATAATGAGTTATCATTGCCTGAACACGTATCGGCAACAGTAGACTACGTTGTTACAGTTAAAACCGACGTATCGTTGTGCGAAGCCGTGACCCGGGATCTCAACCATGCTCGTATTGAGTTGTCGAAAATCGATGAGCTTCATACCGTTTCCCTGTGTCGCATCGCGTCATTTATCACTCAAAATTGGACTGAGACGGAGATCAGAAAGAAACTCCATCAATTCACTTGCGTCACAAAAATTTCCCCAGAATACCGAGCAACAGATATCAATCTGGATAATTTAGTTGGATATGGATCGGCTGCAACTTGGGGAAAGTTGCTCGCTAGCGATCTTGGCCTTTACCGTGCCGGTCAGTTACCTTGGTCAGATATTGACCGTGGAATTCTCATCAGCGGGCCGCCAGGTGTCGGAAAGACCCTTTTTGCTCGCGCGCTCGCCAACACATGCAATATTCCACTGTATGCGCATTCGCTGGCTCGCTGGCAATCGCAAGGAAGTTTGGATGACCTGCTGAAAGCTATGCGGTCTGCTTTCGAAGAAGCCAGCAAAAACGCTCCAGCAATTCTTTTTCTAGACGAGATCGACAGCTTCGGTAATCGAGCTAATCTGTCAGGACATAATGCGAATTATGGGCGGCAAGTCATCAATGGACTGCTCGAGCACCTTGATGGTGTCAGCAACAGAGAAGGTGTCTTCGTTGTTGCAGCCACAAATATGCCAGACTTAATTGACCCTGCGATCACCCGCGCCGGACGCATCGAACATCATGTGTCGATCACACTACCCGAACCAGCTGAACGTGAAGGAATTCTTCGATTTCATCTTGGTTGTGACCTCGAAGGCGAGGACATCTCTGACGTGGCGGAAAGTTTGACCGAGGCATCTGGAGCAGATATCGCAAAGTTTGTGCGTCAAGCTCGACATATCGCGCGTTTGGAAAAACGGCCTTTGGCGCTGTCCGATTTGCTGAGATTAAAACCAGCTACTACACCCCTTCAGCCTGACGACATTCACCGTATTGCTGTTCACGAAGCTGGACATGTCGTCGTCGCTCACGCCCTTTCGGATAGCCTCGGCATGGTGCCGGTTTCAGTAATGATCAATCGCGAAGTCCAAAACGGGAATGCTCGTTTGGGCGGCGTCCGAATGCGTAATACAAAGCCCAAGATTGTCAAATTACGAGAAAATTACGACGCCGAGATTTGCAGCTATCTAGGAGGCCTGGCGGCTGAACATGTCATTCTTGGAACTCATTCCGATGGTGGCGGCGGAGTGATTGGTTCAGATCTTTCTATGGCGACCGACATCGCAATCAGAATGGAAGTTTCGTTCGGTCTAGGTGAAAATCTGACATTCTGGGCCTCCCATGACGAGTGCAAGCCTGACTTTCTAAAACACAATATGCAACTGCAGGCCGTTGTCGATAAGACTCTTCAATCCTGTTTTGCCAAGGCATGCAAGATCGTCGAAGATAGACAAGGATCCGTTGTGTCTGTCGCAACTATTTTGGAAAGAAACAGTGAAATCAGTGAGGTCGAACTGAATAAGGTATTGTTTCATCGGGACACTCTCGGTGATTCCGATGCTTTATATTAATCTTGAATACTATTTCATAATTCAAAATTTCCACGGAGTAACGTAAAACGTTATTCGTCGATGGATAATAGGCAGGAAGCGTAGATGAGAGTACGTATTTAAAAATAAGCTGAGACAATGTCCAAAGGTTATTCACTTAAGTAACCTTTTTTCTTCTCTGAAGCAACGCATACCATTCGTCGCCGTTGACTGTACCTGACTTCCACATACAAGTCAGACTTTGCGCCGGAGCATTATACGGAAAGAAAAGAAGCAGGCTTTTATTGCCATAACCTAATAATCTTTCTGAGACCTTCTTTTCATCCCATGTTTCGTCAGCATGTAGTTGACGCCCGATGTCCTCGCAACGAGTTCTGAAATACTTATTCGCTTCAAGTTCTTCGGCGCTATCGCTGAATGCTAGAGGTAGATCCTTTTCGTGCAGATGGGTATATACAATTCCCGTTAGTCCAAGCTTGTTGAGTGCTGTTTGTACTGCGCCCAAACCATCATCCCAGGCCGCGACAAAACAGAATGCCAGTTGGTGGTTGCGCAAAAAGTCGCGTTCAGGATCGAGCGCAAGCCTGCGTTGTTCATTTAGATCAGGCTTTTTTAAACTATCATTGCCAAACCATGACCCTAAAGTATTGGATATTTGACCACCCGACGCACAGAAATCATCAACGAAGATGACTGGTGCATCTCTATTGTCTTTTGCTGCTTCGCTAATCGTAGCATAGAACTTAAATGACGCAGAAACGTCTGCAGCGTAGTATTGAATTATCTGCGAGCTCTCGTTGCCTTGGCTAAGTCCCACTATCGATGCATTTTTGAATTCTGGATTCTTCGCTAAGAATTCATTGATCATCGCGACTACGTCATGTCTCCCAAGAAGTTTGGAGCGTTTCAGCAATTCTAACGCCTGTTCGATATCCGTCGTTTCGAACTGATCGAGCCAAGCCATTGCCTGGCGCTTCATTGTATTTTTTCCACCTGAAGCACCATCATGCCCTTCGTTCTGCGCTAGTTCGGCGATGGTCGCCTGTGTAGCCGAGAAACGATCCGCGAACTCGTCAACTATTTGAACAACATCAGCCTTGCTTAAACGATCTATGACTGGCCGGATGCAACGGGGGCGTCCTCGATAGTATCCAGCCTCACGCAGTTTCAACTTTATCTTTCTGATAGAATCGTTTGTTTGCTTGGCCTCTTCCATCAACCATTCCGGTATCGCAATTTGGTATTTCTTCGCGACGACGGCCTCGGTCGCAATAAATACGTAAGAGGAAATCTCACGCGGAGCGAAAATATACCCTTTGGGAGCTGCTGATACGAATGAACTACTCCAAGCATCTTTGTGGATTCCTGTCTCACCGAACGTTTTGGGCTTACCCTGAGATGGGAAAATATAAGCCCTTCGAAGTTCTTCTTGGGAGGGAAGCATCTTTTTCCTAATGACAACCATGGCTTCAAAAAAGTCTCTGTTAAAAGAAAGCTTCAAGAGCAAAGCAATATTAATTAGCTCATCAACAATTTCTTTATGTAATTCCTCAACAGATGTTCTATCACTCAAAATCCGAACCAAATCATGCATCGCCTTTGTAGTGGCGTCTTCGCCACCGTCAAAACTAGCTGGATTATGAGCGGAAAATGCAAAGGCTCGAACGAATAAATCTCTTTCGCGAAGCCGTTTCAAAATCTCGGAACAATGATTAACTGCCGCATCGACTGAGCTGTCTTGTCCCCGGCCTTTCAGACCTAATTTGCTTCTAAGCCCTTCCTCGTCAGAAAGTACGAGCTCGTCGTCCAAGATTTCGTAGACGAAGGTTATAAGTTGCTTATGATTTACGATCCTAGCGAGGCTATCAACGATTGCACGGATCATCGCTTCTATTGCAACGACTTTTGGATGTTGATAGAGCTTCGAAAAGAGTATCATCTTGGTCAAAAGGAGTTCATCGACTACTGACAACCCACTCCAAGGAAATCCAATCAAGTATACATGGGGGATTTTTGCATTAATATTAGACGCAAGCCTGCTCGGTAATTCAATGGGATGAACTCTTTTGACGGTAATCTTTTGTATCAATCTTGATATGTCGATTATTCCTGGAATGCCCGCCATCGATGCATCGCGCATCATATAGTCAAGCTTGTCCGCATCAAACGGACCGGAGATCAGTTCATGCAGAAGTGGTATTTCTTCGGATATCGATTGTCCAAGAATGCATTTGGCTATTTTATCAACAAACTCCGATATTCGCCCTGCCCAGCTTGATGACGGCAACTGCAAAGATACGTGAACTTCAAAGATTGCCTTTAATACTTTTTCGAATTCATTCGAGCGCACTATATATGATGCCACCATTTCGCTCAGCTTAACGTCTCCACCAACCTTTCTTCGTTCCCTTTGGAGCTCGAGAAGGGTTTTGGCGTCAACCTCAAGTGCATATTCAGAAACATGAGACAGAACCGGGTGCCCAACATCATGGAGCAGCGCAGCCATTCTCAAAACCGTTGTAAGGTCTTGGTCAATTATTGCTTTACCGTATTTCGTTTCCGAGGCTTGATTAATGGCAGTGACGAGTTGATGTGTTTGATACAACACGCCCAGAGAATGCTCAAATCTGGTGTGGGCGGCGGATGGATAAACCCACTGCGCTACCCCAAGCTGGCGTAAATATCTTAGTCGTTGGATTAACGGACTATCAACAATTGCGACTTCAAGCGGAGTAAGTGCGATTGTCCCCCAGACTCTGTCATGAACCTGCTTAGGCGAACTATTTTGTTGAGCTACAACTCTCGCACGAGAGGTGTAAGTAGCGAGATATCTCGCCGCAACGGCGTTCGCGACTTCTTCTATAACGTTCATGGACGCTACGCTCAGTGAGCGACTTCAGAAAGATACTTTGTAGCCATACGACGTAGCGCAGAACCTGGTATTCGGCTTGCTGCGAGAGTCGTCGTGGCACTTTCTGCCAGTACGTCAATGGTGACACGAACAAACTTCGGATTATGAAGCGCTACGTCCTTTAAATCTCTGACCGCCAGGATCGCGTCGCGGAGCGCTGTGCTATCGCCATGATATCGGTCTGGAGTTATCACGAAATCTGGGACAACACCTAAGGCCTCGGCCTGATCAAGCAATTCGTCATATGCTTTTGCAAACTGCTCATCAAGACGAGGGTCATCCAACTGAATTGTTGTTTTCCCCTCAAGGCTCAATGCCGCAAGAAGCCCTTGCACAAACTGTTCGGCACTAATGATCTGCATCGCAATCCCCGTCATTGCTCTATATTGCTCGCCTTAATCCCTTATGTCACGCGCCGGCGAATACAAACCGTCTGCTGCGACAAAATGTCAATATATGACAGATACAATACACCACATTTCGAATCTGCATCACACTCTCCAAACTTACTTATCACATGGTTTCGGTTAAGAAAGAGCGAGTGCGAAATCCATTAGCAATTTAACGCACCTTTGATTATTGGCACTTTTGAAATAACAATTGCGCCTACGCATCAGGGACCCGATGTGTTTCTATTGAACAGCTACTATTCAAAGTATGAATGGTTTAATCTTTTGTAGAATCGAAAATTCGAATACCTCTGACAGCGGAGCCACACGCCAACACGATGTCCTCATTCTTGAAATCGCCATCGGCCTTGATCGCTGCCTGCATAATTTGGCAATTGCGGCAGAAAAGGCGTAGTTCATTAATAGGCCTGCTGTCGCCCCAGTGGTGAAGCGACAGCAGCGCTGCTTTCTCCGCGAGTTGCCATCTAAGCACTGGCAGGTTTACGCAATCGTACCGTCATCGTTGTGGTGACAGTTCAAGTCCGTTGGGCAAAGAAATCCAGATTACCGTCTGCTCCTCCGGTGAATGTCGAGAAAGATGACCTTTGCCATGCGTGTCCATGATCAGCACGAAACTGCCAGTGGAAACGTGGCGCACTTCCCCGTCACTAATATCGTAATCCACTGAACCGTCAAGTCGCTCTGTTAGAACGGGTTCTGGCACTCTATGCCAAGCGACTTCCCGCATCCCTGCGGGTATATAGGAGATACGGACGCGAGAAGCTGGGTAACTGCCGGTGACATCAAAGGGAACAGCGTCGGGATGTACCGAGTGCTTTGTTGTCGGCAATTCGATTTCATCAAAGTGAGATTTGACCTGAGACCCGTATTCTCTCCAGCCGTTGGGAGAATCCGAAGGTCAATCAACTCCAGAAAGTTAACGTTCAGCGCACACGAGAGCTAAGACTGTTCCTTATGCCAGTTGCAACTTCGGTCGTGAATCTTGAGCACAATAACTCTACCAACTTTTTATGGTTAACTCAAATTTAGTTGTTGCAATCAAATCGAAATGCTGCCATATGCAGCGCCCTGAGCTTAATCGCTCAAGCAAAAGGATAACATCACCATGATACGCAAACCGACTACCCAGTGGAGCACAAGCAAGGCCTAGTATTGGCGTCGGTTTAATACCCGATGCGCGATTGCATCGGCTTATCCTTGTGTTCCCCATTTGACAGACTTCGGCCAACCTGGCCACCAAAAGCTATCAGGGGACAGCTATGAATTTTTCTCGTCAAGTATCTCGAATTATCAGTCTTCAACGTGCTGGCCTCGGCTTCATCGCCGATGCTGACGCTTCGCGTTGTGGCTCGAACGCCAGTTATCAGGATGGTCACGGCGTGACCGAGGCTGGGGGTTTGGAAATACCAGGCTCAACCAACTGATCGCGGATCAGCGGGAACCAAGTACTGGCAAGAACCAACACCAGGTTACGCCACCCGCCGTCCCGGCCACAGAAACAATACAACAGCTCGCGGCTTCACTCCATTCAATGATGTCGTCGTTTATCACGAAAGTGAGCTGGAGCATCGTGTTTCGACTTTGCTTCAAGCTCGAACAGACGTCGACGAGTTGCATTCCCAGTTTCCGGTGATGGCATACCTCGACGCTGACAACGTTCAACGGACCCACACCTTTGACTATTTCGTTGTATTGCGCTCCGGACGACGGATGGCAGTTACCGTCAAACAGTTCAAGAAGCGGGCAAAGATGCGCCTGCTTCTCAAACAAGTACGGCAGTCGGGCATGTTGGTCAGAAATGAACACAACGAATTCAGATCGGGGTTCGTGGATGACTTGGCTCTGATCACCGACGTTGACGCAAACATGGACGCCTTCCTGAACGCGTCGGACATTTTGAGAGCGCGCGATTTCTACAATCGCGAGGATCATGCCGAGTTATTGGACCAAGTCCAACATTTCCCCGGACGATTCCGATTTGGCGAGCTGTTTCGAAATTGCACATACCAAGCTCGTCGGTGGACAGCCGCTTGGGCGCTTATTGAACACGGAAATATCAGGCCTTTCCAGCCTGGCAGGATCAGCGATGTTAGCTGGATGACAGTGGCTCGCTAGGTTCTCTGCGCATTGGAAACATAGAGAGGGATTATCATGTACAGCTTAAATTCACAGCCTGCAGTCTTTAGACGATCAATGGTCAACATGTGTTCGAAGGACCGCTTGCACCTGAACGGCAGAAACTGGATTCCGGTCAATCCCAATGGAGATGGCTGGCATCTGAGAAGCGACGACAAGCATGACCGGGAAGTCTTCGTCAGTCACCAAGAGATTTATGACGACCTCTCGGCAAACCGTGGTGCCGTGAAATACGGTTATCACGACATTGAACAGCAGAAGCTACGTATGATTTTTGGCGATAAGCAGTTCAGTGACTTTCCCGAAAAGGCACAGTTCCTCGCACTTTTGCGTGAAAAACTTATCAGAAAATACGACGAGGCATATCCAGAATACAAACGCAGACGGTGGAACCACGACGAGCTTTCCAAAAAACTGCGAGCTTGGTTCTTTGAGATTCAGGATGATCTCGCGCCAAGAGGGAAGCGAGCCGACCAAGCTACGAACGTACCGCGATATGCAACGCCATCGGTTAAAACGTTTTGGCGCGACTACTCTAAATATCATGAGTGTGGCGGCGACGTATTGGCTCTCGTTCAACGTCATCATGGGCCAGGTAAGCATTTTCGCTCGATTGATCCCGAATCCATGGCATTCGCTCAGAAGGAAGCTCAGCGATACATGGAACGCACCCGACTGACCAAGGCTCAAGTATACCGACAGTACCTCGCAGCTCTCGCTGCCGAGAATGCATCGCAAGAAAAGGAGCTGGCAAAAATTTCGCGCACGAAATTTGAATCGATCATCGATGCCTTTGACGAATTTGCAAAGGTTGCCGGTCGCCATGGAGAAGCTCATGCGAAGAAGAAGTTCTCTTCAATTAAGAGATCCTTCGACGTTGAAGTGCCTGGCGAACGCATTGAAATCGATTTTTGGAACGTCGAACTGGTGTCTCTTTTGACGGAAACCGGGATGTGGAACCTACTGCCTGAATCATATCGCTCGCAGATCGGGAGCATTCGCGTTTGGTTTGTGGCCGCAATTGATGTCGCTACGCGTTACGTGTTGGCATTCAAAGCCAGTACGGCCCCGAATGCGTCCAATGCGATTGAAGCTATCAGGATGATCATGATGGACAAGACGTTCATCTCACAACAACTGGATTGTAAAACACCCTGGATCGGCCGCCTTCGCCCTCGATGCATCTACAGCGATAACGGAAGCGAGTTCATCAGTTCACGAACGCAGGAGGTCCTTCGTAACGCTAAGATCGCGTACGTTCAGCCACCCGCTGGCCGTCCGCAGGCGCGTCCATTCATTGAACGCCTGTTCCGTTCAATCGGGCCAATGGTCGCTGGCGAGTTTGATGGTCGTACGTTTGGTTCGATTGCAGAAAAGGGCGATTACAATCCTGAAGCCCATCTCAGTCTTCAAACTGACGAACTAATCAAGCTGTTCACCATCGCAATTTGTGACATCCATCACCGTGCACCACATGCCGGTCTTGGTGGACGTTCGCCTCATGATACATGGGTTCAGAAAACGCAGGTCTATCCGATCAATTTCCCCCCTAGTGATGAAGAGATGCTTCACATTTTCGGTGAGAAAATTGTTCGACGCATTTCAAAGAACGGAATCGTTTTTATGGGAATTCCATATCGGAACGACGAGCTTTCTCGTCTCCATTCGAAAGAGGGCCAGGTTCAGTTCGAAGTAAAATACGACCCAGCAGATCTCCGCACAATCGCGGTCAGGCATCCAAAGGAAGGTTGGTTTCAAGTCGAGAACAAAATCGAGCTGGACGAATCCGTATCACTGGAAGAATGGATTTCAGCGCGCCAAAAATTGCGCATCGCAAATGCGAAAGAATCTGAGTCCGGTTTGGACGCCATGTATTCGGCGCTGAGACTGATGAGAGAATCTGGCGAAACGGCAAGACTGCGAGCAAGACTGAGTCCGAGAACACTTGAGCCTAAGCAGATCGAGACGCTTGAGAGCGAGTTGTACGGCAGTTGGGTCGCGCAACTTAAAGAGAACACAGAAAGCCTTGGATCTGTGGTTTCACTTCCGGGCGATCTGCTTTCACCAACCGGATCCTCAGCGATTGCGGATTATCATTCCAGCCCAACGAAATGGGTATCCTCAACAGCTCTGGAAACCTCTCCTAGCGTTGTACGCGTACCGAGCAACATGACCAATTCCGGGCTTGAAACAACGGAGCTGGTATCAAACGACGACTATTACGACGACTACATTTAAAGGCAGGAAACCAATGTATAACAGTAAGCGGGTAGACTATCCCACGTATCTTTCGTCGGTGAGATGGGCGATTTTCTGCATGAATCATGCGGAGAATCCTATGAGCGACGGTGTGAATCAGACCCGGACATTCGAGGTTTTGACGGCGGAGCCTGTGCGAAGCCGACGGCGGCCACGAGACTGGTCGGATGACGAGAAGGCGCGGATTGTGGCTGCGTCGTTGCAGCCCGGGGCCAACGTCTCGGCGGTTGCACGGTCTGAAGGACTGGATCCCTCGCAGCTTTATGGATGGCGTCGTAAGGCGCTTGCGTCTGGTGTTGTTTCACCAGTAACAGCGGGACCGGCCAGTCCGGCCAGATTTGCACGTGTTGAAACGACGTGTAGCGCTTCGATCGATATTGTTGTCGCCGACATGGTAGTTCGCGTCGGTTCAGCCTTCGATCCGGATCACCTGGTGAAGGTTCTGAGGGCGGCTCGCAAGGCATGATTTCCAGCGGTGTGGTGGTTTATGTGTCCTGTCAGCCCGTCGACTTCCGCAAGGGAGCCGCTTCCCTGATGGCAGTTGTCCGTGATGGCGGTCTCGACCCGTTCAATGGTGCGCTTTATGTCTTCCGGTCAAAACGTGCCGACCGGGTCCGGATTGTGTGGTGGGATGGCAGTGGCGTTTGCCTTTATTCGAAAACGCTTGAGGACCGTGGCTTTTGCTGGCCGGGCCTGTCAGTTGCGAGGATACGTCTGGATCATTCCCAGCTCATGGCTTTGTTGGCTGGAATGGACTGGAAAAAGATCCGCCCGAACAGGACAAGACGCCCTTTGCTGACAGGATGACAACGCCTGCGGCAAGATGATTCATGATGCTGTAATGGTTGGGAAAACGGCCGCTTTTATGCTCTACTCAGCCTCATGGATTTACCGCTTCACGATCTGCCGGATGACGTTGACGCACTGAAAGCTATGGTGCTCGCAATGGCACGTGAGCAGGCTGAAAAGGAAGCCCGGTTGAAGGCTGCTGAAGCTGAGATTGCCCGGCTGGAGGCAGTGGAGAAGAGCGCCAACGAACGGATTGCCAACCTGACATCCATCATGAAGGTTTTGCAGCGCGCCCAGCACGGCCGGCGCTCCGAACGATTACACCTTGGTGTTAGCGATGAACAGGTATCGTTTGCTTTCGAGGAAGTGGAAACCGGTCTCTCGGCGATCCAGAGCGAACTTCACGATGCGGCCAGGGACAAGCCGAAACGGGCATCACGTCCGCGCAAGGGCTTTGCCGCTCATCTCGAACGCATTGAGGAAGTCATCGAACCGGAGATTCCGGCTGGTTGCGAGGGTCTGGAAAAGGTCCTGATCGGCGAGGATCGCTCGGAACGCCTGGACGTCGTGCCCCCGAAGTTCCGGGTTGTCGTGACACGTCGCCCCAAATATGCATTCCGGAACCATGATGGTGTGGTTCAGGCGCTCGCGCCTGCACATATTATCGAGAGCGGTTTGCCGACAGAGCGCCTGCTCGCCTATATAGCCGTTTCCAAGTATGCCGATGGCCTTCCACTTTACCGTCAGGAGGCAATCTATTTGCGCGATGGCGTCGAGATCAGCCGGAGTTTGATGGCGCAATGGATGGGGCATCTGGGCTTCGAGCTTCAGATATGCGCCGATTATATCCTGGAGCGGGTCAAGGAAGGTGAAAGGGTCTTCGCCGATGAGACGACCTTGCCCACTCTGGCTCCCGGTTCGGGAAAAGCCACCAAGGCATGGCTTTGGGCCTATGCACGCGATGATCGCCCCTATGGTGGGAGCAGTCCACCAATGGTGGCCTATCGTTTTGAAGACAGTCGGGGCGCAGAATGCGTGGCGCGGCATCTTGCCGGGTTCAACGGAATCCTGCAGGTGGACGGATATGGCGCCTATACGAGCATGATCAAGGCGCAAGCCAAGGCTGGGCGCAACGAACAGATACAGCTCGCAGGCTGCTGGGCACATCTGCGCCGCAAATTTTACGATCTGCACGTCAGCGGGATCTCGCAGGCTGCAACAGATACGGTCACCGCCATGACCAAATTGTGGAAGATCGAAGATGAGGTTCGCGGCAAGAATGCCGACATCCGCGCCGCGTTCCGTCAGGAACAGTCTGAAACCATTGTCGCCCGCCTCTTCGACCGGTGGGAAAAGGAACTGGGTAAAGTCTCGGGCAAGTCCAAAACCGCCGAGGCGATCCGCTACGCGTTCACCCGGCGCGAGGCACTGGAGCGCTTCCTCACCGATGGCCGGGTCGAAATCGATAGCAACATTGTCGAGCGTGCGATCAGACCACAGACAATCACGAGGAAAAACAGCCTGTTTGCCGGAAGCGAAGGCGGCGGACGGACCTGGGCTACACTGGCCACGCTTCTCCAGACATGCAAAATGAACAGCGTCGATCCGCTTGACTGGCTATCCCAAACACTAAGCCGCATTGCTCAAGGCTGGCCTGTAACCGAAATCGAAGCTCTTATGCCTTGGAACTTCAAGTCTAACGCCATCGGCTGACCGCTTACGTATAACACCAGATTGAAGGAAATTAAGAAACAGATTTACGCAACTTACCTAGAGGGGCCCCGCGATCAGAAACTGCGGGCCATGTTGCGGGCTATGGTCGAGAACGTATCGGATTGTTTCGATGGAGGCGGCTCACGGCAACGCGCACTATTCCTGATTGGCAATTCTGGCAGCGGAAAAACTTTCTCACTGAAACACCATTTCGCGCTTATTCAAGAATTTCAGCCCTTTCAAAACGAGTACGGTGAGACGGTCAGCCCCCTTCTGAGTATCGAAGCGCCAAAGCCCTGTACTATGAAGGGCTTTGCTATCGCTGTGCTGGAAGCTCTGGGGTTACCAGCCAACCCTAAGCAGACAGAAGGTAGCTTGTACGTATTAGTAAAGGCGCAGATCAAGGCGCGAGGAGTGCTGTATCTTCATGTGGACGAAGCTCAGCACCTCATCCGTCACAATAGCACTTCAGCCATCCAGGACGTTCAGGATGGCCTGAAGAGCCTTATGCAGATCCCAGATTGGCCGCTACACATCATCTGCTCCGGTGTGAACGAACTCGCTCATTTACTCCAGAACGACCAGCAACTCGCAAACCGTAGTCGTGTGCTTCGTTATAGGGAGCAGTCACCTGATACCGATAAGGAATGGATCGAAGCCTCAATTCAAAAAATCGCCGTCGACATTAGTGGCCTTAAGGTCCCAGCGGAGTTACTGGAAGACGACTTTATTGGACGGCTTTGTCATTCAGCGATGGGTGGATTTGGTAAAATCGTAGAGACGATTCAAGCGGCTTGCATTCTCGCATTGCAGAAAGACAAACCACAACTTGAAACGGGTGCTTTTGCTCAAGTTTATCAAGACTTCAGCGGATGTCTGCCGGGAAGCAATAT
This sequence comes from Brucella sp. NBRC 14130, assembly GCF_040371715.1. Classification (NCBI taxonomy): domain Bacteria; kingdom Pseudomonadati; phylum Pseudomonadota; class Alphaproteobacteria; order Hyphomicrobiales; family Brucellaceae; genus Brucella; species Brucella sp. NBRC 14130. Next base: position 26,728 of record NZ_BAABTE010000013.1, read on the forward strand.
TTTCCGCGTCCCCCGTTGGTCGGAGATTTCGCCAGAACATGTCCTTGCGGACCTGCCATCAATTGGCACGAAAAAAGGAGGGACAAAACAATGACATTGCCGGTTACCCTGTCCTTTCATGAAGACGAAAGTCTGATCAGTCTGGTATCCCGGCTGGCGCGTGCGAATGGTTATACTACGATGCAATCGTTTCTGGAATCCACGTACACCAACCGCGAAGCAATTGTCCGTGGAGACCACGTCGCGCTTGCTGAAATCTCGGAGCTTTCAGGATTTTCAATCGAGCGCCTGGCAAACACAAGCGCTGTTCATCAGCGCCCTGGTTCGAACTGGAAGCTGGGCTACGCTATTTTCAATAAAGAAATGCGGCCAGGCAAGATGCTCCGATACTGTCCACATTGTGTTCTTGATGACATTGATCGGCAACCAGGTCGCTCCATCGCCAAGCCCTATGCACGCTCGTGGTGGAGCTGTCGCGGTATTGAAGGATGTCCAGAGCATGGGGGTAAGTTGGTCGAGCATCTTGTAACCTCTTTTGACCAGCGCGACGACTTTGCTACGTTCGTCGATCAAAATGTCCAGACCATCCGCAATCAGGCGCGCAATCATCAGCTAAGCTCGGCACCCTTGATGGATCGGTTTCTGCGTGACCGCATTTTCAAGCGTGCCGAAGGCAACGATCTGGTCGACACATTGGATGTCCATATCGTTGCTGAGCTTTCAGGGTACTTGGGTACATTCATTGCGATTCATAAGCTGACTGACCTTCAGGACGAGGCGACGGACCAGCGTGAATGGGGATTTAGGCTTATCTGCAAAGGGCAGGCAGAACTGGAGCGCACTATCATTGAAACCATTGACCAGAAGAGACCGATGGCTCGCTTTGTACTCGACTTTTTTGGACCCATCATGCTTTGGCTTCGAAGGAACCAATCCAAGCCAGCCTATGAACCCGTGATTACGCTCTTCCAGGAAATTGCTGAAAGAAATATGCCTTTCGGACCAGGCATGGAATTCGTTCGCCCTATTGAAAGGAGATACCTATTTTGCGTGAATTCGGCTCACGAGGAGTATGGTATTCACAAGGAGCGAATTAAAGCTTTGATCATTCAACATGGGTTGACCACGCGACTCCAGCTTCATAACTCATCGATTTATTTTGACGCTGAGAAAGCTCGTTCGATATTTGAAGAGGCAAATGCGACCGTCAACGGCAAAGAAGCAGCGTCGATCTTGGGAGTAGGAGAAGCAAGTTTTAGGAAGCTTATCGAAGCTGGAATTCTGGGGAGTTCGGAACTAAGAAAAAAACGAGACCATCTACATATTCTTAAATCCGATTTTCAGGACTTTGTGGCGAAGCTGACTAAGAACGCTGAAAAGTGTAGCGAGGAAAATCCCGAATGGCGAGCGCCCGTAAAACGGAGGGCCTTTGGCCTTACTTTCCCACAGATCATTGAAAAAATTATCGAAGGACATGCCAAAGTCCGTATCATGCCGGGTTCGGAGGGTCTTCTGAAACGGTTGAGAGTGCACTTCGATGTAGTAAAACCAATTAAAGCCTATACCCCGGTGGAGGACGAAACGCATGCCTCTCATGCATTGGCGAGTCATCTATTGGGCGCATCCGGCATTACGTTGAGCGAACTTATCAAAAAGGGATATGTACGAGAAAAGCCCGCATATCGTCGTTCCCTTCGTCTCGTGGAAAAATCTTCGATCCGCGAGTTTAAAGAGCATTATATTTCCCTAACCAACCTTCGTGAAATCTTGGGTATCAACCGCTCTGGAATGAAAAAACATCTAGCCGACTTGGGCCTTTTCCCTCTGCTCGGGCTAAACACCAATTTCACTAGCTACTATTCGCTTTCAGATTTGCGGAAAAAGAATCTGATTTAAATCTAAAATCATCGAGCAGCAGTTTTAGAGCCCGCTAAGCGGGCTTTTTTTGTCCTCTGGTCAAAAAGCGGACAAATCAAACGCAACGAAACACCAACACCTATTTGAAGGAACCAGAAAAAATGCAACAAAATCAATGGATCATTCAACGAAAAAGACAAACCAAGGCGGCATTTACAGCACCCCGGCGGACCGGAAGCGCAAGGCAGCAATGTCAGACAGCCTCGCGGGGACGTGGTGCGGCCAATAAAAAACCGCCGGAACGCTTTCGATCCGGCGGTCTGTCTTGAACGATTCAGGCCCGAAAGGTTCGGGCCGCAGGTCAGGCGGCAGAAGATGTCGCCGGTGCGGAAGCGACCGGGGTTCTCGACCGTGCGGGAGCAACCTTCTTCTTCGGCTTCGGCAGCAAACCTTCGCGCTGTGCCCTCTTCTTGGCATCCTTGCGCGCCCGGCGAATAGCCTCGCCCTTCTCGCGCACACGCTTTTCCGAAGGCTTTTCATAAGCCCTGCGTTCTTTCAGTTCACGGAGAATTCCCTCGCGCTGCATCTTCTTCTTGAGGACGCGCAGCGCCTGATCGACATTATTGTCTCTTACCAATACTTGCAATTCAGCTCCTTTCTCAGCCGCGCACAAACCGACAAAATCCAATCATTTCATCGTGTTGCCACGGCCACCTCAATTCACTCGCTTGTATGACCGCACAGAGCGGCTACGGGGCTCGCCTGTCGCGCTCGAGGCGCGCGGCTTTCAATCGCTCCGTCTTGGCATCCACCGCGGCTTTTTCGTGCTGCAGGATAGCCTTTGCCGTTTTGTCGGTAATGGCGTTCTTGGCTTCCATCCGCGAAAGCGGTTTCTTGAACAGCGTGTCCTTGGTCAGTCCTGCCGATTTTTGTTCGAGCATTCTACTTACTCCCGGTCAAAAGCCGCTTCACACTTGGGATGCATTTGAAAATAAAAAAGGCCGGGAAAACCCGACCTTTCAATCGCCTCAACAATCAGTGCCAGTACATCCGTGGTCAAAGATCGGAGACAATCACTTTGCGCCCGAGTTAAAGCGCCTGAAGATTATCGGCGGCCTTCTTGCCGGAACGGCGATCCGCCACCAACTCGAAGCTCACCTTCTGACCTTCATTGAGCGTATGCATGCCTGCACGCTCAACTGCAGAAATGTGAACGAACACATCCGGCGAACCATCCTCAGGCTGAATAAACCCAAAGCCCTTGCCGCCATTAAAGAATTTTACTGTTCCGTTTGCCATAGAGAATTCCTTTCAATTCGCATGGTTGGAAGATAACGAAATAATTTTCGTCGCGTTTTACGAAATTGAAAGAAAAGTCACGACGCCTGGTGCGCCTTGTCGTTCGATGACAAAATCGATTTTTAATAGATATACCCTTATTACCCCCACTACAAGGGCATCGAGCCAAATTTATTTTTTCACCATCAATCCGACTTCGTTATAATTCTTTCAAGAAGAGCGGAAAAGCGTCCGAATTAACATAAAAATTACCAAAAAATATTGGATTTTCTCGGCCAGATAGAGGCTTTCAATTCGCATGCGACCATGAAGAAAGGCGGCAGAATTGCCGCCTTTTCCATCTCTTTCCAACTGGCCTTACTTGACCCATACGACGCGGCGCGTCTGCGTATCGATCAGGGCCGGGCGATCTTCCACATAGACATAGGAATATGCCGGCTGGTCGGGTACGGCGACGAGAGGCACATCCTGTGGAATTATCGTTCCTTCAGCGATGCCTCCTTCGATGACGACCGGATCGACGGGGTTGGTTTCGATATAGGTCACGATTTCAGTCGGCACCGGCGGCCCGGCATTCGGCCCCTCGGCATAATAGACGACCCGGCGGTTCTGCATGGACACGATTACCGGCTCGCCATTGACATAGATATAGCCGAAATCCGGATTGTCCGGGATCGGATGAACGGCGATTGCGTCGGGCAGGACATAACCATCGCTTATTTCGCCTTCGATAACGACGGGCTCCGATGGATTTGCGATGACATAATCGCGTGCCGCTTGCGGCACTTCGACAAGTACCCGATCTTGCGCCAGCGCAATACCCGAGCCGGCAAGAAACACCGCTGCGGTCAGAACAAGAGCCTTTTTCATTTTCAGCCTCACTTTCGCATCAGAGCGTGTTTGACCTGATCTGAATCCGGCCAGCGCTCTGTCGGTTCGTTTTGACACGCATCCGAAAAACCACTTTGCGGATGCGTTATCGGTCGCAAGGCTGAAATAACCGGTGTGAAGCGCGCAGGTTCCCGCCGGGGGCACACTTCGTGCGACAGGCTGAAACAAAGAGGCCTTGGAAGTCCCTCCCACGAGGCTGGGACGCTAACCCCGGCCTGATCAAATCGGCGGGCGTGCCATTCGCGCCAGAATGGCCCGAAGTTCCTCGACGGACCGGTCTATCTCGTTCTTCTTCTTCTCAAGTTCGTGGAGCTTTTCCTTGAAGCGCTGGCGCAGGTTCTCGGTCTCGGCGGGATCGGTAATTCCGTTTTCCCACACGCCGATCAATTGCCCCATTTCGCCGAGCGTGAAGCCGATGCGGCGCCCGAACAGGACGAGCCGCAGTCTCGTATGGTCCTTGGCGTCGTAGAGCCGTGTCACACCCGCACGGCGTGGACTAAGCAATCCCTTATCTTCATAAAAGCGCAAGGCCCGCAACGTCAGGTCGAATTCCTCGGAAAGATCGCCGATCCGATATAATTGACCGCCTGTCTGGTTCTCCCTCCGCGCATTACCACCTGCGCCGGTCAGCAGATCCGCAATCGCTACATCTGCCGCCTGTTCCGGCGCGTTCGACCGTTTACTCATGTTCTACCCTGTTTCCGCCCCCGGAAACCCCGGTCACCGCACGCATGCGCGATGGAACCAATATTGATGACAGCTCACATTGACACTGCTGTCAGTGCGGCAGCTTCGTTTACATTCGCCGCCGCAACTCACTCGCCTGCCATGCTTGATTGATCCGCTTTCATGCCGCCCGGTGTTCGGCATGCCGTGTCCGGTCCGCTCAACCGTGAGATGCCGTGCCGCACCCACGAAAGCATTCACTTAGCTGCATATATTAACGAGTTGTTTACCACGTTTGTACAAATGTAGGCAGAGCAAATTCTTGCCAGTTGCGTTGGCGAAATTTGCCCCGGCGGTCTCTATCATTGGAAAAAGTGAATTTCTCATGGCAAACCCAGATCTGGCGTCAGGTTCACGATCCATCATCGACGAATTGAACGCCCGCCGTGAGCGCCGGGCGCCTTCGCCGGCGATGGAAGAACTCAATCGCACATTGGCAAGCCTGGAAAAGCGCCTGAAGGATCTGGAACAGGACAGTGCTCCCGATATGCGCAACATTCTGCGCTCGGAACGCCAGCCCGCCCGCTATCCGGACGAAACCGTAACGGGCCTTGCCGAAATCGCCGAAAACCTGCGCCGCATGCGCGAAAGCCATGAAGAGCCGCTGCCTTATGCATCCAATGTCGAGGTCAGCCGCGCCAGCCGCGAAATGACCCGCCTTCAGCGCGCCGCAAGCGAAGAAGGGCTCTCGCAAAGGGTAAGCGAAGACTTCGAACGCATCAGCGACAGCGTGCGCCATCTTGCAGACCGTAGCAGCGAGGCCAATGCACAGGCGCTCCGCCGCCAGCTCGATGAGCTCAACCGCACCGTCCAGGGCCTTGCCCGCGAGGAAACCCTGCATCGCCTCAACAACCGCTGGGATCGCTTCGACGCCCGTTTCGAGGCATTCGAGCAGCGTCACAACGCTGTCGATCCCGCGCTGGACGCCATCGGCTCGCGGCTTGAGCAGGTGCGCGACGCAATCGGGACCTTGCCGCAATCGAACCGTTTGAGCGCGATCGAAGACCGCATCAGCCAGCTGGCAAACTCCATCGAGGAATCGCTGAGCCCGCAACACGCCGCGTCGCTCGAACAGAACCGTCTCCAGCAGATCGACGAGAGGCTGGACGAAATCAGCCGCGCCATCATCGCGACAAGCCGCGCACAGCGGCCCGATCAGGACGGCGCGCGCCGGCTGGAACGGATCGAAGGGCGTCTGGCGGAACTTGCGGACCAACTCGCCACTTCGGCCACGCAGCAGAATTCCGACGCGCTTTACCGCAAGCTGGGCGAACTTTCCTCACGCATCGACGGGCTTTCGAGCGGTTCGGCGCTGCCGGATGGCGTCATCGACCAGCTCGCACACCAGATCAACCTGCTCGCCAATCAGGTTGGCAAGGTGATGGAAAATCTCAGCCAGTCCGACTATCACGCCGTTGAAGCGCGTCTTGAAGCCATCGGCCAGAAGCTCGAAGCAGCCGAGCGCCGGTCGGAGGAGCCGCATCCTCTGGTTCTGGACAAGATCGACCGCCGCTTTGCGGAACTGACCGAGCGTCTCGACGCGCAATATGCCACGCAGCATGTCGACCCCAGTGCGCTCCATACGCTGGAAGGCCGGATCGACGATCTTTCGCAGCAGATTTCGCAGGGTCTCCTTCAGGCACCGGCCTATGACGGACCGGGGCTGGACGTGAAGGCGATCCGGAGCCTTGAGGACCAGATTGCCAACATCGCCCACCACCTTGCGCAACCGGTGGCCGAGATTGCCGAACTGAAGCCGCGTCTCGATTCCATCGAGCGTTCCATCGCCTCCAATCGCGAAACGGTGCTCGATGCAGCGCGCGAGGCGGCGGAAAGCGCCGTTGCACGCGTTCTGCAGCACGGATCGCACAATGACAGCGTGATTGCCCGGCAGCTGGCCGAGGACATGAAATCGCTGGAAGCGCTGGCGCGCAATTCCGACGAGCGCAACGGCAAGACATTCGAGACCGTCCATGACACGCTGGTCAAGATCGTCGACCGTCTGGCCAGACTGGAGCAGGACGTCGCGGGTCGATCGGACGGCGAAAGGCTGCCCTCCCCCAATTCAGGTTCGCAGCGCCCGTCGGCAACGCGGTCACCAGCCGCAGCGGCTGCGGCAGCGGCATTTGCAACCGTCCAGAGCGAAGCCGGTCCCGCCGACACGCGAGCAGACGTCACGGCTGAAAAGTCCTCGCTCTTCGGCGGTTTCGCCAAAGCGATACGCGGTCGCCGCGCCGACAAATCCGCCGGTAAGAGCGACGAAGTGCTCGAAGCAAATGCCTTCGACGCGACATTCAACACCCCTGCTTTCGACAGCGAACTGGCTGCCGTGGAAGCGATCACCCGCAAGGAACCCGAGCTGGAACGGACGCCGTCCCCTCGCCCCGAGGGTGAAGGCATGCCGGACCTCAATTCGATCATGAAGCGGGTGCGTGAAGAACGCCGCCAGCGCGAAGATGCTGCCGATGCCGCACTTGCCGCCAACGGCAAGGTGGACTTCATAACCGCCGCCCGGCGCGCCGCCCAGCTTGCCGCCGCCGAGTCCGAGCAGCTTCAGAGGGGTGCGGCGAAGCGCACGAACAAGAAGAAATCGTCCGTTGGCGACATGATCCAGCGCCAGCGCAAGCCTATCCTGATGGCCATCGGCGCCGTGATGATCGCCATGGCCGGACTCCAGATCGGTTCTGCATTCCTCAACCGCGACGAGCCGGTGGAAACGGCAATCGATACCGCGCCAGCGCAGATGGACACCACTGCCGCAGACACGACGCCTGCGCCAGCGGACGAAATCGCCGCCAAGATCACCGCCGACACCACGCCCGCAGCACAGCCATCCTCTGAAACTGCACCTGTGGCGCCAGCTCCGATCACCGAACCGCGCGAGGAAAAAGCAGCGCAGGCCGACGAGCAACAGGCTGCGATGGAAATCCCGGCGCAGGTTGAACAGCCTGCCGCAACAGCGACGGAAACGACCGCCAATCCGGTGCAGTCCGTGGAAAAGACGGCAGCGACCGAGCCCGCAGCCCAGCCTCAAGCCGCCATTCCGCCAGTGCCGGAAGAAGCCGGTCCGGCAGCGCTTCGTGAAGCCGCCGCCAAGGGCGACGCGCGCGCGCTCTTTGAAGTCGGCAACCGTTACATGGAAGGCCGCGGCGTTGCCGCCGACTTTGCCAAGGCGGCACAGTGGTACGAGATTTCGGCAGGTCAGGGCTTTGCCCCCGCGCAGTATCGTCTCGGCAACTTCAACGAAAAGGGCCTTGGCATGCCCCGCGATCTGGACAAGGCCAAGACCTGGTACCAGCTCTCGGCCCAGCAGGGCAATGCGAGCGCGATGCATAATCTCGCCGTACTTTTTGCAACCGGCGCCAATGGCAACCCGGACAATTCTTCAGCCGTGCGCTGGTTCACCGATGCGGCTGAACTCGGCGTCAAGGACAGCCAGTTCAATCTCGGTATTCTTGCCGCCAAGGGCCTTGGCATGCCGGTCAATCTGGAAGAAAGCTACAAGTGGTTCTCGCTTGCCGCCAATGCCGGTGACAAGGACGCTGCCGACAAGCGCGACCAGATCGCCAAGGCGTTGAAGCCGGAGCAATTGGAACGCGCCAAGGATATGGTGAAGCTGTGGAAGGCGAAGCCGCTCGATCAGGCGACCAATTCCATCGACGTTCCAGATGCGTGGACCGAAGCAAAGCCTGTCACCACCGGTTCGGTGGACATGAAGAAGGCCGTCCGCAACATCCAGCTCATCCTTCAGAAAAACGGTTATGACATCGGCACAGCCGACGGGGTTATGGGCGGCAAGACCCGCGCCGCGATTGCGGCGTTCCAGAAGGCAAACGGACAGAAGCCCACCGGCGATGTCGACCAGAAACTGGTTCAGCTCCTGCTTGAAAAGAACAAGTAACTCATTGGAGCCATAAGGATATCTGCAAGGGCGGCCCAGGCCGCCCCTCCTGCGTTTCGTCCGCATTCTTCTGAAAGAAGTGACAGGTTGATCCGACTCGTTGAGGCTTATTATCTACACCCTATCAACGAGGGGATAGACTATGCTCTTGCATGTAAACAACGACATGGAAAACGGTATCATCGCGAAAATCCCTCTCGCGCTCGACAAAGATATCAAGAATTTCCAGGGGGATGCGATCGACTTTGAAATCTCCTCCGGCGACAAGCAGCTTATCCCCGCCGAAGACATTCATCCCTACAAATCCATTTTCAAGGTGCTTTCCGGCAGTTCTGAACTGAAGAACATCTTCATAGCCGTATCGTTTAATGCGAATTTCACCACGCCGGACGGCAAGAAAACCTGCCTGACGCGATCCAGCCCGATGGAAGACTGGAATGTGATGAATGGCAGCTATTATGCCGAAAGCATGAACTGCTTCGGCTTCAAATCCAGCAGCCGTTTTGCCGGGAATTTCAGTGTCAACCTGACCAACCCCTATCTTTACATCATCAAGAACGGCAGTCTGACCGACAGCAAGATGTCGGACAATATTTCAATCCGTGCGCAGTTTTATCCGTCGTCCGGCCATTCGGTCATCACGCCGAAAGAAGATATCAATATCGTCATCAGCAATCGCCAGAACGCAGCAGACTGATTCATTGTGCATCAGCGCCGCTATCTCTGATAGTATATCCCATATAATAGGTAGGATTATCTTGAGAAAAGCTGTTTTCGATGATCTCGGGCGCTCTTTTTGTTGTTCTTGAACAACACCCCGGATTTTTCCTTCAATATAGTCCTGCAAGGTAACCTTATCGGCAATCGGCGTTTGACTTCCCGATGACGACAGAGCAAGACATTATGAGAGGTGGCCAGGCTGGAACTCACGAGCAGACTAAAGCCTAACTACTTGTTTTCATGCATTTCCAGGCGCACACTATTTTCATAATGTTGCCGGAGATGCTTTGGTAAGGTGAGACATCTTGCGGAGAAACGCGACCGCAAGCAGCTGTATGTCGTGCGTTCGTGAAAGCCGGGTTGGGAATTGGGTATTTATCTTCCCATTGCGGAATTGTCGGTCAACATGCTGGTTCTACTCGGCATGGGCGCCGCCGTGGGTTTTCTTTCCGGATTGTTCGGTGTTGGCGGCGGATTTCTCATCACGCCACTGTTGATCTTTTATAACATTCCACCTGCCATCGCGGTCGCCACAGGCGCCAATCAGGTCATCGCCTCGTCGGTTTCAGGCGCGCTGGCGCATTTCAAACGCCGAACGCTCGATATCAAGCTCGGCCTGTTTCTGGTGGCAGGCGGCATATTGGGGTCCCTCGTCGGTATCTTCGTCTTTTCATGGCTGCGCGATCTCGGCCAGTTGGACCTCATCGTCTCCATTCTCTACGTTTTCTTTCTCGGCACCGTCGGCGGACTGATGCTCGTGGAAAGCCTGCGAGCGCTTCGCCGCGTGAAGAAGGGGCAAGGCGGGGCCGTGCGGCGCTCCGGCCAGCACACATGGATACACCGCCTGCCCTTCAAGATGCGGTTTCGTGCGTCAACCATCTATGTCAGCATCATTCCGGTGCTCGGCATCGGTTTCTTCATCGGCCTCCTTTCCTCGGTCATGGGTGTCGGCGGCGGCTTCATCATGGTTCCGGCGCTCATCTACTTGCTGCATGTTCCGACCAATGTGGTTGTCGGAACCTCACTGTTTCAGATTACCTTCGTCACTGCGGTCACGACCGTGCTGCAAGCAACGACCAACCAGTCCATCGATATTGTGCTGGCCTTCCTTCTGATGGTCGGCGGTGTCATCGGCGCGCAGTATGGCGCACGTGCCGGGCAGAAACTTCGCGGCGAGCAGTTGCGTCTTCTTCTGGCGCTTCTGGTGCTGGCGGTCGGCCTGCGCCTCGCCTTCGGGCTTTTCGTGCGGCCGGACAACCTCTTCTCCATTTCGATTGCGGATATCTGACATGCGGAGCTTCACGCTTTCCTCCGCATTGATCTTCCTTCTGATGACGGGAAGCGCGCTGGCGCAGGTCGATTCCAGCGGCAATGGCAACACGGTTCCGCAATTGCAGAACCCCGCCGATGAGACCATCGAAATCGGCCTCTCGACCGAAACCATCGCCATCACATCGAATTTCGGCGGCACTGATCTCACAATATTCGGCGCGCTCGACAATGCCGATCCCACGATCCAGCGACAGGGCCGTTACGACATCATCGTGGTGCTGCAAGGCCCGTCCCGCGATCTGGTCGTGCGCAAGAAGGACCGTTATCTCGGCGTTTGGGTGAATGCGGTTTCAGAGACCTTCATGGGCGTCCCGCTCTCGTACTCGCTGGCGTCCACCCGCAATTTGCAGGACATTACCGACGAGAAAACCTATCGCCAGCTTTCCGTGGGCGTGCGCAATTTCTATCTCGTGCCGGAAGACCCCGCCAGCCTGTCCGGCAATATTCCGAGATTTGGCAATGAACTGCGCGAGATGAAAATCCGCCAGGGCCTCTATACGCAGCGCATCGGTGGCGTGGAGTTCATTTCGCGCACCTTGTTCCGCGCCACGCTCAACCTCCCCGCCAACGTGCCGGTGGGTCGCCACAAGGCTCGGGCGCTTCTGTTTCGCAACGGCGTTTTCCTGCGGGAAGCCAATGCCAGCCTGGAAATCGTCAAGGCGGGTTTCGAGCAGAGCATCTACAACGCGGCCCATCAGAACAGCTTTCTCTACGGCCTGTTTGCCGTTTTCCTTGCCGTCTTCACCGGATGGTTCGGGCGCATTCTGTTCCGGAGGGATTAACCGCCATAAAGCGCACCGCGCGCTATCGGGTAAACCTTGCCCTGACCGAGCATATAGGCGCGCAGCGCCTCATCGGCGAAGAGCCCGCGGAAGGCGCGATCCAGAATGTTCAGCGCACCCGTATAGGCTCCGAAAGCAGGCATGATGAGCCTTTCGCCGTCGCTCACGAAACAGGGGCGTCGCACCGACCGGCCGCGCCTGACGATGCGCGCGGCGGGATGAAGATGGCCTGCAATCTCGCCCTGCCCGGCCTTGCGTGACGGCTCATGCCGGAAGGTGAGCGGCCCGACCGCCAGTTCCTCGACACAATCCCCCGGCAGGTCGACCGGGCGATCCGGATCGTGATTGCCGGTGATCCAGAACCAGTCGCGATGCTCCATCAGCGATTTCAACCGGATGGCATAAAGCGACGGCAGACGCTCGCTGGCCTTGGCATCGTGAAAACTGTCGCCGAGGCTGATGACGGTTCGTGGCTGATAGCGCGCGATGGCCACCGCCAGCATGTCGAGCGTTGCCGCCGTGTCATAGGGCGGGATGAGCTGGCCGCGCCGGGCAAAGGACGAGCCTTTTTCCAGATGCAGGTCGGAAACGATGAGTATGTGCAGATCGGGCAGAAACAGCGCGCCGGATGGATCGCACAAAGCCGCAACGCCACACACTTGCGTATGGGCCAGATTGTAGGCCTCTCCACTTCCCCACACCGCAGTTTTCATTGCATTGCTTCCCTGATCAGATCATCCGCCGCTTCTTCAAGCAGCATTTCATCGCCTTCGCCTGCCACGCGCTCGCGCCCGATTTCGAGCATCACAGGCAGCGCCAGCGGCGAAATCCTGTCGAGCGGCTTGTGCAGCAGATGGCCTTTCACGCGCGCCAGCATGTCGCCCAGACGCCTGATATCCAGCAGCCCCGTTGCGGCATCCGCGCGCGTCGCCTGCAATAGAATATGGTCCGGCTCGTGGGTGCGCAGGACGTCATAGATCAGGTCGGTGGAAACCGTAACCTGACGGCCTGTCTTCTCCTGTCCCGGATGACGGCGCTCGATAAGCCCGGAAATCACGGCGCAATTGCGGAAAGTGCGTTTGAGAAGGTAGCTTTCATCAAGCCATGCTTCGAGATCGTCCCCCAGCATGTCTTCATCGAAGAGCCGGGTAAGGCTGAGTTTTCCCGTGCCGATCATCGCGCCCATATCCTTGAGGCCCCATAAGCCCAGCGAATAATCGGTCGCGACGAAGCCAAGCGGATGCGCGCCCATGCGTTCCAGACGGCGTGTCAGCAACATGCCGAGCGTCTGGTGCGCCAGCCGACCCTCGAAAGGATAGGCGACCATGTAGAAGCGACTGCCGCGCGGAAAGGTTTCGATCAAAAGCTCGTCCGTTGCAGGCAGCACGGATTTCCATTGCTGCACTTCCAGCCATTCCCGCACCTGTTCCGGCAGAAACTGCCAGCGTGTGCGGTCGGCGAGCATGGCGCGCACCTGCGCGGCAAGATAGGTCGAAAGCGGAAACTTCCCGCCAGCATAGACAGGTATCTTGGCATCCTGACCGGCAGCATTGGAGGCGATGCATTCATTCTCGCGGATGCCTTCGAAGCGCAGAACCTTTCCGGCAAACAGGAAGGTATCGCCAGCCGTCAGCGTCTCCAGGAAATATTCCTCGATCCGGCCAAGGACACGTCCACCCCTTGCGCTTCCGCCCTTGCCGCCGCGAGTAAGCCGGACATTCAGCTCCGGCGCTTCGACAATCGTGCCGATATTGAGCCGATATTGCTGCGCGATGCGCGGATTGGACACCCGCCACGTGCCGTCCACGGTCTTGCGGATTTTCGCAAACCGCTCATAGGTCTTGAGCGCATAGCCGCCGGTCGCCACGAAATCCAGAATGCGGTCGAACGTGTCTCGCGGAAGGCTCGAATAGGGTGCGGCGCTTCGCACCTCACGGTAAAGCTGGTCGGCCTGGAAAGGCTCGGCGCAGGCCATGCCAAGCACGTGCTGGGCCAGCACATCCAGCGCCCCTTCGATCAGGGGCGGCGTATCCTGTGCACCCAGATAATTTGCGTCGAGTGCGGCGCGGCACTCCATCACCTCGAAGCGATTGGCAGGCACGAGAATGGCCCGGCTCGGCTCGTCCATCCGGTGGTTGGCGCGGCCGATACGCTGCGCGAGGCGGCTAGCCCCCTTCGGCGCGCCGACATGAATGACCAGATCGACATCGCCCCAGTCGATCCCGAGATCGAGCGTCGAGGTCGCGACCACAGCGCGCAATGTGTTGGCGGCCATGGCCTGCTCGACCTTGCGGCGCTGGCTCGCATCGAGTGAACCGTGATGCAGCGCAATCGGCAGCGTGTCCTCATTGACCCGCCAGAGTTCCTGAAACAGCATCTCCGCCTGGCTGCGGGTATTGACGAACAGAAGCGTCGTGCGGTGCTGGCGGATCGCCTCGTAGATATCGGGGATGGCATAGCGCGAGGAATGTCCTGCCCATGGCACGCGCTCATCGGAATCGAGAATGGTGATTTCCGGCTTGGCACCGCCGTCGACCGTCACAAGACCGGCCATGGAATCGTCGCCATCCTGTTCCGCCAGCCAGCGACGCAACTCGTCAGGCTCCGCCACCGTTGCGGAGAGGCCGATGGTCTGCAATTGCGGTTGCAGGCGGCGCAATCGCGCCAGCCCCAGCGCCAGAAGATGCCCGCGCTTGGAAATGACCAGCGAGTGCAATTCGTCCAGCACCACATAGCGCAGGCCCTTGAAGAACTGTTCCGCACCCTTGGATGCGATCAACAGCGCAAGCTGCTCCGGTGTCGTCAGCAGAATATCCGGCGGCGTCAGTTTCTGTCGCTGGCGCTTGTGCGCAGGCGTATCGCCGGTGCGCGTCTCGATGGTGATGTCGAGACCCATTTCCTCGACCGGCACGGTGAGATTGCGGTGAATATCGACCGCAAGTGCCTTTAGCGGGGAGATATAAAGCGTATGCACGCCGCGCTTCGCCATGCCCGGCTTCAGGCGCCCGCGTTTTTCCAGATCAACCAGTGCAGGCAGAAAGCCGGCCAAAGTCTTGCCCGCGCCGGTCGGGGCAATCAGCAGCGTGGACTGGCCCTGTTCGGCACGCGCCAGAAGCTCCAGCTGATGGGCGCGCGGCGACCAGCCCTTGGCCGCGAACCATTTGAGAAAACGGTCCGGCAAGGGAAAGGCGGCAGATGCGGCGGCGGGCTTCTGGTTCAGTGTCACGCCGTCAATCTAATCGCAGCGAGGCGAACCGCCAAGGTGTTTGTTCACTTTTGTTCTCATTTTGTCAGCAGACGCAAGCTCCCTCCCTTTTCGGGGTGAACTTCGTGACCTATCTTGAAGACCATGCGCTTCAACCAGCTTCTATGCTCCTCTCCCAAAGGCCTTTATTGCCCGCCCGGCGATTTTTACATCGACCCGGTGCGCCCGGTGGAACGTGCGCTCATCACCCACGGGCACTCCGACCACGCGCGTTCGGGCCACACCCATGTGCTGGCAACGCGCGAAACACTCGACATCATGGCGTTGCGCTATGGGGTGAATTTCGCAGAAACCACGCAACCGGTAAGCCTCGGAGAAACCCTCACGATCAATGGCGTGCGGATAAGCTTTCATGGAGCGGGCCATGTGCTTGGCTCGGCTCAGATCGCAGTGGAGATGGACGGCACCCGCATCGTCGCTTCGGGCGACTACAAGCGGGCAGCCGATCCGACATGCGCCCCTTTCGAGCCCGTCGCCTGTGATGTCTTCATCACCGAAGCCACTTTTGCCCTGCCGGTATTCCGTCACCCGGATGCAGCACATGAGATCGCGACGCTTCTCAAATCGATCCAGCAGTTTCCCGAGCGTGCGCATCTTGTCGGGGCTTATTCGCTGGGCAAGGCGCAGCGGGTCATCAAGCTCATACGCAATGCTGGCTATTGGGAACCGATCTATATCCACGGCGCGCTGGAAAAGATCTGCGAGTATTATCAAACGCAAGGTGTCGATCTCGGACCTCTCGAACCGGCCACCCTGGAACGCAGTGCGGCACAACCGGATTTTGCAGGAAAGATCATCGTCGGCCCACCCTCGGCTTTCTCCGACCGCTGGGCGCGACGGTTTCCCGATCCGGTCCCAGCCTTTGCCTCGGGCTGGATGCGCATCCGACAGCGCGCCAAACAGCAGGGCGTCGAACTGCCGCTCATCATTTCCGACCATTGCGACTGGGATGAGCTGACGGCGACCATAACGGAAATCTCCCCCGCGGAAGTGTGGGTTACCCATGGGCGTGAAGAAGCTCTCGTTCGCTGGTGCGAGTTGCAGAACATACCGGCAAAGCCGCTGCATCTCGTCGGCTATGAAGATGAGGGCGACTGATGCGCGCTTTCGCCGAACTTCTTGACCGGCTCGTTCTGACGCCGCAGCGCAACGGCAAGCTGCGCTTGCTCATCGACCATTTCCGCACAGCACCGGACCCTGATCGCGGGGTGGCGCTGGCAGCGATCACCCGCGATCTGGAGCTGCAAAGCGTAAAGCCCGCCATGCTGCGCGCGCTCATCGCCGAGCGGACAGACCCGACATTGTTTGCCTATTCCTACGATTATGTCGGCGATCTTGCCGAAACGATCTCGCTGATCTGGCCCGGCCCCAGCGAAACTGCCCCCGGTGCCGATCTGCCGCTTGGCATCGTGGTGCACGAATTGCAGAACGCTTCGCGCCGCGAAGGCCCGATGCTCGTCGCCGGATGGCTCGACGTGCTTGGCATTTCCGAACGTTACGCACTGTTGAAGCTCGTGACCGGCGGCTTGCGCGTCGGGGTTTCCGCCCGTCTGGCCAAGCAGGCGCTGGCAGATTTCGGCGGCGTCGACGTCGTGGAAATAGAAGAACTCTGGCACGGCCAGTCACCACCCTATGAGGCGCTGTTCGCCTGGCTGGAAGGCCGCGGTGAAAAGCCTGCGGCCACCGCAGCCGCTCCGTTTCGCCCTGTCATGCTGGCGACGGCCCTTGATGAAGCGGAAATCCCCTCGCTCGACGCATCCGCCTTTACGGCCGAGTGGAAATGGGATGGCATTCGTGTTCAGGCTGTCGCGGAAAACGGCCTGCGCCGCCTCTATTCGCGCACGGGGGACGATATCTCCGGCGCGTTCCCCGATATTCTGGAAGCCATGGATTTCGAAGGGGCGATCGATGGCGAGTTGCTGGTTGGCCATCACGGCGAAACCGGCATAGAAACAGCCACGTTCTCCGACCTCCAGCAGAGGCTGAACCGCAAGACGGTAAGCGCAAAACAGTTGCGCGACTATCCGGCCTTCGTCCGGGCCTATGACCTGTTGCAGGAAGGAAACCAGCAGACCGGCGTCGATCTGCGCGCCTTGCCCTTTCTGGAGCGCCGCGCGCGCCTGCAAAGCTTTGTCAGCAGGCTCGATCCGCGCCGCTTCGATCTCTCGCCCGTTCTGCCATTTTCCGACTTTGAGGAACTGGCGCGGTTTCGCGCCAGTCCGCCACATCCGGTCATAGAAGGCGTCATGCTGAAACGCCACGACAGTACCTATCTTCCGGGCCGCCCCAAGGGACCGTGGTTCAAATGGAAGCGCGATCCCTTCACGGTCGATGCCGTGATCGTCTATGCCCAGCGTGGGCACGGCAAACGGTCGAGCTATTATTCCGATTTTACGTTTGCCGTATGGACGGGACCGGAGGATGAACCCGTGCTGGTGCCGGTCGGCAAAGCCTATTTCGGCTTTACGGACGAGGAACTGAAATTGCTGGACAAGTTTGTGCGCGAGAATACCACCGAGCGTTTCGGGCCGGTGCGATCCGTACGCGCCGAACCCGATCATGGGCTGGTCGTGGAAGTCGCCTTTGAAGGTCTCAACCGTTCCACGCGCCACAAATCGGGGGTCGCCATGCGCTTTCCGCGTTTTTCGCGGCTGCGCTGGGACAAGCCGCCCCGCGAAGCGGACCGGCTCGAAACGCTGGAAAAGCTGCTTTCCTGATTATTTGGCCGCCGTCGAAACGCGGATTTCGTAGATATTGACGGCCTTGCCGGAACCGCTGAGGTCCGAATTGACCGTGATCGTGCCTGCACGACCTGCCTTCTGGCCCGATGGCATTTCCATGTCGAAAAGGAAATCGCTCACGGAATCGCGCACGTCGTAGCGCCTGCGTCCGCAATCGCCGAGACCGCCGAAATCGCAGTTGACCGACATCTGGGTCGTCTTGCCATCGTCGGCGCGGGCCACGATGTTGAAGGTCGCCGTCTTGCCAACCAGCTGATCCAGAATGCCCTCGCCCACATCGAATGTGACCGTATCTTCGGCACCGGCGGACTGGATGCGGGCGAAGCTGCGCGTGCCCTCCTGCCTGATTTCAGCCGTGGCGCGTCCCTTGACGGACATGCGTGTGGCTTCCGAAGGCTGGAAGATGGTGATCCATTTCAACCCGCCCGGCTCCTCGCCTTCCTTCAGGGGAGCGATATTGCCTTCACTGTGCAGCGGATTGTTCGCCGGTCCGCTGCTCAGATCGATAAAGCTGTTATAAAGCGAATAGCCGATGAAAGCCGCAACCGCGAGTACAAGCGCCGGAATGCCGTAGCTGTAGAAAGGCGAATGGCGCTTCTTCTTGCGGCGGTCCTTCCGCGAGACGCCGCCCTCATAGCCGAGGTCGGCATTGCTGCGCTTCTTCTGCCGCGAAGTCGCACGAATATCGCCGGTATCGAGCACGGGCGATGTTTCCTCTACCCTGCCACCAAGCACCGGGTCTTCCCTCAGGGGTGCATCAAGCGTCGGCTCATGACGGGCGCTTGTCTCTCCACCGGTCTTGAATTCCTGCTCAATGCCGGAGATGGCGTCCTTCAGGTTCTGGCGGCGCTGTTCCTTCTGCGCATCGCTGAGCGCGGCGTTTGTCGCGAGAGCGCGCTCATGCGCACCCCAGGCGGATTCATAGATTCGCTGGCGGGTCGCCGGATTGTGTGCATCCGCCTTGGCAAATGCATTCCTGATCGCGCGCTCAATGCTTTCCAAAGGCTGCTCTTCCCTTGTTCGTTTTTCCGCCGTCTCGTTACGCCCCCAACAGGTGCAAGCGGTTCCCGATGCAGACGCTTTCATAAGCCTCAGCGAAATTAACGTCTGAATCAAGGCATTTACCTGTTCTTCACCCGCTTTGACTAGCCGATAAGCTTAACAGAGACACCAAATATTAACTCTGAATGCGGTTTTCCCCCATCCGTATAGTTCTGCAATACCAAACTGCACCCATTGCAGGTGCTCGAAACATCCTCAACTATAGCGGCGATTCTCTTCGCGCGTGGCGTCCAATAAATAAGGAGCGCCATATCGACCGTGTTCCGCATGTTCTGTCGCAATGCCGAAAGATGGCTGAGCGGCGACAGGTCCGCTTGCGTGCTTTTGATATTGCCGTCCGGCAAGGAGATGCTAGAACTATTACGTTTACGGAAACGTCAATCATGGAGGACGATTGAAAATGGCCTTGCCGGATATTCTGAAAAGCAGATTGCGCATCCCGGTGGTTGGCGCTCCCCTATTCATCATTTCGCATCCGGCTCTGGTGATGGCGCAGTGCAAGGCAGGCGTCGTCGGTTCCTTTCCTGCTCTCAATGCCCGTCCAGAGGCACAACTCGATGAATGGCTGGCGGAAATCACCGAAGGGCTTGCTGCTTACGACAAGGCCAATCCAGACCGGCCATCCGCACCCTTCGCCGTCAACCAGATCGTACATCGATCCAACAAGCGCCTCGAGCACGATCTCGGCCTTTGCGTGAAATACAAGGTGCCGATCGTCATCTCCTCGCTCGGTGCCGTGCCGGAAGTGAATGCGGCTATCCATTCCTATGGCGGCATCGTCCTCCATGACGTCATCAACAACCGTCACGCCAATTCGGCAATCCGCAAGGGCGCGGATGGCCTCATCGCGGTAGCAGCCGGCGCGGGCGGCCATGCCGGTTCGCTGTCGCCCTTCGCGCTCGTGCAGGAAATCCGCTCCTGGTTCGATGGTCCCCTGCTCCTTTCGGGCGCCATCGCCAACGGAAACTCGATTCTTGCCGCACAGGCCATGGGCGCTGACCTCGCCTATATCGGCTCGCCTTTCATTGCCACGACGGAAGCGCGCGCGATGGATGCCTACAAACAGATGATCGTCGACTCGACTTCTTCCGACATCGTCTATTCCAACTACTTTACCGGCATTGCAGGTAACTACCTGAAGCCATCCATCGCCAATTCGGGCATGGACCCTGACAACCTTCCCGAAGCCGATCCTTCCAAGATGGATTTCGAGACTGCGCAGCAGGAAGGCGCCAAGGCCTGGAAGGATATCTGGGGCTGCGGCCAGGGCATCGGCGCGATCCATGAAGTAGCCCCTGCCGGACAACTGATCGACCGCCTCGAGCGGGAATATAAGGAAGCTCGCCAGCGCCTTTGCGCAGGCGCATGATTCCGGGAAACGTGACGGCACCGCGCCGGCGAGACGGCTGGCGCGGGAGAACGGCCTTCCGGTTTGTACGGCACGATCGCCTGCTTACTCATAAATCCGGCTTTTTGCGCGCTGGAGGGCGGTGGCGATGTGCATGTTGTGAAAGCTTTTGAACAAACATGGAGTTTGTTTGAATTGGGCCTTGCTTTCCTCCCTGCTTTTGGTTATCAGCGCACCGTCCAGCCGGAAACGGTTGGCTCCTTCGGGAAATTGGAACGCAACGTTCCGGGCCGCTTTAGCTCAGTTGGTAGAGCACATCATTCGTAATGATGGGGTCGCGTGTTCGAGTCACGCAAGCGGCACCAAAAAATCAATGACTTAGCTAGTTTTCGTTTTCACTATATTGATGCTAGCAATCAAATAGCAATCACCTTCGGTATTTGTAATTTGCACTGCAAAACTGCCTTTTGAGCAGCATAAAATCCCTGTGGAAAAACGTTTGGGAACATACAGAGCCCGCCCGAGCCGCACGTCGTTACAATTAATGCTTCTCAATTTCTGTATTGTCGAACTCGACTATTCTTGTTGTTATGTTAACAACAACTTTCATCGCGTTTCGTAATCGGACACCATCCATGTTATGTGAGCTCATATAAGTGGCGAAAAAGCCTGATAACAAAAATGAGCAGCCTAGCCTTGAGCAGCTCTATCTCAGCCTCACCGAGCACCTTGTTCGAAAATACAATATGTCATTAAGCTTTCTCACGACGCAGACTGACAGTGCTCGAGAACATCCCCTGCCCTCAACAAGCTATGAGCTTGACCATCTGCTGACGTCTGAGCAAGCCGCTGGTGTTTTAGGTTTAAGTCCAACGACCCTTGCTAACTGGCGGGTCCAGGGCATTGAGAACTTACCCTATCGAAAAGTGGGCAAAGCTATTCGTTATAAATACGGCGATCTATTAACTTTTATTGATTTGCAAAAGAGAGAAAACACAAGTCAGAAGTGAAGCAGGTTCTATTATCTGAAAATGCAATGACTAATCATTTTGAATGGCCGCGATGGGGCCGTTAGCGGAATGACCGGTCTTCCGAATGGAACTGAAAAGCAGACATACACGTCCGCCGATGTGTTTGAGTGAGTGTGAAGAACGTGCGCCTTTGCCAATAAACTGCAGTTCCCCACCGCATTGAAACTACCTGGTCCGGGGCTCTCAATTTCCACGCAAAGCGCTGGGTCAGCCGATATAAACGGATTGTTTTTGGCTCAGTGTAACTCGCCGAATAACTACTTTTTTGTTGATATTGCCGTCAAAAGCATCTTCGCAACGGCCAGGATCGGTGCCGCAAAAACGAAAAGAAGCGCAACTGTGAGAAAGGCCGTATCGAAAGCGATTACCGTAGACTGGCCAGCAACAACCCTGTCTAATAAAATTATCGACGCTTGATCGGCAGCCACGGCAGTCATCCCACGGGCTTCGAGAACTGCCGCACTTGTCCCTAATCGTTCGCCTACAGCAGAATATCCAGCCGTGATATGGCTGCTGAGCACAGACACATTGCCTGCGATACTCCGCGTTATTAGAGATTGAAGACAAGCTACTCCTAGGAGACCGCCCAACTGGCGGCCAGTATTGAAAATACCAATCGCGCCAGGGAGACTATGTGATCCCAACCTACTGAATGCGATTAAGGTAATTGACAGAAATAGAAAGCCGAGGCTCATGCCCCGCAGGAGAACGGCGTTCATCATGTCGTCCATCCCGCTGTCGCCCGCTGCCCCTGACAGGAGCCACATAGCAATCATGATCAGGACGATTCCGAAGGGTACGGTGGCAATTGGAGAGACGTGCAGGCACTGGATTATGAAGGCAGACAAGAAAAGCGAAAACACAAAAAAAATGCTACTGGCGAGCAAAAGAACACCGGTATCCGTTGGCGTGAAAGCCAGGACTGAGATTGCGAAACTCGGAATCAAATAAGTGCTTCCAAACAATGCCGCACCAGCTACAAAACTTACTATGAATGCGAACGCAAAATCGACGGACCTTAAAACACTCAGTTCGAGCAGTCCCTCATCCTCAGGGCGGCTCGCTTGTTGACCGACAAACAGGCAAAGCGTCACTACACCTATTCCGGTTAGCCACTGGACGCGACGTTCATCGAACCAGTTCCAACGGTCCCCCTGGCTGAGCACATAGACGAGACAGAAAAGCGTGATCGATGCCAGCAGAAGGCCACTCCAGTCAAAGCGCCTACAGGGAATATGGGTGTCGATGGTTTCTTCTGATAGGAGAACAAGCCCCGCTGCCAGCAATCCGATAGGAACTACTGAAAGAAAAATCCACGTCCAGGAATAGCTGTCCAATAGCCATCCTTGCAGTGCTGGTACGAGGGTAGCCGGTGCAACCACTGCCCCTGTCGCAAACAAGGCTTGTAGAACAAGGTTGGCGAGAAGGCGAAAAGTCTCGAAAGATAACAGTTTGCCCGATTACCAGTAGGAGACCTCCCGAAAACCCCTGAAATGCGCGCAGACCAATCAGCAAATCCAGTCGGGTCGTCAACGCAGTGGCCGCACTTACCAATGTTATCATCACAGTTGCCGCAACAACGATAATCCGCAAATTAACGGTCGTCGCAATCCAGGATGCCAGAAGGAACGCGATCATCTTCAGTGTCGTATATCCGATGTCGAGCCAGGCGAATTCATCGGGAGTAGCGTATACGTCACCAATTATATCTCCTTTGCCAAGCGTCAAAGCGGTACCCGCAATCGCCTCAGTCAAAGTGGCAATCACAATGCCCGCGAGGAGAAGGCATCCTGTATTCTGCCTGGTCTGGCTCGAGACGTTTGGGGGAGAAATCATCAGCTCTCTCTCCCTAGAATGATCCGAACCCGGGCAGAAAGTCCCGGAACCAGGCGGCCGGGAATTGGGTTCTGAACAAGTTTGATCTTGACTGGAACACGTTGCACGACACGGACGAAATTGCCAGTAGCATTATCAGCAGGCAGGAGACTGAAGGCCGATCCGCTACCCGGTGCAAAACTGTCAACTTTTCCCTCGATAATTATGCCGGGATAGGCGTCGACCGTTACCTGGGCTGACTGCCCGGGTTGAATACTCTCGATTTGTGTCTCCTTGAAATTTGCGACAATCCACACGTCCTTGATTGGCACCAGATCGATCAAGGAAGCTCCCGGAGATACGAGGCGTCCGACGCGAACCTGACGGTTACCAATAACACCGTCAAAGGGAGCACGGACGACTGTATTGTCGAGATCAATTCGGGCCAGGTCACGCGCAGCCTTGGCTTGAAGCACAGCAGCCAGGGCAGCTTCCTTTTGTGTGGTGAGAACCTTGATACGTGTTTCTTGTGCCTCCAGCGCGGCTTCTGCGCCTAATAAGCCAGCCTCCGCTTTTGACCTTGCAGCGTCACTTTCATCGACCTGAGCTCTGCTGACCGAATTTGTGCGAACAAGTTCACGCTGTCGCTGAGACGCTTTGACCGCGAGAGCAAGATCTGCCTCTGCTGCCCGTTTCTGCGCCGTCGCCTGCTTGACCAGAATATGCTGCAGCTGTATCTCCGCCTCCACATTGTCGATATGTGCCTGTGCCGCCTCCACATTTGCTTCAGCCTGCGCCAGACGTGCGCGGAAATCCCTGTCATCAATTCTGAACAGAACATCATTCGCCCGTACATACTGGTTGTCGGATACGTCAACCACGGTGACATATCCGGTTACCTTCGATGCGATTGCTGTCGTGTTACCGCGAACATAGGCATTGTCCGTCGCCGTCCGCTCGGTCGAACGCGCCCACATCCAACCTCCTACAGCGGTTGCAATCGCGCTGAGACAAAACACCAGCCCAACGATTTGCTTTTTCGTCCAAGACATCATCTTCGGCATCGCTATTATGTAAATTTATGCTATGTCCTAATCCGCAATGAGCAGTTCTCAATGCTACGCCCGCCTCCAAAACTGAAGCGGGCCATAGCAATGCGCCGGATGTGAAGGACTATATGCGGAGTCAACGCTGCGATAGTTCTAGAAATCAACGGTCCGCGCTGTCTGAACATTTTCATATGCCGCGGTCCGTTCAGATGCCGGCGGATAAATCCAGACGGTGTTTATCTCCTGTTTCACCTTTTTTGCCTCCGCGCCCGTAAGTTCGACCTTACCATCCCAACCACGAGTAAAGATCGCCGCATCAGGGCCCAAATCGAGGCAGACGACATAGGCTGGCTGATCATATTTAAGGGTGGCTTCACCCAATAGTTCGGCGGCTGCGTTATGTCCTGCAAACGCACCAAGACGACGAGCATGCTGACATGACATCAGCGAGAAATTGCCCTTATCGTCGGTGGCTGCCTTTGCCGTATCGCCAGTTGCAAAAATATAAGAATAGCCAGGCACACGTAAATCGGGATCGACAATGATGCGACCCAAGGAGTCCTTGTCCGCATCAAGCTGAGATGTAAGTGAAGAAGCGCGCATTCCGCCAGACCAAATGACGGTTGAGGTCTCTATCCGCTCGCCGCTATCGAGCGTCACGGAAGAACTGTCGAGTTGCGCGATACCCGTGTTGAGCCTCGTTTCGATACCAAGCCCCTCAAGACGGCTTTCAATATAGGGCCTTGGATGTTCTCCCATCGCAGGTGCGACGTGAGGGTTCCTGTCAACGATGATGATGCGAGGTTGAGCAGTCGGCCCCAAAATGCTCTGAAGACGTGCCTTAAGCTCGGTCGCAACTTCCAAACCTGTGAAACCGGCGCCCCCAACCACCAGGGTATCTCGCGCCGGACTTGCTGGCTGCGCAGCGAGACTGTGCAAATGTTGATCCAGTATTATCGCTTCCTCGAGATGGTTGGACGTAAAGCCATATTCGGAGAGACCAGGAATTGGTGGTTGAAAGCCGCGACTACCGGAAGCAAGGACGAGCCTGTCATAGGGGGTAGTGAGGAACTTTGACCGCGATCGTCAAGGACCGTAACACGGTTGTTGGCCGCATCAATTCTTTCTACCGTAGCTGGAACAAATTCTATCTCGGTGGCTTCGAATAATTCGCCGAGGGGAGCGGTCATTTTCTCCGGGTGAGGTTCATAAAGTCGAGGACGGATGACGAGTTCCGGGGCCGGCGACACGACCGAAATTTTCAAGCTCTCCGCTGACACACCCTTTTCGTGCCTCAGTCGAGACGCGGCCAAAGCCGCCATAACGCCAGCAAAACCAGCGCCTACGATGAGGATATGCTTGGTCATTAGTTTATCTCCTGCTTAAGAAGTAAGAATTATTCATCCAGATCGCTAACTGGAACCCGACCAGCGTTTTCAGAAAAAATTGCTCACATCTCACGCTTGCGAATTCATCATTTTGCGATCGGCGAGGCACTGGAACCGAGATTTCAGCGCTGACGCGAATTACCAGCCACACGTCAACGGTAACCCGGGGCGTAAAACACGGTCTATCGGCGGATGGGGTGAAGCGTCCTATGCTTGATACTTGCCCAATTAGGCCCAAAGTATAGGTGGAGCCGCGACTTACTCAAAGATTGCAGACTTGCATCAATGTGCTCGACAGCTATCTTTCGCTGTCGAGCCAACCTCCAGCAGGCGAGTGTTTTTTTAGATCAACCCCATTCCACCATCGACATGAAGATCGATGCCGTTGATGAAAGCGCTTGCATCTGAAGCGAGGAAGAGAGCGGCTTCCGCCAATTCCTCGCTGGTTCCCATTCTCCCTGCTGGGATCGTTTCAGCCATCTTACTGAGAAATGGCCCACGCTCAGCATCCGGTATGCCCAGCTTCCCAAGGATTTCAGTATCCGTTGGCCCAGGACTAATGACGTTCGCCCGTATTCTCCGGTTTTTGAGCTCCAGTGCCCAGTTCTTCACGAAAGCGACCACGGCAGCCTTCGAGCCCGCATAGACCGTGTGATCGGGAAGCACTTTAGTCGCAGCCAGAGAACTGGTGACGATGATTGTCCCACCGTCGCGCATAAGTGGCAAAAGGGTTTGAACGCCGAAGAATACGCCTTTGGTATTGACGTCAAAATGCCGATCATAGCTCGCTTCCGATATTGCTTCTGACGGCTTCAAATCGATGACGCCTGCATTGGCAAAGTAGATGTCGAACCCACCAAAACGGCGAGAGACCTCCTCCGCAACCCGTTTATGATGGGCCAAATCGGATACATCGCCACAAATGCCAACGACATCTCCCCCTATTTCGCTCACCGCATTATCCAGAACGTCTTGGCGTCGCGCTGTTATTACGACCCGTGCCCCGTTCTCGACAAAAAGTTTAGCCGTCGCTTTGCCAATTCCGCTGTTACCACCCGTGATGATAGCAACCTTGTTTTTGAGAACACCCATATACTTTCTCCATATTGATCTGGGGATAAAATATGGATTGAATTCCGTTTCATTAGTCAGTGATTGGGTACTTCACTTTTGCTCCCGGAGCTTGAATGGCAAACCTGTTGAATGAGACGGCCGGTCTTCTCGCATTTGTCCGCACCGTGGAAGCGGGCACCTTCAGCGCAGCCGCCCGGCTGCTCAAAACGTCACCGTCAGCAGTCTCCAGAAGCGTGGCAAGGCTTGAAACGCTGATACAAACCCGCCTCTTCCTTCGATCCACCCGCACACTTGTGCTGACCGCGGATGGACATTCACTTTTTGAGCGATTGTCCCCGTTACTTCATGAGCTCAATATGGCCGGGGACGACATAAACGCTTCAAAGGAGATATCCGGTCGTGTCCGCTTTAGTATGCCCAGCGAACTTGCACCGCTGTTCCTTGAAACGATATTGTCTGACTTCGCAGTTCGATATCCAGCAATTCAACTTGAAATCGGCCTAACGGACCAACATGTCGATATTATCCGCGACGATTACGATGTTGCATTTCGGGTTGGAACTGTTGCTAACTGCGACCTTATGATCAGGCGGCTCGTTGATTTCAAAATGATTATGGTCAGCTCGCCCCCATTCGCGAAAAAACACGGCTCGCCAAGCACTGCAGAGGAAGCAGCCCGCGTGCCTTTTGCACGATATGAATTAAACGGCATTTCGAGAAAGATAAGACTATCAGATGGAAGTGAGTTCACTCCGACAGGCCCCATCGCCTGTGATACGGGGCAGGCACTGAAAGCGGCTGCGAGACATGGTATCGGCGCGGCCGTTGTTATGCGCTGCATCGTCAAAGACGAACTTGAAGAGGGAAAACTGGTTGAATTTGGACGGCAACTGAAAATTCAACCAATGCCTTTCAATGTCGTCCACGCATTCAAACACCAGGTCCCCCTGCGTGTACGTCTTCTCTGTGACCTGGTGGAGCGGCGCGCGAAGGAACTCGCTGCGTTTTGAGTTCGAGCTATCTTTCGCACGGAGATTGTCTGGCTGGCGCTCGCGTTCAGGACCTTTGGATTGGCAATGGCAGGGTTTCCCAGATCCTGATCAGTTCACCGATGGAAGATGCCTCCATCTTCCGCATCACGTTTCCACGATGAAGTTTCACTGTCACTTCGCTGATACCAAGATCGAAAGCGATCTGCTTGTTGAGGCGGCCTCTTGCGACTTCCCGCAAAACTTCGCGTTCACGCGGCGTCAATGTCATATGACGCTCGATATTCCGTTTGACAATGACGGATTGCGCTCGCCGTCGCGCATCCATATCAATTGCCGAAGCGACTGCATCGAGCAGTGTCTGATCGCGGACCGGTTTCGTGAGAAAATCCACAGCGCCAGCTTTCATCGCTTCCACAGTCATAGGGATATCGCCATGGCCTGTCAGGAAGATAATCGGTTTGGGATTGCCGTTCTGTGCCAGTTGACGTTGTAAATCCAATCCGCTTGTCCCCGGCATGCGCACATCGAGGATCAAGCAACCGGGTGCTTCCAATAGTTCGGTTCCCACGAGCTCACGCGTGGACCCAAAGGCAACGGGCCGAAACCCTGCGGACAAGATGAGATCAGAAAGAGCCTCTCTTACGGCTTCATCATCATCGACTATGATGACCAACGGCTGCTCTGTCTCCTTCGCAGGTTGCAAAGGCAGTGTTGGTTTGTGGTTCCGCGCGTACTGTTCGGTTCTCATATCAACCCTCCGTTCGGCGTACATTGAGTGCGTCGCTGATAGCGGTTAGCAAAGTTTGCCCATCAAACGGCTTACGGAAAAACCCCGTCACACCCTGAGCACGTTCCTGATCGGCAATTTCATGACGGCCTGTGATCAGAAAAACTGGTAAATCGGGATGAATTTCCTGCACGATTTCTCTGAGCTCGAACCCATCGATATCGGGCATACCAACGTCGGTAATAATCAGATCCACGCCAGCAAGCCCCCGCGTCAACAAAGAGGCAGCTGACGAGTAACACCGGGCCGTATAGCCAGTCGCTTCCAGCAGATCCTCCATGGATTCCAGCAAGCGGGAATCGTCATCGACAACTGCGATCACGAGTCTGTCGTTGATCATCATTCGTCTCCTTTCGATCGCCGAGCATGGGTAATCGGGATCCTCAATTTGTCCGCAATGCGTACAAGATCAGCAAGCGAAGCGGCTGCCATTTTTTGCATGACATTTCTTCTGTGCAACTGCAGTGTGACTTCTCTTATACCAAGTTCGGCTGCTGCCTGCTTATTGAGGAGCCCACTGACAACGAGCGGCAGCACTTCACGCTCGCGGGCGGTGAGCTCGCGATAACGTTGTCTCAACTCAGTAATTTCCGATCGATTGGCACGTGTTTCACAATCCTGCGCTATCGCAGCACGGATCGCCGCCATGAGTTTCACGTCGCTGAAAGGCTTGGTCAGAAAATCGACTGCACCACCTTTCATGGCGCGAACGGAACTGGGAATGTCACCATGTCCCGTAATGAATACGATGGGAGGATGGTCTCCTGTCGAAATTTGCTTTTGCAGTTCCAAGCCGTTGATGTCGGGCAATTTCACGTCCAGTATGAGGCACGAGGAAACATCGGGCTTAGGCGCATTGACATAATCTGCCGCCGACCCAAATGCCATGGTGTGCATGCCGTAGGACTCCAGCAACTCCTCCAGGGCCTCCCGAATGCGCTCGTCATCGTCTACGATGAATACCAGTTGACCTTCGCTCATACGGCTACAGCTTTCATGACGACTGGAAGGGTAAAAACCAACGATGTCCCTTGTGGTTCATTTTTCTCTGCCCATAACCGACCGCCATGTGCCTCCACAATAGACCGGGAAATTGCCAGTCCCATGCCCATTCCCTGTTCTTTCGTTGTAATAAATGGTTCGAACATTCTTTCCGTGGGCGATATTCCCACACCCCTATCGCTGATTTTTGTCCGGACTACATCTTCGTCCCTAACCACTTCGATAGTCAAAAGACGATCCGAAACGGTCTCCATCGCTTCGACTGCATTCCGAATAAGATTAAGTATTACCTGCTGTATTTGAACCTTATCAGCCATCACAAACGGCAAGCCATCAGCCGCATCGACGACTGTGCGAATGCGCCAACGCGTCAATTCTTCCGCCATCAGATCGCGAACTTCGCTTATAATATCGCTCAGCATGATCTTCTTTTTCGCGACGAAAGATTGCTTGAACAATGCGCGGATGCGCCCCACGATTTCGGCAGCGGACGTCGCATCTCTTGTAATACGCTCCACTGTCTTGAGCGCCCTTTCGGTATTCGGCGGCTCAGCCATGAGCCAACGCTGGCAAGCGTGCGAATTGGCAACGATTGCGGCCAGAGGCTGATTCACTTCATGCGCAATCGAGGCCGAGAGCTCCGCAAGACTGGACGCCTGGCTCGCCCGAGCGAGTTTCTCAAGGGTCAGGCGCAATTCCTCCTGAGCTCGCACTTCGCGATCGATATCCAGACAGATAACGTTCCATTGAACGATATTACCGCTTCCGTCGCGCATCGCCTCCGCCCGTGTCTCGACCCATCGATACTGCCCATCGAAACGACGCAACCGGTGCCGGCGGGCGTAGGGCTCACCTGTCGCCAGACAATGGGCATATTGCTCCAGAACACCCTGCAGATCATCAGGATGCACGCCAGCATCGAGCGTTGTCCTGAGTTTTCTATTTTCCTCAAGCTGATCGAGACCGAAGCCGAGAAATTCGCACAAACGATCACTTCGATAGATCGGTTCACCGTTGGCGTCCGCGCAGTCGATCATCACGGGTAAGGCCTCGACAAGCCGCCAAAGGGAGCGCTCCCGCTCTTGCAATGCTTCCTCAGCCTTTTTTCGCTGAGTTATGTCGATAAATCCAACAAGGCTTTTATCAGCCACCGCGTCTGGTCGTGCGGTTGTGAAAAGGACATCGATTACGCTGCCGTCCAGGCGCATAACCTTTGTTTCTTCCTGAAAAACCTCTTCCCCACGGTAACGCGCTTCGATCGAACGACGGATCGTGTCCAATCCTGGCTGCCAATAACGCCCAGCGGAACCATACATTTCGCTTGGGCTGCTTGCGCCGAACATACCAAGAATATGGTCGTTGACCTCCTCAACTTCCAAAGCCTCGACAGCGCGCATAAGAAAATCCGGATGCTCGTCTATATAGTCCCGCAGTTCCTCAACACCTTGGGAACGCAACTCCTTGAAAAGGACAGCAAGTTTCTGCGCATCGATTTGAGTGAGCGCTATCGGCATGTACTGAAACAAATCCCGGTAACGACGCTCGCTTTGCTTCAGCGCATCTTCCGCATTGACCTGATCATCAATGTCGCTCGACAAGCCATACCATTGCACAATTCGTCCGTCGTTATCCCGCAATGGATCAGCCTGGCCGTAAACCCAACGATAGACGCCATCAGCCCGGCGAATGCGATATCTCATTGAGAAGCGCTCGCCTGTACTGATACTGAGAGTCAGAGCTTGCGAAACGCCTTCAAGGTCATCAGGGTGGATGATCTTCTCGATGACGACGGCTCGCCGCTTCGTCTGCGCCCCGCCCAGATCATCAATCCTTACGCCACAAAAATCAATCAAACGCTTGTTAAAGTAGTCGGGTTCGCCTTCTGCGTTGAGCCGCCAGATAAAGCTTGGCACCATATCGACCAGCATAGAAAGCTCGCGTTCCCGCTCGGACA
Source organism: Brucella sp. NBRC 14130 (assembly GCF_040371715.1). NCBI lineage: Bacteria > Pseudomonadati > Pseudomonadota > Alphaproteobacteria > Hyphomicrobiales > Brucellaceae > Brucella > Brucella sp. NBRC 14130. Next base: position 57,744 of record NZ_BAABTE010000013.1, read on the forward strand.
GCGATTTCTGAGCAGCCACCAAATCATCAATATCAACGCAGACACCGTACCACTGGACGACCTTGCCCGTCTCGTCGCGCAAAGGCTCGGCCCGGGTTTCAGTCCACCGATAGCTGCCATCTGCTCGTATCTGCCGGTATCTCTGGAGATATGGCTCATTCGTCGCCAACGAATAGTCCATGGCGTCACGCGCCTTCTGAACGTCGTCGGGGTGAATCACACTGAAATTCAGGAATTTGTCGGGCGCTGTGATATCTTGCAGCGTCGCCCCTGTTACCTCGATGAAGCGCTTGTTTACATAAGTTGGCGTGCCTGTAGACGATGTACTCCAGACCAGTGCGGGCACCGTGTCGATCAATTGCTGAAGGCTTTTCTCGCGTTCGCGTAGCGCAGTGACCGTCTTTTTATAAACATCATTGTCCAACGCAATTCCGTACCAACCAGCGATGCGACCACTATGATCGCGCACCGCCCGGGCGGCAGTACGCGCCCAGACATATACGTCACTTGCCCGTCGAAACCGGAACTCGACGTTAAAGTCTTCTCCGGTTGCAAGACAATGAAGCCAACGCTTCGCAACGTCATGGTAATCATCCGGGTGCAACAGACGTTTCCAGGCTGTGTGCCCCTCGTCTACAGCCTCGTTGAGATAATCCAAACTCACGCCAAGCGAACTTTGCGCAAACGGATGGAGGAATATCCACCTTCCCGTTGCATCGAATGCCCAGCCGTTTCCAAAAATACTCTCGACCACCATGGCAGACCGCATCGGCTCTGCCTCATCATTGCCGGATGGGCCGGCGACGGACCGCGGAATAGAATCTCTCTCCGTGACGAGATTACCAATTTCCACACTAACACTATCGCCAGGTTCGGACCGGGTTTCGATCCAACGATAACTGCCATCCGGTTGGCGACGCCGATGCCGGGTAATTTGCGGTACGCCTGTCCAGAAAGCCCGTGCAGTTGCATGCGAGATCGAAAGCTGGTCATCGGGATGGGTGAGATCGAGCCGTTGGGCAGTGTCGGATTGCGTGACTCCGTCTAAACTAGCGTTCGTCGCATGGGTGAAACGTTCACCTGTGATCGACGGGACATAGGCATCTATGACAGTTCCATACCAGCCGACAATTCGAGACCCTTTATCGCGCACCGGCTCGCCCGCGCTGCGGCACCACCGATAAGCGCCGCTGGAACTCAAGACACGATGCTCGATGGCGTAGCGTTCGCCTGTCTCCAGGCTGCGAAGCCGAGTGGCGGCAAAATAAGCATAATCATCTGCTTCGTAGAGATTCTCGACTATACTTGGTCAAAGGGCATCGTGCCGAATTACACTAAGACGGGCGAAGCAGAACCTGCTGTCAGGATAAAAATGCTTCATACCAATATCGATGAACTGGGTCTCGAACATCCGCAGCTCGTGTTGGAACTGATTTATCTGACCTATTACAATAGCCGCCGCCCATACTCATAGCGTAATTGGTGGACGGCGGATCAGGTTCACCTTAGCGCGCCTACAGCTCGGATGGTGGCGGCATAATCGAGACAGACACCCAATAACAATACGTTCGAAACTGTTCAAGCAAGTCGAACTACCTCTTAAAATTTCAGAGGGTTTTAGAAATCACTTTGTAACCTTGGCCTTCTAGGTCGAGTATTGATTGCATCCCAGAATACGCTTAACACTTCCGTCGCGTCGAAAACCGTACACGGACAACAAATCAACAGGCCGATAGATGCACGAGAACTCTCCAGTCACCGAGGACGAACAAGTACGTGCGCGCGTGGCATGGCTCTATTTCATTGGCGGCCAGACCCAGCATGAGATTGCACAACGTCTCAACATAACGCGTCTGAAAGTCAACAAAATCATAGGTCAGATTCGTGAATCTGGACAGGTGCATGTGAATGTCACCCTGCCGCTTGTAGATTGTATTGAACTTGCAGAGAAAGTTGCGACGCGCTACGGCTTGGTGCAGGCCGTCGTTGTACCCGATCTAGATGATTATCTGGAACAGAAACGTGTGATAGGTGAGTCTGCTGGAAAGATGGCCAGCGAACTTATTGCAGGGCGCGATATGGGCGTGGGCATCGCCTCCGGCCGTACGTTAAGTTTCGCGGTACGCAGTCTGCAAACCCGCCCCAAACCTCAAAGCTGGGTAGTCAGCCTGACCGGCGGCGTGACCAGCGGCTCATCAACCAATACGTTTGAAGTAGCGACCGAATTTGCTCGTACATTAGGTGTGGAATGTCACTATCTGACCGCGCCGATTTACTGCGCCAACCGCGAGAGCCGCGATGCAATTCTTTTGAGCGACGAGCTGACAGACGTTCTGGCCCGCACCGAAATTGCAGATATCGGCCTTGTCTCTTGCGGCGCACTAACTTCGGAAACCTCACTCACCCACATCCGCGTGGTGAAGGACAACCTCGATGCCGTGCTGAAGCTTGGGGCGGTCGGTGAATTTCTTGGGTATTTTCTTGATGCTCAGGGGCGTCCGATTGACCATTTCCTCAATGATTCGATCATTGCCCTGCCACCGGACAAGCTCAAACTCAAGCCCGCATCAGTTCTGGTCTCGGGTGGGCAGAACAAAATTCCGATTATTCGCGCCATTCTGCGCGGCGGTTATGTCAATCGCCTCGTCACTAATGAAGGCGTCGCCCGCGCATTATTGCAGGGGCCGCGCTAAACACGGCCCCTGTGCTCTTTGATTAAGCCTTCACTTGAAGTGCTTCTGCCATGGCACGCAGGGTTACGAATGTAGACGCCGCACCCGGATCGATATGGCCGATGGAACGCTCGCCAAGCTTAGCTGAACGGCCACGACGCGATTCCATTGCAGCCGTCGCCTTCATGCCCGCTTCCGCACCATCGCGTGCAGCGATCAGCACGTCGAGCGTGGATTTGCCGTCTTTCGCAGCCTCATTCGCAGCCTCGACCGCCGGAACCCATGCGTCAATCATCGTCTTGTCGCCCGGCTCAGCCCGACCGCGATCCCGGATGCCCTGTGATGCGGCAGCTAGCCACTGGGCAATGCCGGTTCCATCAAGGTTCAGACGATTGCTCACGGCCGTGCCTGCGCGCAGGAATGCCGTTGCATAAAGCGGGCCCGACGAAGCGCCGACCGCATCCAGAAACGCCTTGGCCATCCGCTTGCAGATGGCTTCAATGGTTTCATCGCCCTGCTCGTTTTCAAGCGCATGTTGCACGGCCATCCAACCGATTTCCATAGTGATGCCGTGATCGCCATCGCCAATCACGCCATCGAGTTCCGAAAGCCAGTTCTTCTCGGCAATGATCTGATTGCCGACATTCATCATCATCGCCTTGAAAAGTCCTGGTGTCACATCACCCTCGGTGATGAGCTTGCGCGGCGTATCCGTGGCAGCTTCTTTGTGTTCAGCGCTGCGCTGCGCCTTGCGATGTGTCCCCGCTTCACGATCCGCTGCCTGCACAGCACCAACCGTTAAGGCTGGCGTATGGCATGGATGATCGAGAAGCGTCTGCAACGTCGCATCGAGCTTCATCAGCGTCACCGACGCACCAGCCATTTCAAGCGACGTTGCATATTCGCCAACCCATGAGGCGTGGATCTGAACGTCCCTGCCATCCAGAATCTGCTTCACGCGGCGAAAGATCAGGTAAAGCTCGATATGAGTGGTCGCGCCTAGTCCGTTGACCAGAACGGCAACGCGATCACCAGCCTTGAGCGCCAGTTCTTCAACGACCGAGGCCATCAGTTCGTCAGTCACTTCATCAGCAGGCGCCAGCTTCTGGCGGCGGATGCCCGGCTCGCCATGCAGGCCCATGCCGATTTCCATCTCATCATCGCCGATAGAGAAGTTCGGCTTGCCAGTCTGGGGCAGTGAGCAAGGGCTTAGGGCCACGCCCATCGAACGGGTCGCTTCATTGGCAGCCTGGGCCAGCGCTTCGACGCGCGGCAGGGATTCACCCAGATCAGCGGCAGCACCAGCAACCTTGAACACAAAGAAATCGCCGGCAATACCGCGACGCTCCGACTTGCGATCAATCGGAGCCGAGGCCACGTCGTCTGCAACCGCGACATGACGCACATCCATGCCTTCCTGCGCGAGTTCTTCCGCAGCCATCGTGAAGTTAAGAACGTCGCCGGTGTAATTGCCGTAGAGCATCAGCACGCCAGCGCCACCATCCGCAGCTCTTGCCGCTTCTGCAATATGGGCAGGCGATGGTGAGGCAAACACGTTACCAACGGCTGCTGCATCCGCAAGGCCGCGCCCGACATAGCCTGCAAAAGCTGGCTCGTGACCTGAGCCTCCGCCCACAACAATGCCGACCTTGCCTTCGCGCGGGCCATCGACCGCCACAACCGCACGACCCGTTTCGCCTTCGACACGCAGCATGTCGGGATGCGCGCCGACCATGCCTTCGATCATTTCTGCAATGATATGTTCCGGCGCGTTGATCAGCTTCTTCGTTTTAACTTGTTCATTCATGCTTCTGGCTTTCTAAATCGTGTCAGGTCGTCAGATCAGTGGGCATCCCGGCGCAGATAACGACGCGATATGGCATCGAACGAAATAGCCAACACGACGATTGCGCCCGAAACAATGCCCTGCCAATAGGGGGAGACACCGAACAGAACGATAATGTTTTCAATAACAGCGATGATGCCGGCACCGAGGATCGCACCAATCGGGCTGCCTATACCACCCGTTGTGGCAACGCCACCGATAACGGATGCAGCAATCGGAGCCAGAACCCAGCTGTCGCCAATGGACGGCTGTGCCGTACCAAGACGCGCAACCATCAGCACGCCTGCAAGGCCTGCAATGGCACCGGCCACACCGAACACCATGAGACGTATACGATCCACCCGAATACCCAGCATGCGGGCGCCGTCGCGGTTATTGCCGATAGCATACATGTAACGACCGAATGGTGTTTTTAGCATCACGAAGGTCGCGACCAGCAGTGCTACAAACATGATGATGAATGGCACTGGCACGCCGAACAAATCACCACGGCCGAGATATTGCACATCACGCGGAATGCCGGTGATGGCAACACCGCGGGTCAGCACCAGATTGGCACCGCCAAAAATGCCCGCCGTACCGATGGTCAGAACCAGCGAATGCAGGCGCAAGAAGGTGACGAGAAAACCGTTGAACAGACCAAGGCAAAGGCCAAGCAGTATTGCAAGCAGCATTGCCGAATAAGGTTCAAAACCCATCCGAACCGTCAGAATGCCCGAGACAACGCCGCAAAGACCACCGATCACGCCGAGCGACAGATCGAGCTCGCCCAGCACCATCAGCATCGACTGCGCAATGGTGATGAGGCCGACAAAGGCGAGACCGCGCGCAACAACCGACAGATTGTAAGGTGTGAGAAAGTAAGGTGAAAGGATCGCCGATAGGGCAAAAATCACCAGAAGCGCCACAAACACACCGGCCAGCGGCGTGCGGATGAGATTGGAAAGTGGATTAGTTTGCATCGGCTTTTACCTCTGTTCCAAAGATCGCGCCCACGAGTGTTTCATTGTTAGTATCGGTGGTGGAGAACTCACCGGTGATATGGCCGTTATGCATGGTGATGATACGGCTCGCGCATTTCTGCAGCTCGTTGAGTTCCGAGGAGACGAGGATGACACCGACGCCTTCTTCGGCGAGATTCTTCATGATGCGATAAATCTCGGATTTGGTCCGGATATCGATACCTTTCGTCGGCTCATCAAAGATGAGGACGCGCGGACGCGTAGCCATGGCGCGACCGATAATGGCCTTCTGCTGATTGCCACCCGAAAGTTGCGAGATGCGCTTGCTCATTCCAGATGTGCGGATACCGTAATCATCAATGATCTTCTGCACGATATTGCGTTCACGCCGGTCGGAGATGCCCAATTTGCCGCTGGTTAGAGACAACACCGAAATGCCGATATTCTCGCGCAGCGACAGAAGCGGCAGAATGCCATGATGTTTCCGCTCTTCCGAAAGATAGAGCATACCACCCGAAACCGAGCGCGAGGTATCATTCAGTGCCCAGCTCTCGCCTTCCACCCTCACCTGGCCCGATTTGGCTTTCAGAAAGCCAAAGATCGTCTGCATCACTTCGGAGCGTCCAGCGCCCACCAGTCCGGCAAAGCCGAGAATCTCGCCTTTGCGCAGATCAAAACTGATGTTTTCAAAACGCGAACCGGACAGTCCGCGCACTTCCATGATGGTTTCAGTGGTAGGCTTTGACGGACGGAAATGCTCATCAAAGGAAAGATCGCGGCCAGACATGGCGCGGATAAGATCGGCTTCGGTGACGTCCTTGATACGACCGCTTTCGATTTTCACACCATTGCGCAGAACGGTATAATCATCGCCAATCTGGAAGACTTCTTCCATCTTGTGGCTGATGAAGACAATCGCGTGATCGCGATCGAGAAGGCCACGAATAACCTTGAAGACACGCTCGACTTCAACACGCGTCAGCGAAGATGTCGGCTCATCAAGGATCAGCACCTTCATCTGCTCATTGGTGCAGGCACGCGCAATCTGCAAAAGCTGCTGATCGGACACAGAAATATTGGCAACCAGGTCACCCGGCCGCGCTTCGATGCCGAAACGGGTCAGATAAGATTTCGCTTCTTCCATCAGTATTTTGCGGTTGACGACAAAGCCACCGTGACCGGTTCGGCTGAATGGCATGAACAGATTTTCAGCGACGCTCATCTGCGGGAACAGCGTCAACTCCTGCGGAACATAGGCGACGTTTTTATAGAGCGCGGGATCAGCAACCGGATCGCGACCATCGATCAGCACCTGACCGCGCGAAGCGCTGTCGGTTCCGGTCAGAATTTTAACCAGTGTAGATTTGCCGGCGCCGTTTTCGCCAGCAAGAATATGCGTGCGACCCAGCTCGATTTTCAGGTCAACGCCATCAAGCGCGGTTACGCCCGGAAAGTCTCGGCCTAATCCGCTTGTTTCAAGATAAGCCATGATGGACACCTTGGAAAACTATCGGTGTGTGTCCGGCAAGCAGCCGGTCAAGCCGATAGGACAGGAAAAAAATAGAGCACGGGAGAACCCGTGCCCTTGCAACAAGATCAAAACGGATCAGTTGCCTACGTTTTCCTTGGTGAGGAATGCATTGCCGGTGTCGATATAGCCAGGAACCGGAGCGCCGGTTGCCTGTGCCCAAAGCATCATCACCGACCAGTAACCCTGAAGTTCAGGCTGCGATGCGGACGAGCTATCGGCCACGCCATTGCGGATCATGTCGAGCATTTCCGGCAGGTTGTCGAGGCCGACCAACGTGACCTTGCCCTGCTTGCCAGCTTCAACGATAGCCTGACCGATACCGATCGGGCCAGCCGCATCCGAAGCAACCCAGCCCTTCAGGTTTGGATTGGCCTGCATGATGGAGGCTGCCTGCTGCTGCGCGATTTCGATACTGTCATTGTCGATGCCTTCCGCAACAACCTTGATGCCTGGATGTTCCTTGAACACTTCGCGATGGCAATCAGCGCGGATCGAATGGTTTGGCGCGGTTGGCACGCCCATCATGATTGCGACTTCACCTTCACCACCCAGCACTTCGACCAGACGACGGGCGGCAATCTTGGCCTGTTCGCAGAAATCCGAACCGATGTGAGTGATAGTCATGCCTTCAGGCGGCACGGAGTCAAACAGGACCAGCGGAATCTTCTGTCCCTGTGCTTCTTCGAGCGACGCACGGTTGCCCGACGGATCGAGCAGATCGAGTGCGAGACCATCCGGACGGGTGGCAAGCGCACTGTCGATAATCTGGTTCTGCTGAACAACATCTGCACTCTGCGGTGCCGAGTAGACGATTTCAACATTAGCGCCAGTCTGCGCCTTGAGCGCAGCAGCGGCCTGCTGTGCGCCTTCATTCACCTTGTCAAACCAAGGATGAACAACCTTTGGCACGATGACGAAACGGTAGCTGTCTTTTTTAGCTGTGCCCGGCGCGTCCTGCGCCATAGCGGTAACCGGCAACGAAAAGGCAGCAACAGCCGCCAGCATAGCAAGCTTATTCATTAATTCCTCCCTTGGAAATCAGACGAAACTTCCTCTCGTCTGACCGTTTGAAAGATCACCCGGGAAGGCTCCTCTGCCTCCAGCCCATAGCGAACCCTCGTCCTGAATACATATGTATATTGAAAATTACAAGAGTAACCAGGGGTCGACGACCTCGCACTGAGAATTTTTCAGACCGCAAGCCTGGAGAATGCCACTTGTCACACTCTGCGGCATACTTATGCACCGAACCTCGGCTGCTCCGGTGGGACAAAGGGGCCTATTGGGCCATAAGGGATTCACCGTCCTGATGCCGCTCTTCTTTCGAAGTCAACGGAAATATATAAAAAAAATCAACGAATTAATTGTTTCTAACTACTGACTTATGATCTATTCGGCAGTTCGTAGCGTTTCATCTGACCGCAGAGGACAAAGACGGATCGTTATGTCCGTCTTGTATCGAGCAAGCTGGCGGATTAGATCCGTGAGAGGCAATCCCAACTCTACCTGCGTCAATGCCGCGATGATCTCTTCAGCCGAACACGGCTTTTTCTTCATAGCAAATTCTCCTTCTCAAATCGGGAAAATCCGCCGGAAAATTGACATCAAATCGGGGCCATTTTAACCGGGCACCTCAGGGTTGCCGATGCCGGGTCTATGCCTGCAAATGCGAAACGAATTTCGTATTCTGATAGGCATCCAGCGCGTCGGCGCCGCCTTCGGTTCCATAGCCGGAATCGTTGATGCCACCGAAAGGTACTTCCGGCAGTGCCAACCCGTAATGATTGATAGTGATCATTCCGCTGCGAACCGAAGAAGAGATTTTCGAAGCATTGGCAGATGATCCAGTAAATGCATAAGCCGCAAGACCGTAATTGAGCCTGTTGGCTTCCACCAAAGCTTCGTCAAGTGACTGAAAGCTATTGAGAAGTGCCACCGGACCGAACGGCTCTTCGTTCATGATTGCCGCATCACGCGGCACGTCCGCCAGGATCGTCGGCTCAAAGAAGTTGCCACGATTGCCAATGCGTTCGCCGCCCGTAACCACTGTAACCTTATGTTCCTTTGCATCACTGATCAATCGCTCCATGGCGTTGACCCGGCTCGCATTGACCAGCGGTCCCATTGTCGTTTCGGCATCCAGACCGTCTCCTACTTTCAACGAACGTGCGTAAGTTGAAAGGCCTTCGATCACCTGATCGTAGACTGGTTCTTCAATCAGAAACCGAGTGGGAGCGATGCAAATCTGTCCAGCATTCCTGAACTTGGCCGCAGCTGCCACCTTGATTGCCTGCTCCACGTCGGCGTCAGCCATGATGACAACCGGCGCATGTCCACCAAGCTCCATCGTGGCCCGCTTCATGTGCAAACCACTCAACGCTGCAAGTTGTTTTCCCACCTGCGTCGACCCGGTGAACGACACTTTCTTAATCACCGGATGAGGGATGAGGTAAGACGATATTTCTGCCGGATCGCCATAAACGAGATTGATAACACCGTCAGGCAAACCAGCCTCAGCAAAGGCGCGCACCAGTTCGGCTGGTGCTGCCGGCGTATCTTCAGCAGCTTTCAAAATGATGGAGCAGCCAGCCGCCAGAGCCGCAGATATTTTGCGAACCGACTGGTTGATTGGAAAGTTCCAAGGCGTAAACGCAGCTACTGGACCAACCGGCTCCTTGACTTCCGATTGCATCACATTTGCAAAACGTGGTGGAACGATACGGCCATAGCTGCGCCGGGCTTCTTCTGCAAACCAGTCGATCAGGTCACTGGCCGCTACAGCCTCGGAACGAGCTTCTGCCAGAGGCTTACCCTGCTCAATCGTCAGCAAGCGCGCAACGCCCTCGCCACGGGCCCTAAAAATATCTGCAGCCTTGCGCAGCATCTTATAACGATCAAAGGCCGATACCTTGCGCCAAATCTCAAAGCCGCGCTCGGCTGCAGCCAAAGCGTCATCAAGATCTGCTGTCGTGGCTTTAGCAATATGTCCGATAACATCGTTGGTCGCCGGGTTCAGAACGTCAACCGTTTCACCAGAACTACCATCGCGCCATGTTCCATCAATGAACAGCTTGATATTGGAATATTCCACTTGAGTGTTCGTCATCACTCTCTCCTCAAACTGTTGCCTGATATTGATGAATGACACCGGCATCGATCAGCTCTGCCAGTCTGGCTTTATCGAATTGAAGAACGTCCTCCAGAATGGAGGTACTATCTTCACCCAACATTGGCGGCGCCTTATAAGAAGCATGTTTCTGTGCCTCCAATCCTTGTGCAGGGCGCACAAGAGAGACCGGCCCCAGATGTGGGCTTTCCAATGTTTGCACCACATTCCGTGCCACAACATTGGGACTTTCAAAAGCTTCTGGAACAGTTTTCACCTGCCCCGCAGGAACGCCCATCTTCAGACATTCGGCCATCCAATATTCGCGCGTTTGGGTGCGGAAACGCTCAGCCATCGGCGGTATCAGTTCGGAACGATTAAGCGCTCGCCCGCTTGCCGTCTTGAAACGATCGTCCGCTGCAAGTTCTGGCAGGCCAATGATCTTTTCGCAGAGGATTGCAAACTGACGGTCGTTACCGACAGCGAGGGCAAAGGCACCATCGGAACACTCGAAAATCTGATAGGGCACCACGGTCGGATGGGCATTACCAAAGCGTTTGGGGGTATGTCCGCCGTTCAAATGCGCGCTACCGACATTAATCAGCGTATTGAGCGCACATTCAAACAGAGAAATATCAACAAACTGTCCGAGGCCAGTGGTTATCCGCTGATAAAGCGCTGCCAGAATTGATTGCGTAGCTACCATACCCGCCACGATATCGGTCATAGCCACGCCGATACGCATCGGCTCGCCATCAGTTTGTCCAGTGATCGACATCAGGCCACTTTCGGCCTGAACCACGAAGTCATAGCCGGGCCGACGTGCTTCTGGACCGGTTTGGCCATAGCCGGATATCGAGCAATAGATGAGCCCAGGATTGAGCGCTTTGAGAGTCGGATAATCGATTTTCAGACGTTCGACAGTTCCCGCACGAAAGTTCTCGACCACAACATCCGCCTGCTTGGCCAGTTCATAAATTATATCGAGGCCTTCTGGCGACTTCAGATCGAGCGCCAGGCTTTTCTTGCCGCGGTTGGCACAGAGAAAATAGGTACTTGCTCCTTTATAATTGGGAACCGACCAAGCGCGCGTGTCATCACCGCCTTGAATATTCTCGATTTTCCAAACCTCTGCACCGAGGTCAGCAAGGCTCATCGTGGTCCAGGGACCGGCAAGAACGCGCGAAAGATCAAGAACCTTTATTCCAGCCAGCGGAAGGGCGGAGTTGTTATCGCCCATAACAGGAACCTCAAGTTCGTTCATTATTTTCAAGGTCACGTCCTTCTCAAACATCCGCGATAAGCGGTATCTGATAGTCAAAATTAGTCACGGGAATTACTGAGGTGATCGCCATTCCTGCGGGAAGTGACACGCGACCGCGTGTCCGCCTCCCTGAAGCTGCAATTCCGGCCTGGCTTCCGCGCAGATCGCTTCCGCCCTGAAGCAGCGGGTTCTGAACGGGCAACCGGATGGGGGATTGATCGGGCTCGGCACATCGCCCTTGAGCAGAATTTGCTGCCGCTTTCGCTCAATGACCGGATCGGCCAGCGGAACAGCCGACATCAAAGCCTGCGTGTAAGGGTGCAGCGGTCGGTTATAGAGTTCTCCAGCCGGAGCCTTCTCAACGATCCGCCCAAGATACATCACTGCAACCGTGTGCGAGATATGCCGCACGACTGACAGATCATGCGCAATGAAGATGTAGGACGTGCCGAACTCCGCCTGAATTTCCTGCAAGAGATTCAGCACCCCAGCCTGCACCGAAACGTCGAGCGCCGAGACAGGCTCATCGAGCACCATAACCTGCGGGTTAAGCGCCAAGGCGCGTGCGATCACGACACGTTGCCGCTGGCCGCCTGACAGCTCATGCGGATAACGCTTGCCATGCTCCGGGTTGAGACGGACCAGTCGCAGCATTTCCTGGACACGCTCTTTACGCTGCTGTTGTGACAGATCACTGATACGAAGCGGCTCGGCGATGCTTTCTTCGATGCGCATACGCGGATGAAGTGAAGCAAACGGATCCTGAAACACGAATTGCAGATGCTTGCGTGCAGCCCGCATTTCTTTCGGCGAGAACTGCGCCACATTCTGTCCCTGAAACAGAACCTCCCCGCTCGTCGGCTCGATCAGCCTGAGCAGGCAACGTCCGAGTGTGGATTTTCCGCAGCCGGATTCACCGACCAGACCAAGCGTCTCACCCTTGGCCAGATCGAACGAAATATCATCGACCGCCTTGACCTCAGCCACATCGCGCTGAAAGATCGTGCCGCCTTTGATCGGAAATGATTTGCGAAGATTGCGGACCGAGAGAGCTGCATCCGACACGGAGGATGGAGCTGTTTGCGATGGAAAACTCTGGTTCATAGCGCGGCCTCGTTGCTGACCGGCATGTCGGCCTTTCGTTGATATGCAGGCAGACTGTCGGCAAAGTGGCACGCCGATATGTGGCGTCCGAATTGCTGATATGTGGGAGCCGTTGTCTTGCAGATTTCCTGTGCATGTGGGCATCGCGGATGAAACGCACATCCTTTGGGGAAAGCACCCAGAACGGGCGGCGCACCATCAATGGAATAGAGTTTGCCGCCGCTATCATTTAGTGTCGGGATCGAAGCGATCAGCCCGCGCGTATATGGATGACGAGGATTGTCGAAAAGTTCAAAGACATCCGCTTCCTCGACCACTTCACCGGCATAGACAACGGCAACACGGTCAGCATGGCCCGCAAGGACACCAAGATCGTGCGTGATGAGGATAAGTCCCAGACCAAGTTTATTCTGCAAGTCTCGCAATACTGCCATGATCTGCGCCTGAACCGTGACATCAAGTGCCGTGGTAGGTTCGTCCGCAATCAGTAGGTCCGGATCATTAGCGACAGCCATGGCGATCATCACACGCTGCCGCATCCCACCTGAAAACTCATGCGGGTATTGTTTTACACGCTGATCAGGTTGCGGAATGGAGACTAGCTCCAGCAACTCAATCGCCCGCGCCATAGCGGCTTTCCGGTTGAGCTTTTTCTGATGAAGCTGCAAGGCCTCGATCAGCTGATCGCCGATCTTCATCACCGGATTGAGAGAGGACAGCGGGTCCTGAAAGATCATCGCAATTTTCGAGCCGCGAAGGCTCCGCATTTCGCGCCGAGACTTGCCAACCAGTTCTTCGCCTTGAAATTTGACCGAGCCAGAAACCTTGGCATTTGGTGGCGTCAGGCCGATTGAAGCCAGCATACCGATAGACTTACCGGAGCCGGACTCGCCAACGATCCCCAAAACTTCGCGCCGCCTGAGTTCCAGATTGATGCCTCTTACCGCATCAAGCACCACACCATCGCGGCCAAAGCCGACACGCAGGTTTTCAATTCGAAAGAGACTGGTGTTCTCATTTGGATTTGTCATTTTGTTCTCCAATCACTTCGAACGCGGGTCGAAATAGTCGCGAAGACCATCGCCGATGAAATTGAAACCAAGAACGATGGTCAGGATGGCAAGGCCCGGCCCCATCGCGATCCACCAGTTGTAGAAATAGACAGCACCCTCGGCGATCATCGAGCCCCATTCCGGCGTGGGCGGCGTTGCGCCAAGGCCGATAAAGCTCAGCGATGCGGCAAGCAGAATGACCTGCCCCAGGTCCATCGTCGCGCTGATCAAAATCGGGGTCCAGCAGAGCGGCAGAATATGCTTGAACAGAACACGGGAACTGCTGGCGCCAGATGCTATCGCGGCCTCCACGTGCTCACGCTCGCGCACTTCCAGCACCTGCGCCCGCATGAGACGCGCATAGACAGGCCACCAAACAATGACCATGGCAATCGCAGCGTTTTCAAGCCCGGGTCCGAGCGATGCGGCAACCGCCATTGCGAGGAGCATCGGAGGAAATGACAGTGTGATATCGACGAGCCGCATAATGGCTGAGCCGATCAATCCACCTTTATAGCCTGAGATAGCACCAGCCAAAGCACCAATGATAACCGCACTTACCACCACCAAAAGGGCAATTGGCAGCGAATGCTTGGCTCCGTAGAGCGTGCGCGTCAACACATCGCGTCCCAGAGCATCGGTTCCAAGCCAGTGCGACCAGCTTGGTGCTTGCAGGCGGCGTCCAACCATGTCGAGCGGGTCGTAGGGCGTCATATATGGCGCAAAGAATGTCGCAATGATCCAGAAGGCGACGACAATAATTCCGATTGCCACCGGCAAGGTAAACCAGCGCGGTATTCTGAATTTAAGCTGACGTGATGAGGTGTTTGCTGCTGCAACCATTTGCTTTCCCCTTAGCCTAGACGCACGCGGGGATTTGCGAGGACATAGGTAACATCGGTGAGCAGGTTCGTAATCAGGAACATCACGCCACCGACGATGGTAACACCAATGATTGCTGGGAAATCCAGTGATCGCGCGGCCTCAACCGCATAAGATCCCATGCCAGGCCAGGCGAAAATTGTTTCGGTCAGCACCGCACCTGTGATGAGATAAGCAAACGAATAACTGATGACTGTCAGAACCGGCACAAGAATGTTGCGCAGGGCATGGCGGAACACTACACGAAGTTCGCCTGCACCTTTGGCGCGTGCGGTGAGGATGAATTCACGCCCGATTACATCAAGCATATTGGCGCGAACGAGACGCGAAATCGTACCCGCCACGGTCCAGCCAAGCACTGTTGCAGGGAGAATTAGGTGAGCGAGGGAGTTTTTGAATGCCGCGAAATTTCCTGCGAGCAGACTGTCGATTGTCATGAGACCTGTGATGGCAGCAGGCGGCGCCATGCGTGGATCAAGTCGGCCCGGTCCGGGCAGCAACTCAAATTGCACTGAAAAAACGAAGAGAACGGCAAGCCCCAGCCAGAAGACGGGCAAAGATGATCCCAGCAGCGCAAAAAGGCGCGCCACATGATCAATGGCGCTGTCGCGATAATAAGCCGCCAGAATACCAAGCAGGATACCGACAATAGACCCCAAAACCATAGCCGATAAAACCAGTTCCATCGTGGCTGGCAAACGGGCCATCAAGTCTGTGCTGACAGGACGCTTCGTGACAAATGACGTGCCCATGTCGCCAGACAGCAGGTTCTTGAGATAGATGACGTAGCGCTCTGGAAGACTGCGATCGAGTCCCCATTTTGCTTTTGCCGCCGCCACGACTTCCGGATTATTCATCTGCTGCTCCGCCACAATGGATGTAAGCGGATCACCCTTGGTGATCGTCGTGAGCGTAAAGGCCATGGTCACGATGCCAAGAATTAGAAATGGCATCGCAATTAGGCGCTTAAAAAGATAATTTGACATGCACGGTTCCCATTTTGGAAATCTGGCGCAGTTTTTGTGCGTCCTTGCACGTAGTATTGACAAGCAAATTTGACGCCGTCAATATAAATGAAATTAAATTTCATTTTCTGGAACGGCATTCCTTTAAACTGAAAACGGCACATACCCAGGAGACAACGTGAAGAAGAGAACGAAGCCCAGCTCATTGGACCTCGATAAAGACAGCGCTCAGGTTTCCAGCGCCCTCGTAAGGGGACTGGAAATTTTGCGAAGCTTCACCCCAAATGATATTTCTCTTGGAAATCAGGATCTTATTGATCGGACAGGCTTGCCGAAAGCCACCGTTTCACGCCTGACACTAACCCTGATCAATCTGGGTTATCTTAATTACGATGAAAATCTCGGGCGCTATAGCATTGGCCCCGCGACAATTTCGCTGGGCTACTCGGGCCTCAGTGCAAATGCTGTTGTT
This sequence comes from Brucella sp. NBRC 14130, assembly GCF_040371715.1. NCBI lineage: Bacteria > Pseudomonadati > Pseudomonadota > Alphaproteobacteria > Hyphomicrobiales > Brucellaceae > Brucella > Brucella sp. NBRC 14130. The sequence continues at coordinate 73,600 of NZ_BAABTE010000013.1, forward strand.
TATATGGCGATGCCGCTCATGCGGAAACTTGCGGAAAAAACCGGTGTCGCCGTTGCCATGGGACTGCGTGAGCAACGCGAAATGGTCTATGTCGCCAATGCGCGCTCTGAAAACCCTGTTTCCCTGCGCCTCAATGTCGGCTCAAGGTTGCCAATCTGGCGGACTGCAATGGGGCTTTCCTATTATGCTGGCATGGAAGAAACGCAGCGTGAGTCTCTGCTTGAGCAAATGCTTGCAGCCGAGCCGGAACAGGCCGAGAAAATTCGTCGCCTCACAAGCAATGCACTCGAAGACTTTGAGAGAGATGGCTTCGTTGCATCGTGCGGCGACTGGTACAGCTATATAAATGCAGTTGGCGTTCCATTTCGCCCGACTGATGGCACCCAGCTTGTGGCAATCACCTGTGGCGGCATTACCGACATTGCGCCGCGTGATGTCTGTTATGGCGAAATCGGCCCCGCACTCAAACAGTTGACCATTGAGCTGCAGGAGCGGCTTGTCGGCAAGCTGGAAGCGCCTTCACACACCTTACCCTAATCATCGCCAACGCGACGTAGCAGATTGTTGCAGGAAATCTCATGGCCACCGATATTCTATATCCAAAAGTCAGTCTGGAAACCAATTCCGGCACAATCTCTCGTTGGCACGCGAAAGACGGTGATACTGTCAGCCAAGGACAGCTCCTTTTTGAAATAGACAACGATAAAACCGTTGTTGAGGTGGACGCGCCTCACAGTGGAATACTAAAAATTCTAAAGCCTTCGACATCAGATGAAATCGACGTCGGCCAGAGTGTGGCAAGCCTTTTTCTTGAAGGCGAAGCTATTTCCTCGGCCACTTCAAAACCCGCATCGGAACCCGCTGCCGTTTCGTCACCTGAAGCCACAAAGTCTTCGGAAACTCCGGCGTTGGATATCCGTTCACACACCACACAAGCCGGCAGGACTGTAGCAACACCACTTGCAAAACGTCTGGCCGGAAACGCTGGAATTGATCTTTCGCAGATCAACGGTAGCGGGCCGAGCGGGCGCATACAGAAAAAAGATGTTGTTGCTGCCATCGAAACGCAGCAGCCTGCAGCAAGCATCTCGTCCCCATCTATCAACGGTACTGAGCTGAACGCGGTATGGCTGCGCAAGGGAGAAGGAACGCCGATTGTCCTTCTGCATGGCTTTGCCTCGGATCATAATAACTGGCGTGGCTTGTTTGCCGGCACCCAATGGCAGAAACCCTTGCTGGCGATTGATCTGCCATCGCATGGTGCCTCACCGCTTGACGTTGTTGGCGACCTCGACGCAATTGCAGAACGCGTAGAAACGACAATCCAACGGCTCAACCTCTCGCAGACGATCGTTGTGGGCCATTCCTTTGGCGCGGCAGTGAGCGCCCGACTGGCTGTCCGAGGAAATATCGATATCCGTGCGCTCGGATTGTTTTCACCAGCGGGTCTGGGGCCGGAAATCAATAATGGCTTTGTCGAGAACTTCGTTAAAGCCAAATCCAAAGAAAGCGTCATACCTTGGCTGCATGAACTTGTTCATGCAAAGGACGCAATTTCAGACGCCTTCATTTCAGCCGTGGTGCAACAGCGACAGAACCAGCCGCTGAGTGACGCGATGAGCGCTTTTGCAAAACAGTTCTTTGCGGATGGAACACAAACCATATCAATCACGAACGACCTTGCATCGCTCGAAATACCGGTTCGTGTTGTCTTTGGAAAACAGGATCGCATCCTGCCTTTCAAACACAGCCGCAACCTACCGGACAATGTGGCGCTCCACGCTTTTGACGCCTGTGGACACATGCCTCATTTGGAAAAACGCGGCCTGTCGCTCCGTATCCTGCAGGAGCTTGCAAACTCGGTTCGTAACTAAAAAATCATTGCGACAAAAAAAGCCGGAGATTTCTCTCCGGCCTTTTCTGTTTCATCTGCGATAGCTTATTTGGCGACTGAAATCTCGGCCAATGGCAGGTTGCAGCAAGCCGAATAGCGCACGCCGTTCACCTTGCTATTGTATGCCAGAATGACGTCTGGGCTCAGCATCGGAATGATGACATTGGCAGCGGCCATTTTTTCACCAGCCTGGAACCAGACTTTATCAGCCTGATCGGCAGGTGCTTTAAGAGCATCGGCCATAACCTGCTGAATGTCGCCGATCACGAATGACGGGTCACGCGCTTCACCGGCGCGCTTGGCCCAGAGGCTGCCCTTTGCCAGACCGAATGCATCGACATATTGCGATGTGCCATAGAAGTCAGGTGCATAATAGACGACAGTCAGCGGCGTGCCGTCACCATTCACCTTCTCACGCCACGTTGCAAAAGAAACAGGCTGCAGCTCAACCTTGATATTCACCTTGGACAGATCCTGCTGGATCTTCTGCATCATCTGCGTGAAATCAACACCATAGACGTTGAGGTTTGGATAGGTTGCCTCAAGCTTGAAACCATCCGGATGCCCCGCCTTTGCAAGCAGTTCCTTTGCCTTGTCGGGGTTGTATTCAGGTATCTTGTGATCAGAGCCGCCTGGAAAGCCAATTGGGATAGCGGCCCCAATCAACTGGCCTTTGTCACCCAACATGAAATCGAGCAGTGTTTCACGATCAATTGCCGTGGAAATGGCTTCACGGACTTCAGGTGTCAGAGGCACTTCATTCGATTTGGCACCCGGTGAGAGCGCGATATAAATGAAGTTATAGGAATGAATGGAGTCAATCTTCACGTCGGGATTGCGGATGGTCTTGGCAGTTTCCGGATCGATCTGCATGGCAATATCTGCAGAGCCATTTTCAAGCATTTGCGCCTGAGCAACGGCATCCTTAACCTGACGGATAACGACTTCCCCTACTTTCGCAGCCTCGCCCCAGTATTTTTCATTACGCTTCAGGCGAAGTTCGGAATTGGGTTCGTAAGCGGCCAGAATAAACGGGCCACTACCTGCCGAATTGGCGAGGAACCAGGCTTCAGCGTTGTCCTTTTCTGCAGCATCTTCACCATTGACGGCCTTGGCTTCAGACGTAGCAACTTCACTATTGACGATGCCGAAATATGGCGAAGCCACAACATTGAAGAACTCCGAATTGGGCGCCTTGGTCTTTACGACCACGGTTGCCTCATCAGGAGTATCGATGGAAGCAATCGTATCTGCCAGAAATGAAGGGCTTGCCTTCACATTTTTGAGGCGTTCCCAGGACCACTTGACGTCCTTGGCTTCAACCTTTGAGCCATCCGAGAACACAGCTTTCGGATTTATCTGGAAGGTAAATTCGGTCTGATCGCCATTTGCGGTATAGCTCTCGGCGAGCACCGGCACGACCTTGTTATCTTTGTCGAGCGACAAAAGACCTTCATAAACTGCCGAGTCATAAATCTGGCAGGTGTCGCAGAAGGTGCGATGCGGATCGAGCGAGTTGATGTCCATGTTGCGCGCGATCACAAGAGAATCTGCATTTTGCGCATAGGCTGCGGGAACCGCAGTCAGCAACGTCGCAGCCATCATCAGGCTTTTGAAATTCGTCATCAAAAGGCGATGCAGCCCAGTTTTCCCATTTTTCATTTCGTTCCTCGTTTTTCTCTTCTTATGTTCATACTCATCAGGCATTGCGCGCGATTTTTTCCAGCGCCGCCCGAACCTTTTCCGACGACCCGAGAGCCGCCTTATTCAAGACCAGTGAAACCACAGGCGACGACAAACTGCCGGTCACATGGAGAATTTCATGGTCAAGATCGTTGAAGAAACGCCCCTGAATTTCAGCAGCCCAATGGCGTCCGAGCGAAAGCCCGCTCGCGACCTGCTCGGCAATCACCACACGATTGGTCTTGGCTATAGACTGGCCGATAAGCTCCCAATCAATGCCCGTCATATCGAGGCTGCGCATGTCGATAATCTCAGCATCTATGCCAGATTCTTCCGCGGCTTTAACCGAGGCCTGTACCATCACAGATGTTGCAAGCACCGTACATGCCGAGCCTGATCTCACGATGCGGGCCGTCCCGAGAGGGATACAATAATCACGGTCTTCCTTGGGTACGAGGCTTTCACGCTGATAAAACTCAACATGTTCGATAATGGCCACAGGGTCATTTGACTTGAGCGCGCTGTTCATCAACCCGACATAGTCAAAGGCATTGGTAGGGGATACGACACGCCATCCCGGAAACATGGCAAACAATGCCGATGGATCACCCGAATGCTGAGAGCCGTAGCCAGTGTGCGGCGACACGCGAACGCGCATCACGATCGGCACGGGAAAACCATCGCCGAACATATGACGGACTTTGGAAATACCATTGGCGATCTGATCAGCCGCGACAAAGCAGAAGTCACCGAACATGATTTCCACAACCGGGCGCAGTCCCCGCAAGGCCGCTCCCAGCGCAACGCCCGTAAAACCATTTTCCGCAATCGGCATGGCGAGCACTCTTCCCGGGAACAGCTCAAGTGCGTTCTTGGTGAACCCGCTGACGCCACCGGCAAAACGGTGAACATCCTCACCCATGACGATGATTGTCGGGTCTTTCTCCATTGCCCGACCAAGAACATCGGACGCAGCCGCCGCGAAACGCACCTTCACAAGCTCCTCGGTGGAATAGTCCTCAATCTCGCTAAAGCGAGCATCAGAGAACTCCTGCCCGTCGCCCAGTATGCCCTCATCGACACTTTCAGCTGAAGGCCATAGAGCATCAGGTATCCGCAGCAGATTGCTACCGGGTGCTGTTTCAGTCAGGCGAGATCCTGCAGCTTGCACTGCAGCGCTGACTTTCACGTCGATCTCGGCAAGCTCTGCATCGCTGACAATGCCAAGCTCCTTCAAGCGCCGCTCTGCCTGCGCGATTGGATCACGGCGCTTCCACTCTTCCTCTTCTTCGCCTGTACGATAGCCGAAATCGCTCCCGGCCTTGCTACCACTTTGATGAAGGTAGCGATAGCATTGCGCTTCAATAACGACCGGACCGCCCTCTTCTTCAATGATCTGACAGGCGTCACGCATTGCCTGATGAACAGCGACAACATCCATTCCATCGCACTCGATGCCAGGGAAGCCCAGCATTGGACCGCGCGACGCAATGCGTGTTTCGCGCGTGGCGTCCTGAATGTGTGTCGATACCGCGTAGAGATTGTTTTCGACGTAGAAAATCACCGGCAAACGATAGAGTGCAGCAATGTTCATCGCTTCATAGGTAGCTCCCTGTAAGGAAGCGCCATCGCCAAAGAATGCGACCGATATGCCTTTTCTGCCAAGCAGTTTATCGGCAAGCGCATAGCCGGCGGCATGAGGAATATTGCCACCAACGATAGCACTTGTGCCTGCAATGCCGGACGCGGCATCGCGCATATGCATGGAGCCGCCACGACCACCGCAATAGCCGGGGTTGAGCCCCATAATCTCTGCCATCAAACGATAGACGGCATCATTCATATCGTCGGTACAATCGGATTGAAGAATATCGAAATCCGATGGCGTCTGTGCATTAATCAGCTTCGTGAGCACCTGGTGATGTGCACGATGTGTGCCATTGATCTGGTCATTGGAACCGAGCATCGACATGGCGCCCACCGCCGCAGCTTCCTGCCCGATACTGGCATGAGCCGGACCATGAACCAGCCCTGCTTTTTCAAAGTCGAGTATTTTTTCCTCAAAGCGCCGGATGAGCTTCATCTGGCTATACCATTTCAACAGATCACCGGCATTTGCAGCGCGCCAGTCATCTTCCGTCACATTGAGCCGATACCAGGGCGCAGAAGGTTTCAGTTCAATTTTCTCGGCCATGATACATGGTTCCCTAATTGCATTCTGCCAATGGCAGTTTCAGTTCTGCCCTGCGGCGCAGCCACAGGCTGGCGCGGTATCGCGGATCGCCGGTTCTCCCAAACATGCGATCCAGAATATGGACGACGATGTCGGCTCCGATCCGGTCGCCCCATTCAAGCGGGCCATATGGATAGCCGAGCCCCAAACGCACGGCAGCATCGAGGTCATCGACTGATGCTATGTTTTGATGAACGATATCGGCTGCGATATTCACAATCATTGCCAAAACACGCTGGCAAACAGTTCCGCATGTATCGTCAACCAGCGATGCTTTGCCCCCGTCGGACTGCGCCAAAACGAGAGCCTGTTGCCGCGTAAGGTCAGTTGCTCCCGGTGAAGCAATCAGCGTTCGGTGTCTGTGGATGCCAAATAGCGGATCAAAGCCAATTGTGTTGGCAGAGTTCAGACCTTCTCGCACTGTTGCCGAGGTTAGATCATCGCCAATCAAACCGATCAGAACCAGCGCGCTCGCACTTACATCATTGATGACTGGAACGCCTGCCTGCTTCGCGAGCTTATGCAGCGCCTTGTCAGGTGTATCGCCGATAATCGTTACCGATTTGGGCAGGCTCCGCGCGCCATCGCTTGCTACAGCTGTGGTGGCAACGTCTGAATAATCATAAAAGCCGCGGCCGCTTTTGCGTCCAAGCAGACCTGCATCAAGGCGCTGCCGTGTGATAACCGACGGACGATAACGGGGTTCGTGATAATACTGCCCGTAGATCGCTTCCATGACGGGATGCGACACATCAAGTCCCGTCAGATCAAGAAGCTCGAAAGGCCCCATGCGGAACCCGGCAGCATCCCGCAGAATTGCATCAATCGTGGTGAAATCAGCGATATTTTCCCGGATCATCGCAAGCGCTTCCGTGCCATAAGCACGACCAGCGTGGTTGACGATAAAACCCGGTGTATCGGAAGCCATCACGGGTCGATGACCGATCCGTACCGCAAGCTCCTTCAGAACATCAATAACCCTGGCATCCGTCAGCGAAGCTTTGATTACTTCCACAACGCGCATTAACGGAACGGGATTAAAAAAGTGAAACCCGGCTATGCGCTGCGGATGTTGAGCTTTACCGGCAATTGCAGTTACCGACAAAGACGATGTGTTCGTTGCGATGATCGCTTCAGGCGGAAGACATTTTTCAAGCGCGGCAATCAGCTCCCGCTTCACGCCAATGTCTTCAACAACAGCTTCTATGACAAGGTTGGCCTCAGCCATATCGCCAAGGGCATCAACAGGTGTGATCCGATCAAGAACACCTGCAGCCGTATCCGAGTCCAGTTTCCCGCGCGAAACCCGGCTATCCAGACGCTTTGCAAGCTCCTGTTTTGAAGCTTCGGCGTTTCCGGGAAATTGGTCGAATACATGAACAGTCAGGCCAGCCGCAGCCATGGTTTCGGCTATGCCTATCCCCATAATCCCGGCACCAACGATACCAACTCTATTGATAAGACGATGTTGCTCCGACATCGCAGCCATACTAGCGCCCCTTGAATTGAGGCTTGCGTTTGGACAGGAAGGCGTCAATGCCTTCCCGCTTATCTTCCGTGTCGAAGAGAAGCTGGAACGCTTTACGCTCCAATCTCAGAGCCGTTTCAAGAGGTGCATCCTCGCCGTGAGTGACGGCCTCTTTGATTTGTTCCGCTGCGAGCGGTGGCATCAGGGCAATTTTTCCAGCAAGCTTTAGCGCTTCTTCCAATGCCTGCCCTTCGTCCGTCAATCGGCTGACGAGACCGTATCTTTCCGCATCCACCGCCGAGAGCATTTCTCCCGTCAGAGTAAGCAGCATGGTTTTATATTTGCCTATCGCGCGTAAGAGCCGTTGTGTACCTCCTGCGCCAGGCATCAATCCGAGCTTGATTTCCGGCTGACCGAAATTTGCTGTTTTTGATGCAACGATAATATCGGCGTGCATTGCAAGCTCACAACCACCGCCCAACGCATAGCCTTCCACGGCAGCGATAACAGGCTTGGGGCAACGAGCGAGGCTCTCCCAGTAACGATGAAGCCGCTGGGCGAGAATTTCTCCAGCACCAGTCTGTGCAAACACTTTAACATCTGAACCAGCGGCGAAATTTCCACCTTTGCCCGCAATGACGATAACCCGCATTTCCGCATCAATCGCAAGCCGATCAACTGCTTCTGACAGTTTCTGGCGGATATCCATATTCAATGCATTGAGTGCTTCTGGACGATTGATTTCCAGTAAGGCCACATCTGCCGCCGGACGGCTTTCGATCACCACATCGGTAAGCTCGGTCATCCTCTCCCCAACTTCCCCTGAACCCATTCCAATCATAGCAAAGCCACAAATGGAATTTAATTTCATTTTATATTGTCTCGAACTTTAATCTATGAAACATTCCCTTAGCAATAGGATATTTCTGCAAAACGCGACGTGTTTCATCTTTGTTGAAATCACCCGCGAAGGGGCACTTCATGATCCGCGACCCGGAGACCTTTCAATCACTGTTAGATACGATCAGACGCTTTGTCAGAGAGCGGTTGATGCCCGTCGAAAGACAGGTGGAAGAAACAAACAGCATCCCCACCGATGTCATAGACGACATGCGTGCCATGGGCCTGTTCGGCCTCTCAATTCCTGAACAATATGATGGACTTGGGCTGACAATGGAGGAAGAAGTCCTCGTCGGTTTTGAACTCGGCTACACCTCTCCGGCATTTCGTTCTGTCATCGGCACAAACAACGGTATCGGGTCGCAGGGGATTATCGCTGACGGCACCGACGCCCAGAAAACCTATTGGTTGCCGAGACTTGCCAGCGGAGAAATCATTGGCTCCTTCGCCCTGACAGAACCCGATGTCGGGTCCGATGCAGGTGCTGTCAAAACTACGGCAGTAAAAGACGGCGATGCTTACATTCTCAATGGCGTAAAACGCTTCATAACCAATGCGCCAATTGCTGGCGTATTCACGCTCATGGCACGAACAGGCGAAGCCGGACCTTCCGGCGTCACAGCATTTCTGGTTGATCGCAATTCACCCGGCCTCACCGTTGGTAAGGCGGATCATAAGATGGGACAACGCGGCACGCAGACCTGTGATGTCTATCTTGAGAATGTTCGTGTCCCTGCGGAAAACATCATTGGTGGTCTGGAAGGCCGTGGCTTCAAGACAGCAATGAAAGTTCTCAACCGTGGTCGGCTGCATATATCCTCCGTCTGCACAGGCATGGCAGAGCGATTGATTGATGAAGCCGTCGGTTTTGCCAAAACCCGTGTTCAATTCGGCAAGCTCATTGCAGAACACCAGATGATACAGGCAATGCTGGCGGATATGAGCACCGAAGCCTATGCCGCACGATGCATGGTGCTCGATTCAGCGCGTGCTTTCGATGATCGGGACCCCGCCATCATTCGCAAGGCGGCAAGTTGCAAACTCTATTGTTCCGAGATGGTGGGACGCGTCGCCGATCACGCCGTGCAGATACATGGTGGCTCCGGCTATATGCAGGACTATGCTGTCGAGCATTTCTATCGGGATGTGCGCCTGTTCCGTCTTTATGAAGGCACGTCACAAATTCAGCGGATCATCATCGCACGCGAAATGACGAGGGCTTAACCGATGGAAGTTACCGGCAAGAGCAAAATCCTTTTCGTTCTGGCACATCCAATCTGTCATGTACGGGCAAGCCACGTCTTCAATACCCATTTCGATAAGACAGGGAAGAACGCAGCGGCGGTTCCCTTGCACGTTCATCCTGATGATCTTGCACAAGTCACGCAATCCATTCGCAAAATGGGCAATGTAAGCGGATTTGGTGTGACTATCCCACACAAGATCGCAATCATTCCGCTTCTCGATGCTGTGACAGATGCAGCGCAAGAAATTGGTGCCGTCAACTTCGTGCGCCGGGAGGAAAGTGGTCGCCTTGTTGGTGACAATTTGGATGGCCCCGGCTTTATCGAAGGATTGCGCAGCAATGGTATCGAACCTAAAGGCATGTCAGTTTTGATGCTGGGAGCAGGCGGCGCCGGGCGTGCTGTGGGCTTTGGGCTGGCAAAAGCCGGCGCGCGTTCCTTGTGGATCGCCAACCGCGATACTGCAAAAGCTGCAGCGCTCGCCACGGATATACAGTCTGCTTATAAAGACTGCTCACTCCAAAGTGGACCCGATCACGGCATCCACTTCGACCTCATCGTTAATACGACATCGCTTGGCATGGCCGAGCAAGACGAGCTTCCGCTGGATCTGACAGGAGTTTCCTCCGACACCATAATATCCGACATCATCGTCAATCCGCCGATGACGCGCTGGCTGGAATTGGCGCAAGCCAAAGGATGCAGGATCATCAATGGTGTCCCGATGCTTGATGCACAGATGGTTCTGGCATGCAAACATGTGGGCATTTGAGTCGTGGTGATGAATTGATATATTCGAGCGCTCGACAAAGATGCGTCCGGCAATTGGAGCCTATTGATGAATTTTGTAAATGAACCGGACAACAGCTTGACTGAAGCGGACGACGCCATTGTGGAAGAAGCTCAGGCGGAATCTGGCGACGTTTTGTCCAACACCGTTTACAATACGCTCAAATCGCAGCTGATGCAGGCGCAGCTCCTTCCGCTTCAGCGGCTCAAGGTCCGCGATCTTGCGCGCTCGTTGGGAACATCTGAGACCCCTGTCCGTGAAGCTCTGATCCAGCTTTCGCGCGAAGGCGCCATCGAGATCAAGCCGCGCTATTACATCCGCGTGCGCAAGCTTTCAGCCGATGAATACGAAGAAATTCGTGCGATGCGTCTGGAACTTGAACCCATGGCGGCGGAACGCGCATTGCCGCATATCACTGAAAAAGACATTCTTCAGCTTGAAGATCTGCACAATCGGCTGGTTGCTGCAGAAAAAAGCGGCGACTGGCCGGGAGCATTGCAGACCAACTTTGATTTCCATTTTATCATCTATCGTCGTTCAGGCATGAAACATCTGATTGATGTGCTTGAAGCGCTCTGGATGCGTATCGGGCCTATCCTTTCGGAACTTTATCCCAACGCAGTGCCAACCTATGCCGGCCCTCACCAGCACGAACAGGTTCTGGCTGCCTTGCGCGATCGGGACTCCTATGCTCTGCGCATGGCTATTCGCATGGACCTGATTGAAGGTGGAGCGGCTCTCGTCAGGCATCTGAAATCGTCAGCCTATACAGATTGATCCAAACAAAAAGGCCGACACCACGAGGGCGTCGGCCTGAGATCCCTTTGCGACCTTTGTTTATTCAGCAAGCCAGTTTTGCCAGCGTTCACGCAGCATGTTGCGGTTCTCGCCGATCCATTTGAAATCCGGGACAAGCAGCAGTTTGTAATTATCCGGCGACGTTGCGTAACTCTTCTGCTCAGCTTCAGGCAGCAAAGCCACACCTTCTTTTGAATGGGTCGCGTAGTTTGCTGTCTTGATGAAGGCAGGATGGCCTTCTGCATGACCATAGAAGTAATTGATAAACTTCAGGGCGCCTTCCGGATTAGGGGCATCTTTCAGGATAGCGAAATAGCCTGTGTCCATCACCGCATCATTCCAGCTTACATTGAATGGCGCACCATCATTCATGGCGCTCAATGCTCTGCCGGAGTAGGACATCGTCATGGCGACTTCCTGATCGCGCATGATCTGTGCCACCTGATTGCCCGTCTTCCACCACACGCTGATATGCGGCTTGATCTCGTTGAGCTTTTTATAGGCCCGGTCCAGATCCATCGGGAAAATCTTGTCGCGCGGCACGCCATCAGCGATCAGTGCGATAGCCGGCAACCACCAGTCACGATCACCCGTATCCGGCAATCCACGCGGGCCGGGAAATGTGTTCACGTCCCAAAAATCAGCCCAGGTCTGAGGCACCTTGTCCTTGTAAACGGATGTGTCATAGGCGAGCAGCATTCCGCCCGTCGTTCTTGCAACACCCTTTTCCTTGCAGGAGCCTTCGACGCCTTTCGCTTCGACATTCGTTAGTTTCGAGCAATCAATCGTCAAAAGAAGATCGGCTTTGTCGACCAGATCGGGACCCGTTGCCGTAACAATATCAAACTCAAATTTGTTGGCGCGCTTCATGGCTTCGACGCGCGCCCATTGATCCGGCACCTCAATATCAAACGGCACGATATCCGTGCCGCTCTCTTCCTTGAAAGGCCCGTAGAACTCTTTCTCGAGCGTCTGGCGCATCTGTCCGCCAGTCGTCGCATAAACAACGCTGTCAGCTTTGGCCACTATCGATCCGGCGGCAAGCAGCAACCCGGCGCACATCAGTAATCTGGTAGTTTTCTTGAACATGTTTCCCTCACTTCCATGGTTTTCTTATTCTTCAGACACAGCCTGCTGTGAGCGCGCGCCCAGCGCGCGCAGCCCCGCGGCCCCCACCAGCACAATGATGGAAAGCAGCGTGAGCATCACGGCAATCGCTGGGATAATCGGTGTCAGGTTCTGCTCGATATCATCGAACATCATGCGCGGCAGGGTCTTGTCGCGCACACCTGCGAGAAAGAACGAAATTACCGGTTCGTCGAACGATATCACGAAGGCAAACAACGCGCCCGATAAGACATTCGGCCATATCAGCGGCAAGGTCACGGCTCGAAAAGCCAAAAAGCGATTGGCGCCACAACACATTGCCGCATCTTCCAAAGCGGGATCGACCTGCGAGAGCGCTGCTACAATCGTAAACACACTGAAGGGCAGTGCGATAATTGTGTGCGCAAAAACATAACCGGCCGTTGTCTCTGTCAGTCCGACACTTTGAAACATCAGATAGAGCGCAATCGCCAGAGCGATATGCGGCACAACGATGGGACCAATGAGCAAGGTCTGGAAAATGGTCGCGAGCGCACCCTTGCCGCGAACTATCGCATAGCTTGCACATAACCCAATAATTGCACTCGAAATCGCCGTGAAAAATGCAATCTTCGCGCTGAATGCCGTTGCGCTCATCCATTGTGCAGACTGAAAGAAGGCACCAAACCACTGCCACGTAAACCCGCGTGGCGGAAATGTGATGTAATCCGTCTCACTAAACGCCATTGGCAGAATGATAAGGATCGGCACAACGAGAAAACACAGCACCAGATAGACATAGGCATTGAGGAGCAAATTGCGGCTGTTCATGCATTGCCTCCCATCATCCGGTTGAACTTGAACACACGACCGAAGACCAGCGAAACAGCCATCACAAGAAGTGTAAGAATTCCCACCAGTGCTGCTGCGAATGGCCAATCCAGTGTTTCGCGCAGCTGCTGGGAAATCAGCGTTGCAATCATCATTTCTTTCGGCGAACCAAGCAGCGAAGGCGTGATGAAATAGCCGAGTGCGGTGAGAAAGGTTAGGATCATCCCGCCCATGACTCCCGGCAGGGTGAGCGGAAAAATGACCTCGAAAAAGGTTCGTATTGGGCCAGCTCCAAGGATGGCAGCAGCTCTCGCATAATCCCGCGGCACGTTGCGAATAGCGCCAAAGATCGGCAGAACCACAAACGGCAAGAGAACATGCGTCATAGCAATGAGAACTGCGGTTTGGGTATAAAGCAGCTTCAGCGGCTGATCTATGAGGCTAAGTTGAAGCAAACCTTGATTGACCAATCCATTACGCTGCAAAAGCACTGCCCAGGCTGCGGTTCGCACCAGCACAGACGACCAGAACGGCAACAGAATGCAGGCGGTTATGAAGATCAGTTTTGGTCCGCTCGAATGCGCCATCAGCCATGCAATGGGATAGGCCATCAGCAGCGCGATCACACTGACCAGCGCGGCAATCAAAACAGTGCGTCCCAGCACGTTGAGATAAACCGGGTTTGAGAAAACCCTCTGATAATTGTCCAACGAGACCGATGGCTCTGTCACGGACAAAGCGAGCAGACTGACCAACGGATAGATAAAGAACAGCAATAGCAGCGAGAAGAATGGCAAAAGCAGAAGAAGCATTCCGCCTTTCGATAGCTTGCGCCCGTCTGGCTCAAAGAACATTTTCAACATCGGCTCAGCTCGCACGGGAATAGACGAGACTTGCTTCGGGAGCAAAGCTCAATCGCAGTTTTTGACCTGCTCCAATGTCAGGAACCGCTGCACTCGCCAGTCTTGCGCGCAGTTCTGTTCCGTCGGCCATTGCCCCTAGAATAGCAGTATCCGGTCCGGCATAGATCACATCACGAACAGTGATTTCCAATCCCTGCTCTGCAGGAGTTAAGCGTTCCGGACGAACTGCCATCAACGCATTGCCGGATTTTGCTCCCATGACATTTTCAGAGGGGATCGAAACAACGGTGCCGTCAGCGGCTTGCGCCTTGGTCCCATCCCATACGATCGGGATAAGGTTCATCTCACCAATGAAGCTTGCGGAAAACAGATTGGCGGGGCGGTTGTAGAGTTCGCGCGCGCTGGCGACTTGCTGAATATGTCCGCCTTGGAGGATCGCAACGCGATCCGCCATTGTCAGCGCTTCACCCTGATCATGGGTGACGAATACGATGGTCATGCCCAGTTCAGAATGAAGGCGTTTGATCTCGATCTGCATTTCTTCACGCAGATTCTTGTCCAGCGCCGACAAGGGTTCATCCATCAAAAGAACGCGCGGTGAATAGACAATAGCGCGAGCCAGCGCAACACGCTGCTGTTGCCCACCTGATAATTGCTTCGGACTGCGATTGGCGAAATCGGCAAGTCGCACACGGGCGAGTGCCTCGTGGGCAGTATGGTGCCGTTCTTCTTTTGGCACACCCCTTGTTTTAAGTGGGAAGGCCACATTATCGAGCACCGTCATATTGGGAAACAGCGTGTAATGCTGAAACACCATGCCGATATTGCGTTTATGCGGCGGTACGCGGGTGTAATCGTTGCTGCCAAACAGAATGCGCCCTTTGTCGGGACGCTCGAACCCAGCCAGCATCATAAGGATAGTTGATTTGCCGGAACCCGAAGGCCCCAGCAGAGCAAGGAATTCACCCGGCGCGATCTCCATGTCGAGACCGTCTACCGCTGTGAAGCTCCCATAATTTTTAGTCACTCCCTGAATGCTAATACCCAGCCCGGAATCGGGCGTGCTCTTCTGGCTAGCCATGCTTTCCCCTGATCTTTTTGTTGTTGGCAGAGCTTAACCCGCATTTCGTGTCTATGTCTATAATGATATATCAAATTTATTGATCAAAATGGTTGAGCACTATCTTCAACGCTGTTTTGCCTGGTGTTTTTGCCAGATCACGCGGTAAAATGCCCAAATTCTCATACGGAAGCCGATAGAATGCTTAACAGCGGGAATATTTAACTCAATTTTTGGAATCTCTCTTGACATATCATCGCAACAAGGATCATTTTTGATATATCATAATTTGAGGTGATGAACGTAAAAGCGTCATCATATGGGAGACTACCAATGCCTGCGCATTCCACTTCAGCCCGAACCCTGAGCGAACACAATCCAGACGCCGAGCTTCGCGCACGCGCCGAACGCGTGATCCCGAACGGCATGTGGGGCCATCAGCGCGCAGCGTCGCTTCCAGAGGGATATCCGCAGTATTTTGCATCGGGCGAGGGCGCTCATGTTACGGATGTAAACGGCAACAGCTATATTGATTTCATGTGTGCTTGGGGACCGATCATTCTGGGCCACCGTCATGAACTCGTGGATGCTGCAGCACTCAGCCAGATAAAGGCAGGCGATTGCCTCAACGGTCCAACAGCGCACGCTGTTGAACTTGCAGAACTGCTCGTTGAAACGGTACCCCATGCCGACTGGGCATTGCTGCAGAAGAACGGCACCGACGCCACGACCAGCTGCGTAACAATCGCACGCGGCGCAACCAAACGCCGCAAGGTTCTGGTCGCTAAGGGTGCCTATCACGGTGCTGTGCCATGGTGTACGCCATCACTCGTCGGCGTAACGGCCGAAGATCGTGCTCACCTCGTCCACTATGTTTACAACGATGTTGAAAGCCTCACTGCCGCCGCAAAACAGGCCGGTGACGATCTGGCTGCAATCATTGTCTCCGCCTTCAAGCACGACCTTGCCATCCCACAGGAACTTCCCACCACAGAATTCGCCAAGACGGCACGCGCCCTTTGCGATGCGGCGGGTGCGGCGCTCATTCTTGATGACGTGCGTGGCGGCTTCCGCATTGATCTGGGTGGAAGCTGGCGCGGAACCGGCGTTGAGCCTGACCTTGCTGCTTATTCCAAGGCAATCGCCAATGGTTATTCGCTTGCAGCAGTCACCGGAACCAACCGTTTCCGTGAATCTGCAGGACAAGCTTACATGACTGGTTCGTTTTGGTATGCCGGTGCATCCATGGCAGCAGCGGTTGCCACCATCAAGGAACTGAAGCGTATTGATGGTCCTGCACGCATGAAACATGCGGGCGAACGCTTGCGCACCGGTCTTGATGCTCAGGCACGCGCACATGGTTTTGAGCTGCTGCAAACCGGACCTGCCGCAATGCCGCTGGTGCAATTTGTCGGCGATACGGATGCACAGCTTGGCGCACATTTCTGTCGCGAAGCGCTGAACCGCGGCGTTTACCTGCACCACAAGCACAACATGTTTATCTCCTGCGCGCACACGGATGCGGTGATCGACGACGCTCTTTCCCGGACGGAAGACGCTTTCAAGGCAATCTCCACCCGGTAGGGAAAAAGCGTGAGCGAACGGCCGGACGACGAAAGGGATAACCTTTCAGACATTGTGTACCAGCAGCTCAAATCAGGGCTGCTGCGGGCACAGTTCAAGCCGCATCAGCGGTTCAAGGTTCGTCAGCTGGCTCAGGATCTGGGTACATCGGAGACGCCGGTTCGCGAAGCGCTCATGCAGTTGTCACGCGAAGGCGCGATTGAAATCAAACCGCGCTTTTATATTCGCGTACGGCGTTTAACGCTGGCTGAGTACAAAGAAATCCGCGCGATGAGGCTCGTTCTGGAGCCTCTCGCAGCCGAACATGCGCTGACAAACATATCCGATGAAACCATCACCAGACTGGAAACCATTCATCAGCATCTGACCGAAGCAGAACGCACGGAAGATTGGCGCGCGGCCCTGCAGATAAATTCGGATTTCCATTTCGCGCTCTATAAACAATGCCGGATGGCGCATCTGATAGACGTGCTTGAAAGTCTCTGGATCAGGGTCGGTCCGCTCGTTTCGGAGCTCTATCCAACGGCGAAACCGAGCTATCCCGGACGCCACCAGCACGAGAACATTTTAACGGCGCTCAGCAACCGCGACAGCTATGCGTTACGCCTCGCCGTCCAACTCGACCTCATAGAAGGAGGCGCTGCCCTTCTGAAGCGCCTTCAGCAACACGAACAAGACAATCCCGGCGATGCCGATCGTTCAGCATTGAACAGCAATCAGAATTTTTGATTCAAGGAGGAAGCTCACAATGTCCCGCGACAAGTTCAATTTTCCCGAAATGGGGCCACATGCGATCAAGCCATGGGCGGTTCGCAAAGGCTTTGCGGACGAGCACTTTCTTTCAGACTATCGCTATCAGTTTCCACGTGAAGACCCTGCTCTGCCCGAAGTTTTCGTCTACACCGAGAAGATGTCTTACGACCCCGGTGAAACGGTCGAGTTTCATGGCTCCACCACAGCCAAAACATGGTCGATCCAGATATATCGCGACGGCCACGAACCTCAGATGATGGACGAGGCTTTCGACCTTCCTGGCAGCTTCACCAAAACATCAGAAACGGCCTATATGGAGGGCTGCGACTGGCCAGTTCTTTATAGCTGGAAAATTCCCGACGATGCCCGCTCGGGCTTCTATCGCGTTGTCTCGACATGTATGCGCCCCGATGGCGAGCGCTTCGTTCAACATCATTTCGTTGTGGTCCGCCCGACGAAGAAGACCTGTTCGGGCCGCATTCTCCTCATGTTCGCAACTGGCACCTGGACTGCCTATAATGATTGGGGCGGTGCGAACCACTATTTTGGAACATGGGGTCCAAATAAGAACGAAGGTTCGCCGATCTTGAGCCTGCGCCGCCCATGGTCGAAAGGCATGATCTGGTTGCCGCAGGGAGCTGCGCGCGTTTGTAACCCGGTCTGGCAGGACATGGGGGATGCGACCCGATACCCCTCCAAGGAATGGGGCTATACGATGGGATTCGCGCAATATTATTCGTCCGCGGGCTATGCCCAATACGAACGTTATTTCGTAACTTGGGCTGAGGCGGCAGGTTATCAGATCGACTATATAACCCAGACCGATCTCCACTATAATGCCGGTATTCTCGACGATTACAATTGTCTGGTCACGGTTGGCCATGATGAATATTGGTCATGGGACATGCGCAAAACCGTCGAGGATTTCGTCGCTCGCGGCGGGCATCTCGCGCGCTTTGGCGGCAACTTCCTCTGGCAGATCCGTCTTGAGAATGATGGCCAGACACAGGTTTGCTGGAAAACCAAAGCGCCTACGCAAGACCCCATCATGCAAACCGATCAGAAACACCTATGCACGGCGAACTGGGCAAGTGGCGCGGTTAACTGGCCGGGGGCTTCGACTGTCGGTGTTAACGGCGAAAACGGAATGTATGGCAGTTGGGGCGGTTTCTCTCCCCGTGGCTCTCGCGGGCTTACCGTCTACCAACCGGAGCATTGGATCTTCGAAGGCACGCATCTGCGTTATGCGGATATCTTTGGTCACGAAGCCCAGATCTTCGGTTATGAGGTCGACGGGCTCAACTATTCATTCAAGAACGGCTTCCCCTATGCCGTTGAAGAGCATGGCGTGCCGACCGAAAAGATCGAAATTCTCGCGATGACGCCAGCATCGATCTACGAATATGAACTCGACGGTCAGGGACATCGCTACTATGTTCGCGATAGCGATCTGCAGGGCATCTGCGAATTGGCGCCTGATGGTTATGAAGCGGCGCGCAAGCGCCTGGCACATGGTGCGGGGATGCTCGTTTCCATGAAGCAAGGTGACGGTGAAGTGGTAACCGCCGGGCTTTGTGAATGGGTAATGGGTCTCAAGCGCAACTGCGCGTATACCACCACCATTACCCGCAATGTTCTGGACCGGTTTCAGGAAACGGGACCTTCCCGCGCCTGATCCATAATGCAAATCAGGCCCGAATTTCCATTCGGGCCTGTTCTTATCGGCGATCAGCGCGGCATCGGTTTGCTGCCGTAATAACCATAACGCGCGCGAACTTCATCCAGCTCAGTCTCGCTCAAAAGAACCGGTTCGCCAATCTGACAAGCCAAAATGTACTGGCGTGCCAGCGTTTCGAGTTTCTCTGCCAGCAATGTTGCGTGGGCCATATCCCGGCCCCACACCACCATTCCATGGCTTGCCATCAGACAGGCGCGATGGTTACCCATAGCGCGCACGATTTCATAGGCCAAAGCATCAGAACCAAATACGCGGTAATCAGCACAGGGAACTTCGTTCCCGCCAAATGAAGCAATCATATAATGGAAAGCAGGCAATGGTTTACGCAGACACGACAATGCAACACAACTATCCGCATGCGAATGGATGACCGCGCCTGCTTCGGGATGATTGCGCATGATTTCTGTGTGTATGCGCCATTCGCTGGAAGGCACCTTGCCCGCAAGATGCTCGCCTTCCACAGAAACGAGACTCATGTCTTCAGGGTTCATAAGCGATGTGGCGCCAGTCGGCGTAATCCAGATATGTTCGCCTTCCCGAATACTGATATTACCGCTGCTGCCGTGATTGAAGCCCTTCTGTTCCATGTGACGCATCGCATCCACGATGGCGCGACGTGCTGTAAGGCTCTGATCATAATCGGTTGGCATCGTCTGTTCCCCGTTGTTGGCAACCAAGAGTTTGTGATGACGTCTAACTTCATAATCCCGGCAATTGACGCGGTCCATCAAAATGATACTTAATTGGAATTAAATTTCATTATCTATGACACGCAATGTCGCATGGCATGATACGAGGATAAAATGGGGAATAACGGCACTCTTGGGATCATCGCCGACGATATGACAGGCGCGTTGATGGTCGCTGCTTATTATGAAACAGCAGGCATTAGAACCGCTGTCGTGACAGATATCGGTGCTATCCGCGAATGTGCAGGCGAAGCTGTCGTCATATGGGCAGGCAGAACGCGTCTTGCTGAGCCCGATGAAGCAAAACGACAGATCGCACGCGCAGCTGATGCATTTGATGCAATCGGTTGCGATCAGGTCATTTACAAAGTCTGTGCCAGTTTCGATTCAACGGAACAGGGCAATGTTGGGCCTGCTGCCGATCTTTTGCGCGCACGCTATAACCCCAGCAGTCTTCTATTTTGCCCCGGCTTTCCCAAGTTCAACGCCACGGTTCATCAAGGCTATCTCTTCTATCGAAGCCGCCTCATCTCTGAGTCCGTCAAGCGCTACGACCCAGCCACTCCAATGAGCGATCCCGACATAGTGCGTTTCATCGGAAAACAGACGAACGAGCCGATCGGGCTTTTGCCCCATTCCATACTGCTTAAAGGCAAGGACGCAGCACAAGCACATCTTGATGAGCTCGCAAATGCAGGCAAATGCTATTGCGTTGTCGATGCAAGCGATGACGGTGACGTCAGGATAGCCGCCGAACTGGCAGGGGCACAGCCAACAATGATCAGCTCCGACGCTGTTCTCATTCAGCTTGGTATTGATCGCTTTGCGCCCAAGCCAGCCATCACCGTTGCACCACCGTTACCAAGCCACGGCACTGCCGCGGTTCTTGTGGGAACAGTTGGTCCCATTGCGGATGGACAGATTGCGGTTTTTGCCAAACAGCACCCGGTTTTGACACTGGACCTTACAAAAGATGGCGATATCGACGCCATGGTGTCAAAAGCAATGGAATGGGCAAAAGATCATCACGGCAAACAGCCTTACCTCATTTCAACGGCGGTCAGTGATACTCGTGTCAAAGAAATCCAGACAGAGCTGGGCGTTCGCGGCGCAAGCGAAAAAGGGGAAAGGCTTATATCTGAGCTCGCCGCAGCTATTTCCGAACTTGGCGTTGAAAAGCTTATCGTGGTTGGTGGTGAAACATCAGGTGGCACCATAAACCGCCTTGGCTTGCGGCGCCTACGCGCCCTGCCCGATAACGGAATTGGAACGGGATTTTGTGAGAGTGATGACAATCAAAAAACCCGTTTTTTTTTCAAATCTGGCAAAACTGGAAATGAAACAGTTATTCTTGATGCCTTGGCAGCTATGTGACGTCGGATAAAACTCTGGTGCAGGGTGCTTCAAAAATTGAGGAAAGCTTACAACCTTTGGCAATTCATCTTTTGTCAAAGGTTGATTGCATCGACTACTGGATACCAGCTTTGTTCCTTCTGGCACTTACGACGCCCCGAAAACTGGTATTGTCTATGGAAGGGCAGAGCGCCAGTCGATTTTCGGCGTGAAGGTTTGAATTCTGCCGGAGACGCCAAAGTTTCTAATTCCGTCCAATTTAGCAACATCAAACGTTGCCGTTATTTGCGATTAAATTCAGAAGATGCACGTGCACTCTAAACAGCTGCGGAGACAACAATTTCGATACGCATATCAGGATCGGCCATGAATACTTGTCCGCAGCATCGTGTCGGCGGGTTAGCTGGATCTATCCAACTGTCCCAAACATCGTTCATCGCTTTAAAATCTGACATATCCCTCAACCAAATCTGTGCTGTAAGTAAACGCGATTTGTCAGTACCGGCACGTGCCAAAAGATCGTCAATCTTGGCGAGTGTTTCAATCGTTTGCTGGGTAATGTCCCCAGAAGAATCGGAAAATTGGCCTGATAAGAAACACATGCCATTGTATTTTACGAGACGGCTGCGGCGGTGATTTATGTCAAATCTTTCAATCTGCATTTGGTTTCCTTCAGGGTTCAAGATGTTAGAATATTTCGCTTCATGCCTTTATGAAGCAGGCGAAAACTATATCGCGTTACCAAGGCAATCGCGCAGTTCATCGATGATCTTGGGAAGCCAATCTTCCGTCATCATCTCGAGCGGTGCGGTGAACGAAATCGCGGCATTCAGTTCATAAGGATTTGTAGCGCGCACCGGTAAGCCGAGTCCGCCTTCTCCCGGCAGGTAGTACGCCATATTGACAGCAAAACCCCGCCGTCTAGCATCTTCAATCTGGGAAATTACGACACTCTTATCGACGTACTGAACTGATGGGTGACTAAGATAACGCGGTGCATTTGTTTCAAGCAGTGCGAGGCAGTCGGCTTCAGGCATTATGGACATGAGTGCGATGCTTCCGGCTGCGACGCCCATAGGCACGCGTCCGCCAACCCCCATAGTAAACTGGCGGTCTGGAAATCGCGAAACCATCTCGGCGCAGACAGCATCAATGCCCGCCTGCACCATCATATAAACGGTATGCCCGCTTCGCCGCGCAAACTCGGTCATCCCTGGCCGAAACTTTGAAATCAGGGGTTCAAGACGGGCCTGCCCTCTCGCGAGCATTGGGATAGCAGGCCCAAGCCGGTAAAAGCCATGCTTGCCAGCCGGTTCGGCGAAGCCCTTTTGAAGAAGCGAAACGAGGCTACGATGCACGGCTGGTTTAGCTTCGCCAATGCGTTCAGCAATCTCTGCTAGAGCCCAGCCATCAGCGCCTGCTTCCCCCAGAACTATTAGAATATCAAGTGCGCGTACTGCATTGCTTGATGCGTTCGTAGTCACGGCTAACTCCAAAATTCTAATTATTAGAATATTTCATAAAATTCATTCCAATAAAAGGAATATGTTGACTTCTGTCACATTTTTCGGTGTCATTCAACCACGGCGTCAAGTCTTTGAACCGAGGGAGGAGCGTTCAAAGATTGCTGTCTTTACACCTGATTTCAGGTTGCTGACGCACGTCCCTGTCATGCTCCCCCATCATCTGTTTGAGGCGAGGACAACAGCATGGTGTCGTTCCTGATCAAACGAATGGGCTTCGCGCTCTTCACGTTGTTCAGCGTGTTGACGTTGGTCTTCGTAATAGTTCGTGTACTGCCGGGCGATCCGGCTCTTGTGATCCTTGGCGATCAAGCCAGCCCCGCAAGTATCGCTGCACTGCACCACAAGCTTGGCCTGGATCAGCCGATCATTGTCCAGTACGGCAGCTTCATGCTGGGTGTACTCCAAGGCAATCTTGGGACATCCATGATAACCGGCCGCTCGATTACGGCC
Source organism: Brucella sp. NBRC 14130 (assembly GCF_040371715.1). Taxonomy (NCBI): domain Bacteria; kingdom Pseudomonadati; phylum Pseudomonadota; class Alphaproteobacteria; order Hyphomicrobiales; family Brucellaceae; genus Brucella; species Brucella sp. NBRC 14130. Next base: position 96,543 of record NZ_BAABTE010000013.1, read on the forward strand.
GAGATCATGAACGTCCTGCCCTATACGATGGAGTTGACAATCGCGTCGCTCCTACTGGGAGTGCTGTTGGGTGTTCCCGCAGGTGTTTGGGCAGCAGTGAAACGAAATAAGCCGGCTGATCTGTTGCTGCGCCTTGTTTCCCTGTTGGGTCTTTCGCTTCCAGCGTTTGTTGCAGCGATCATTTTGCTCATGATTTTTGCAATCCAGTTGCGCTGGTTTCCTGTGATTAGTTCAGGTGGCGGCGATGGATTGCTGGACCGCTTGAGGCAGATGGCACTGCCAACCATTTCGCTGGCACTGATCATGATGGCGTATATTACACGTGTCACCCGCTCGGCCATGCTCGAAGTTTTGAACCAGGACTTCGTGCGCACGGCGAAGGCCAAAGGCGCTTCACATCACGCAGTTGTTTGGCGTCATGCGCTTGGTAACTGCACGATCCCAATTACGACGGTTGTGGGGCTCTATCTCGGTATTCTGATCGGTAATTCCGTTCTGACCGAAATCGTCTTCTCTCGCCCAGGTCTTGGTAAGCTAATTCTCAACGCCTTGACCCAGCGTGACTATACCCTGCTGCAGGGGATGATCGTCATTTATACGCTTATGGTTGTTGCGGTGAACATGCTGACCGACCTGACCTATGGTTTCCTCGATCCGAGGGTTCAGTACAAATGACATCCATCACCACCAATTCATCTGCCGCGCCGCGCATGCAGTCTCGATGGGAATTTCTACGTCGATTGAATTTCTCTACCTGGCTGGGTGCAGCGATTGTTCTGACGCTCATTCTGTGCGCAGCCTTTGCTCCGATCCTGGCGCCGTATGATCCGAATGAACAGAACATCATCGTTTACCTGTCGCCGCCAAGTGCAGAAAATCTCCTGGGCACGGACCAGTTCGGTCGGGATGTTCTTTCGCGATTACTCTATGGAGCCCGTTATTCGCTAACCATCGGATTTCTGGCCATTCTGGTCGCGCTGATAATTGGCTCGTTTCTAGGCATGATTGCTGGTTATGTGGGGCGCAAGACCGACATCATTGTGATGCAGATCATGGATGTCGTACTGGCATTTCCATCATTGATTCTTGGTTTGGCACTCGTCGCCCTTATGGGGGCCACGCTGACGAATATTGTCATTGCTATCGCATTCACCGCTATACCGGCCTTTGCGCGAATTGCCCGCGCAGGTGTTCTGACACAGCGCGACCGCGAATATGTTCAGGCCTGTCACGCGATGGGCTTTTCCCATACGCGCATTCTGTTCGGCCATATTCTGCCTGCCATTCTGCCGGAGATCCTGGTCATGGCATCACTTTGGATGGCCACTGCCGTTCGCACCGAGGCATCGCTCGCATTCATTGGGTTAGGGCTGGCCCCGCCGACACCGACTTGGGGTGGCATGGTTCGCGAAGGCTTCGACAATATTCTGAGCTCCTTCCATCTGGCTCTTTATCCAAGCCTTGCAATTCTGGTGCTCGTTCTCGCTCTCAACCTGATCGGCGACGGTCTGCGTGACGCAATCGATCCACGACTGAAGGATGCCAGCTAATGACTGTCCAGCCTGCGATCATTGTTCGTGATCTCAAGATTTCATTCGCCAGAAAGCCGGTTGTCCATGGGATCAGTTTCCAGATCGAGCCTGGCAAGACACTGACTCTGGTGGGAGAGTCCGGCTCTGGCAAGAGTGTTGCTTCCCTGGCGATCATGCGTCTTCTGCCTGATCGCATCGCCAAGGCTGAGGGCGCTGTAATGCTTGGCCAACAAGACTTGCTAAAACTGCCTGAAGCGGACATGCGAGGCGTGCGCGGCGGCAAGGTCAGCATGATCTTTCAGGAACCGATGACCTCTCTCAACCCGGTACAGACTGTTGGAGCGCAGCTTGCCGAAGTTCTGAGAATTCACAAGAAGCTCAAGGGGAAAAAACTGCAGGAAGCGGTTCTGGAGCTTTTGCGCAAGGTGCGCATTCCCGATCCGGAGCAGCGCGTCAATCAGTATCCACATACGTTTTCGGGTGGAATGCGACAGCGTGTGATGATTGCGATGGCACTGGCATGCGATCCTGATCTCATCATTGCGGATGAGCCAACAACCGCGCTTGATGTGACTGTGCAGGCTCAGACGCTTCAACTGCTGAAGGAGTTGCAGCAGGAAACTGGAACGGCGGTTCTATTTATAACGCATGACATGGGCGTTGTTGCCGAAGTTGCTGATGACGTTCTGGTCATGCGCCATGGGCGCGTCATTGAGCACGGCTCGGTGATGGAAATTTTCAGCAATCCTAAAGATGCCTATACGCGCAGCCTTATCGAAGCGGCCCCGAGTTTGGTCGGCAAGTTGCAGGCCAAAACGATTCCGGCCAGACCTGTCGACAGTTCCTTGATGGCGAATGCCGCGACGCCGGTTCTCGAAGTGAACGACCTTTCGGTAAGATTTCCGGTCCACGGCGGCCTATTGGGCCGTGCCAGGGGCGCAGTGCATGCGGTCGAAGATGTGTCGTTCAGCATTGGCAAAGGTGAGACACTTGGACTGGTTGGCGAGTCCGGTTCAGGAAAATCCACCATTGGTAAGGCGATTATCAATCTCGCACCCGTGCACAACGGCAAGATCACCGTTGGTGGGGAGACGATCGACTATCTGGATCGCAAAAGCCTGTCGTCATTGAAGCGGCAAGTACAGATGATCTTCCAAGATCCCTTTGGTTCTCTTGATGCACGTCAGACCATTGGCTCGGCAATCATGGAACCAATGAAGGTTCACGGTTTGGAGATTGGTGTAGCCGCACAACAAAAGATGGAATGGTTGATGGAGCGTGTTGGGTTGGATCCCAATCGCGCATCCAGTCTGCCGCATGAATTTTCTGGCGGACAGCGCCAGCGTATCTGTATTGCCCGTGCTCTCGCAATGGCTCCACGGCTGATCATCGCAGATGAAGCGGTATCGGCGCTTGATGTCGCCATCAAGGGTCAAATTATTGATCTGATGATTGATCTTCAGAAGGAATTTGACATTTCGTATCTGTTCATCAGTCACGATATGTCCGCAGTCGAGCGCATCTGCAACCGCGTTGCGGTAATGTATTTCGGTGAAATCGTCGAAATCGGACCACGTGACGACGTGATCGGACGACCGGGGCACGAATATACGCAACGATTACTTTCGGCGATCCCGATAACACATCCCGATCAACGTGGAACAAGGCGGCGAGCTGCCGATGCCGGTCCACCCAGAAGTCCGCTCAAACCCCTCGGTTATAGCGCGCCAGCGGCACGCTGGAGCATGGCCGCGGACGGTCATTTCGTTCGTATGGCGAGCTAGATTGGAGTCCTTCGGAAATGCATGCCCTAACTCAACTTGCTGAATTTGTGTCTGGCCACCCCAAAGGCGCGTTGCCATCGGAAACGCGTGAAGCCATCTCGCTCCTACTGCTCGATTTGATGGGCGCAACCGCAGCAGGCCTTCATTCACGCCTGGCTGCTTCGGCGAGGCAAGCAGCATCCGATGTCTACGGTTCGGGCGTAGCTCAGGTCTGGCTCACGGATTTGAAGCTGAGTGTTGTGGGCGCTGCCATGGCCAATAGTGCGGCGGCCAGTGCGCTCGATATTGATGATGGCCATCGTGGAGCGGCAGGCCATGCGGGGGCTGGCGTCATTCCAGCAGCACTTGCTGTCGGCCAATCCATCAATGCCTCGGATGCGGAGATGCTGGATGCCATTGCACTGGGCTACGACGTCGCTCTGCGTGTTGCCACATCACGCCCGACCAACACCATCGAGACTTATGCCAGTGGCAGGTGGGTCAGCTATGGTGCGGCTGCAGCTGCCGGACGCTTGCTCGGGCTTGACGCCACAGAAATGGCACATGCGCTGGCGATTGCAGGCTCTGAAGGCCCTATCGTTTTCCCGACGGGCTCCTCCAAGTTTCAGGGCAGCACGGTAAAAGAGGGAATCCCACCTGCTGTCGTTGCAGGTATCACCGGGGCTTATCGCGCAAGGGCGGGAGCAACCGGACCGGTAGACCTGCTCAACAATGAAGATCGCTATGATCGCAAAATTTTGCTGGGGCAGCTCGGCGAGGTGTGGGAGCTGCAGAAGTGTTATCTCAAGCCTTATGCATGCTGTCGTTATATGCATGCTGCCATCGATGCTATCCTGAAAATGCGTCAGGATGGGCGTCACATTCACAGGCTCCGCATCGAAACCTTCCCGCAGGGGCTTCGTCTCGCCAATGAGCGCACCCCAAGCACGTTGGAGGGCGGCCAGTATAGTTTCTATTTCAGCTGCGCGCTTGCAGCGCTGCGTGGGCAGGAGGCGCTTCAGCCCGTCGATCCCGACAGTCTAAAAGACATAGAGGTCATTGGCCTTGCGAACCGGATCGAACTTGAAACGTCGATCGATTTTGCCACGGCGTTTCCAGTTCGCACGCCAGCGCGCGTTCTGATCGATCAAGGTGACGGTGAAAAAGAACTGGTTATCGACCACCCGCTTGGCGATGTGGCGAACCCGATGAGCTGGGATCAGGTCGCTCACAAGTTCAAGAATATCGGGCGTGTCAGTCTGAGTACCCAAAGTCAGGACAGCATTATTTCCGCGATAAGCCAACTGAACGAAGCGGGCTTCACACCACTGATCAGTGCGCTCAGCAAATCTCAAGACAATAATCCGCAATAAGAAGGGAACCGACATGAAACTGAAAAGCATCATGGGACCACCGGCACTTGCCGCTCTTATGGCCTTTACGGCACTTGGTACGCTCTCAGCTTCCGCGACACAGACCGAATTACGGCTTGGTGCGGCAGCTGCTGATATTGGCAATCTCGATCCACATTTTGCCGCCAGTACCTCTGACCGTACCCTCGTCGCATGGATATTCGGAGGGCTGGTCAGATTTGCGCCCGGCTCTACTGATCCGGCAACGATTGAAGGAGATCTTGCGGAGAGTTGGGAAGCAACAGACAACAACCTGGTCTGGACCTTCAAGCTGCGGCCCGGCGTGCAATGGCAACATGGCTATGGTGAAGTGACGGCCGACGACGTCGTTTTCAGCCTGCAAAAGGCGGCGGATCCGAAACGCTCTGCTTTCGCAACGGACTATAAGGCCGTTAAGAGCGTCGAGGCTGTAGACCAGCACACTGTGCGCATAACGCTTGCAAATCAAGTCCCGAGCTTGCTCGGTCTGGTGACCAACTATTCGGGTGGCTTTATCATCAGCAAGAAAGCGTACGAAGAGCGTGGAGAGGGTTTTACCCGCAATCCTGTCGGCTTTGGGCCTTTCCAGTTTGAATCAATCGAACCCGGCGTTGCGGTCCATTTTACCGCTCATGAAAAATACTTCCGTGGCAAGCCGAAGATCGAAAAGGTGACATATCGTTTCCTTAATGCAGCGGCAGGCCGTGATCTTTCCTTTACCGCAGGTGAAATCGATGTATCTGCGGGCAATGCCGATCGGCGCTGGTTACAGCGGATGAAGGAAACGCCCGGCGCCAAGGTCGACATCTTCGATCCTGCCGAACTGACAGTGGTGTATATCAACCGCAATCAGAAACCTTTTGACGATATCAAGGTACGGCAGGCGGTTGCTTACGCGGTCAATCCTGAACAGATCGCACAGTTTCGTGGGCCTGAATTCACGCGTGTTGCAAAGTCAGTCATTCCTTCAAACAATCTCGGGCTCAATCCCGATCCGGGCCTCATCCAGCCAGATGTGGAGAAGGCCAAAGCACTGCTAGCTGAAGCGGGGTATCCCAACGGTCTCACCGTCAAGATGATTTCAAGCCAGATGCCAAGTTATGCGACCACAGACCAGCTTTTGCAGGCGCAGCTCGCCAAGGCTGGCATCAAGCTTGAGCTTGAACCAGTTGAGCACGCGACTTGGCATCAGATGATCCGCAAGGATTTGAGCCCGCTTGTTGATTACGGCGCGGCACGCTTCCCCGTTGCGGATACGTTTCTGACGCAGTTCTATCATTCCAGCAGCGCGATTGGGGCTCCGGGGCAGGTGACGAACTTCAGCCATTGCTCAGTCGCCGATAAGCAGATCGAGGCCGCTCGCACCGAGATTGATCCCAAAAAGCAGATGGAACTCTGGCAGGAAGCACAAAAGCTTATCGTCGCTGATGTTTGTGCAGTGCCGGTGACAGAAACGGCCCAGGTCTGGATCAGAAACGAGAAGCTTGACTGGGGCTTCGAACTCAAGGGTTCGATGTCGCTGGGCCCGCTACTCACTGAACAAGCTCACTTCAAGGAATGACAAGAGCAATCGGGATGGTTCGATGCACTATCCCGAAATCTTTCAGGCACCAATATGACAAAGCTAACCTATCCTCGCTATTCCAATCTGTGCGGTTGGAATGCCATGCTCCCGCCGCGCCAGCCGCGCGCTGCGCTTAATCAAGACATTGCGGTCGATTACGCAATCGTCGGAGCCGGGTTCACCGGTTTCGCTATAGCACGTCGATTGCGTGAACTGGACCCGGACGCCAGTGTCGCAGTGATCGAAGCGACGACGGTGGGGGAAGGTTCTTCCGCCCGAAACTCAGGTTTCACAGGGGCCGACGTGCTGCCGCGCAATGCCTCGATAGAAATGGCTGAAAAGGCACGTCTTCAGTCGGGCTTCTTCACTGAAGCTTTTGAATGGTTGATGCGGATCATCCGTGAAAATAATATTGATTGTGACATGCGGCAGGTGGGATCGATCCGGGGTGCAGCAACAGAACTCGGCGAAGCCTCTTTACGCAAAGTTGCCGAAGTAGCTCGCGTCAATAATATTGCTCATACTCTCCTGTCACGCGAGGACATTCATCGTCGTATCGGGAGCGCGTATTATCGCTTCGGCATCCACATGCAGGATACTTGGTTGCTACAACCCGCGGCCCTGATCCGTGGTCTTGCCGATGCATTGCCAAACGACATTGCGATCTATGAAAACACACCGGTTACAACCTTGACCAAGCGCGACGGCTGGGTTTTGGAGACGCCGGGGGGCGTTGTAAAATGTAAGAACCTGGCGCTGGCGACCAACGCATTCATCCGAAAGTTCGGCTATCTGAAATCACGCATGGCGACCATTTATACTTATGCTGCGGTGACTGAAGAAATTGTCGATAGCCGGGTTGATGAACTAGGCGAGTCCGAGGCATGGGGATTGTTGCCATCGCATCGGCTTGGCACGACGTTGCGTCGCATTGGTCGTAACCGGCTTATGGTGCGCAGTCTGTATGCGCATGAGGCCGAACTCGGTGAGCGCGAAGCTGTAAGCAAGCTCAGAGATCGTTTTGAACGCCGATGGCCTAATCTCAAAGATGTGCAGTTCGAACATTTGTGGGCTGGTACGACTGCATTCACAATGAATGGCGCGCCGTGGTGGGGCCGCGTTGAGGACGGCCTCTATGCATCGGGCGGCTGCAATGGCAGTGGTATCGCGAAAGGCACAATGCTTGGGCGACATCTCGCAGAACTCATATTGGGCCGAGACGATTTTAGAAACATGTCTGCCATTATGGGTACAGCCAGCTGGATTGCCCCAGAGCCTTTCCGGTCCATCGGTTTCAATCTGATCTCGACGCTTGAGAGCCGTAAGGCCGGTCTTGAAATGTGAAGCCAAAGCAGGTTGACGGCGCTAGGCAGGGTGGACGAATTTGAGCCCGTATCTTGCGGTGGCAATATGAACCATACTGATGAAACTCTCGGCGAGTTGGTCGTATCGGGTGGCATGGCGCGGTTGATTTCCAATCGGCCAAACATCCGTTCGATAAAGTTGCGCTGTTTATACAGCGTGCGATCATATTCCATCTTCACGCGGCGATTTGCTCTGCCAGGAATGACGGGTTCGATATTGCGGCTGGCAAGATCATTACGAATGGCATCCGCATCATAGCCCTTATCAGCAAGGAGCGCCGCGCTTGCTCGGTAAAGCGATCAATGTGTCATAAGCCTTGCAATCTGCTGTCTCGCCAACCGTTAGATGGAAGGCAAGCGGTCTTCCTCTGGCATTAGCCGGTCAGTGAAGTTTACTGGTGAACCCGCCCCGCGAACCGCCAAGAGCACGTCGAGGAATCCCCCTTTTCTGCCCGCTGCCGAAATATGGGCGCGAACCGTGGTGCTATCAATGCTGTAGTGGCCACTGTCAGCCATGATCTCAGCAAGGGTGACTGAACGGCTCCCCAACCCCCGGCTTCGCTTCAGCGCTGAAAGCGTAGATAGATCGTACTCCAATTGCCATATTTGGGTGGAACATCCCGCCACCGCGTACCGCAACGAAGTCTCCAAAGTATGCCGTTGATGATTGCACGATTTTGCTCCGGACGCCCCACGTCCCCGATTGACGGCTTCAATCGGAAGCAACTCCTTCAAGACACGCCATTCGGATCCGCTCAGATCGCCTCGGCTCATAACTGCCTCCAAAAAGCAGTCTTGAATCAAGCTTCGATCAATACGTCAACCAATTCGTCTACGCTGCCTAGCAATCAATTGAACGGGAATTGCAAGGATTTATGGTGATGCAGGGGAATACAGTGATCATACCGCATACTATTCGTAATGATGGGGTCGCGTGTTCGAGTCACGCAAGCGGCACCAGAAAAATCAAGCGTTTAGCTGTTTTTCATTTTCGCCTTATTGAGCTAGCCACCACCTTTGGCAAGCGCGATGCGTCGATTATTTTATTTGCGCCAGACAAATACTTCGAAAAAGGCGGACCGAAACGACCGGCTTCAACATGCGCAAGATGTAATCGCGATCGGACAGCAAAATTGCGACAACCAAAACCTTCAACGGTTCTCGGGGTCTTTGGAACAACGTCCCACAAAAACGCAGCGCAGTGCCAATTTTCAAAACTCAAGTTTGACTAAGCCCTTCGTTGGAGCAAAACTGATGTTGCTAATTCATCAGCAGTAGGCTCACCCCTTTTCGTTGGTGCAAATGATGCGGGGGTATCCAATCGGACAAGAAGACACCCCGCGGCATTTCACCCGATTTCCGGGTTGGGCGGGGGACAAGGCCATGCTCCAGACCGACGTGTCAGAAGACCTAGGCTCTTACAGGATTCACGCCAAGGCGGACCTTGCGCGCAGCGCGGTGCTGGACTGGCCCTATCTCTGCGGCATGAACCTGCTCAAATATGCCGTCGATGAAGCTATCTCTGAACAACTCGCCCTGATGGGCACGGCATCGAACGCAGACCGGGCATGGATGATCGAGTACCGGCCAAACCTGCTTCGGTTCTGCAATACCCATGAATGGTGCCGGGGGCAGACCAGGGCCTATATCTCCGAGCTTCAGGAAACGCCCACCACGCTCATCGCCTGGCTGCACAAATATCTGGTTCTGGGCCATGCTGTAGCGGTCCACGACGTGACAGACCTGCCCCGGACGGCGCGGGCGATCCAGGTAGAGTTTCTCCGTCAGGGCAATAAAAGCGTCCTCAGCGTACCCGTCTTCTATGACAACAAACTGCGCGGCATCATCGGCTTTGATACGACCGTCGCGAACAAGATATGGTCGGCCAGTGAAGTCAACGCCCTGTTCCAGTGCGCCAATCTCATCGGACAGGCAAAATACTCGACTGGTCACGCGCCGGAAAAGACAATCGCGCCCGAAAATGCGGCGCCCCTCGTCTATCTGAGCAATCGCGGCGTGGTGCGCGGCGTTCAGCCTGAAATCATCGTGGGGGTGCGTTCGGCTGGCAATTACAGCGAAATCTGGCTCGAAGATGGGTCCATGCTGCTCGATTCGCGCTCGCTGGGCATGTGGTCCAGCCTGCTGCCGTCGAAAATCTTTCTCCGGGTGCACAGAACCGCTTTCGTCAATTCGCTGCACGTCGTCGATGTGGACCGCAGAAAAATTGACAAATGGCAGATCAGGATGCGGTCTGTTGACCGGGCATGGCCCGTGTCACGCTCCTACCGAAAACAACTGCGCGAGCGTATGGGCATATAATCGCTTAACATGTCGGAACCATTGCGCTTTTGATGGCATGTCATTCGTCAAACCGGCACGTCGTTTCGTCCTTGGATTCTTGTTATTCCCACAGTTTACTGGATGGTGATTGCACCAGAACATCCTCCCCAACGGTTCTTTGAGGATTCCCGCATGCCGTCTCGGATGCTAGCGCATTTCACAACACTCTCGCTGGTCGCCGCCAGTATTCTGCTTGCCCACAACGTTCAGACAAAAGCTGAAGACCTTGCCTTGAAGGATGCCGTATCCATGGCAGGCATGCAGCTTTTTCTCAACTCCGGTGCACCGGGACTGATCATCGCCGTCGTGCAGGGCGATAACAGCATCATCCAGGCCTATGGGGAGACAGCCCCCGGCAGCAATGTCGAGCCGGACGCGCATTCGGTTTTCCGTATTGCCTCCGTTTCCAAGGTTTTTGCCGGTGATGTGCTGGCGGCGCTTGCCGCCAAAGGCAAACTCAAACTTACCGATCCGCTGGCAAAATATGCGCCGGAAGGTGCCAAGGTCGAAGTTAACGGACGCCCTATTACCCTGCTCGATCTGGCCACGCATTCCGCCGGTCTGCCGCGCGAGTTGCCCAACCCCGATACGAAAATCACGGATAATCCGTTTGCGGCCTTCGACCGTGGTTATTACTGGAAGTGGACCGGCAGCAACAAGCCTGCTTATGTTCCCGGCACCACGACGATTTATTCAAATCTCGGCTACGGCCTTCTGGGTGATGCACTCGCCAAGGCCGGCGGCGCAGATTATTCCACTGTTCTCGCCAATGAGGTGCTGAAACCGGCAGGGCTCACCGACACGACCAACGTATTGAGCGACGAGCAGAAAAAGCGGCTGATGACCGGGCTCGACCCTCTCGACAAGCCGGATGCCAACAGCCCTGTTCCCGACATCATGTATGCCAGCGCCGGTATCTACACGACTGCGGACGATATGGTGCGCTGGATGCGCTGGCATCTCGACGGTGCGGACCAGTTGCGGGAAGATGCCCTGATCGATCATACGCTTTGGCTGCCTTATGACGGCTTGAAGCATGTAGTCGGGACCGAAGTAACGGCAGGGGACGGCATGGGGCTTGGCTGGGTTGCTACCTTGCCCCGTGATGAAACCCCGTTCCTGCTCGGTAAAAGCGGTGGTCTCGGCGGTTTCATGAGTTATGTGGTTCTGTCGCCCAATCGCAAGCTCGGTATTTTCGTCGTTGCCAGCCGGGTCAATTTCGGCATGTTCGAGAATATCCATTCGCAGGTACGCGAACTGGCAGCTGAACTGGCCCGATAACCATGCAGAATTTCGCGCCGCTTCGGCGATTTGGCAGGCGACAGAAAGCAGCCTTTTCCGGTCGCCTGATATACAGCACCCTGCTTGGTGCCACAGCCTTGCTTGGGGCTGGCACGCCGGACGGTTTTGCGCAAGAAAAGCGCGACATTTTCAAAACCGAAATATTCCTGACGCCCTATAGCAAGCTGGGCGACACGGATGCGGCCGGCGATTATCCGAAATTGAACGGTCAACTGCTGTTCATGACCGGCTATACCGGCTATTTCGGAATCAAGGACAGCAACGGTCAGATTCCGCGTTCGCACTGGAACAGCGTGCAGCCGACGGCGGAAGCCGCCCTTGTCTGGCAATTGTCGCAGCAATTTTCCATCCTTTCGAAAATCACCTTCGACTCGTCCGTAGAAGCAACGGACGACAACGCCTTTTCCGATCTTGGCTTCAATCTGAAAAACCTGTTCGTCTCTTACTCCCATGACAATTTTGCGCTCTATGGCGGCAAGATGGATATCGGCTTCGGGGACGGCTGGCACGCCATTGATGGGCTTTACACCGGCTTCACCGATGATTTTCAGTATAAGGGCTCCATCGGGCTTGGCGGTCGCTATACCTTCAATACCGAAAATATGGGCGCGCATTCCTTCGCCGGTCTGGTGTTCAAACGCGACGATACAGTTCTCGACCGCCGCCTCAGCCTCGACGACGGTTTCATCTCGCCCACCGAAGGCCAACCGCCTGCATTCAGCAACGACCTGAACTCGTTCATCCTGACTTATGATTTCCGCAACGTGGCGGGCTTGAAGAACATATCCGGCGGCGTGGATGTCGGAAGGCTGGAGGCGGAGCCCGGTTATGGCGAAGGCGCCAACACGATTTCCGCCCGGTTGCGCTATGACACGGCTCTGACCGACAAGTGGAACCTGAGCTGGTTCAACGAAGCCACTTTTTCAAGCGCCTTTCGCGGCACGCCGGTCTCCAATGGCAATGGCGTGACATCCTTGTCGCTCTCCCACGACCGCTGGCAGTTCAACGCGACAACCGCGATACGCAAATTGTCCGGCGGGGACGAAAGACTGGCGCAATACGGGCTTCAATCCGATTGGGATTGGGGCATAGCAGGCACAGTTACCTATGTCACGCCTATCGGCATCATTCTGCAAACAGGGCTCGTCCACCAACGCGGCCAGACCCTGAACATCAATCAGGGTGTTTTCCGCATCGCTTATCAAACGGGGTTTTAAGGTAGCCATGAAAGCCAGCATGAGAACCAGTACGTCGTCCATCGTCCTAGCCTGTCTGTTCGTGCTCGGCTGCTCGACAGGCGCCCTGTCGCAGTCGGTTTCCATTCAGCGCCAACCCAATCCGGCTGCCGATGTCGTGCAAATTCCGAAAGGAAGCACCGAAAAGGCGCTCAAGTCCCTGCCGCAGATCGTGGCCGACATCATGACGCGCAGCCATGTTCCCGGCATGGCGGTCGCCGTGGTCAGCGGCGACAAGACCGTGTTTGCGAAAGGCTACGGCAAAAGGGAAATCGGCAAGGACGCCGCCGTCAATGCCGACACCGTGTTCCAGATCGCTTCGATTTCGAAATCCATATCCGCGACTGTTGCTTCCATTGAGGTGACGAAGGGCGTGGTTGCGTGGGACGATCCGGTAGCAAAACATCTTTCCGGTTTCAAACTGAACAACGACTATGTGTCCGAACACGGAACCATCGGGGATTTCTTTGCACATCGCAGCGGTTTGCCGGGCACGGCGGGCGATGATCTCGAAGACCTCGGCTTCAAACGCAACGACGTCATCGCCCGCTTGCAGCATTTGCCGCTCGATCCGTTCCGCACCTCCTATCATTATGCGAATTTCAGCACGACCATCGGCGCGGAGGCGGTTGCAGCGGCAGCGCATGAACCATGGGACAAACTGGCCGACGAACAGCTTCTCCAGCCGCTGGGTATGAAATCGACCAGCTATCGGTATGCCGATTATGTGGCGAATGACAATCGCGCCGCACTGCATGTTTATCAAAACGGTAGGTTCCTGCCTCTCGGGCAGCGCAATGCCGATGAACAGGCGCCGGCAGGCGGCGTGTCGTCCACCGTCGTCGATCTGGCGGAATGGGTGAAACTGCTGCTGGCCAATGGCGAGTACAAGGGTAAGCGCCTGATCGCGGAAGAGGCGCTTCTGCCAGCGCTTTCGCCGCAATCCTTCAGCGCCCGCGCACACGATACCAGCGCCCGATCCGGCTTCTATGGCTATGGTTTCAACGTCAACACGGAACTCGGCGGTCGCCCGTCGATGGGCCATTCCGGCGCCTTCCTGCTCGGCGCGGGCACGGCGTTCAAGATCGTACCCTCGGCCGATATCGGCATCATCGTCCTGACCAATGGCGCACCGGTGGGCGCCGCGGAATCGGTGGTTGCGCAGTTCACGGACATAGCGCTCTACGGCAAAGCCTCCCGGGACTGGTTCGCCGCATATAACGGCGCCATGAAGGGCTTTTTCCAGCCACAGGGCGACTTGTCCTTCAAGGAGAAGCCAGCCGCGCCATTACCGTCCAAAGCCTTGCAGGAATATACCGGCAGTTTCGATAATGCCTATTTTGGCAAGACGGAAATCAAGGAAGTCAAAGGAACGCTGACACTCGTTCTCGGTCCGAAGCAAATGCAGTTCCCGCTGCAACATTGGGATGGCGACACTTTCGCCTTCATCCCGGTTGGAGAAGCCGAACTCGTTGGTTCGCTCGCATCCATCGTCTTCAAAGTCGATCAAGGTCAGGTGCAGGGTTTTGACATCGATTTCTACAATGACGGCGGGACCGGCCATTGGACCAGGATTCCGCGTTCGTAATTGCCCCCTCGGCTGGTGCAGTTTCGCCAGCCCGACGATCTTACCATTTATATCGCAGCATGCCCTTTCCGGCATAATTGCTGCTCGCTTCCGAAAATTCCGCGTCGAAAGCCGCACCTAGTGACAAGCCGTTGTTCCACAGCATTTCGGCTGAAATGCTTGCAAGGCCCGTATCGCGCGAGACTGAAGCGCCGTTCACGACAAAGCCGGCCCCTGGCAGTCCGGCGAAGGAAGCCGAGGTGATGCGGTCATTGTTGAAGTTCCTCACCCACGCAACCCTGCCGCGCAGGGTGAAAACTCCGTCGCTGAGCGCAAAGGATCTGTCTGCTCTCAAGCCCAGTTCGCTACGCCCGACCGTTTCCTGCCGGGATGCATAGTCGAGTGCATAGGTATCCTCACCACTGCCGACCTTTTCTCCATAGGACGGCAGGTCGAAGCTGACGAATTGCCCGGCGGCATAGGGTGTAATCCCCATCCATGGCGTGTCGAAACGATAACCGGCTTCCAGACGACCTGACCATGCGTTGGCGTCATAACCGGCCTGTAACGTATCGAAACCATTCAACGTGACGGCGCGTTCTGTCTCGATATCCTGCCAGCCATAAGCCAGGACCGCACTGAAATAAGCATCTCCGACCGTCTGGCGACCATAAAGGCCCAGTTGGAACAGGTCGGAATTGCCGCTGCCGAGACCATCGGAGAGGCTGAAACTGCTATGTCCGCCACCCACGGCAAAGCCGAGCAAGGTATCGGGCGACAGCCAGTAGTCGGCGCCGACGGCCACACCGTTGATCCTGCTGCGCAAATCATGCGATCCGACGATGCTGTCGCCCTCCACCGAGCGCGATGAGCCAAAGCCTGCACCCCACACATTCCAGCGGGTCTTGAAAGGATCGCGTTCAACGGAGGCTGCTGTTTTCGCCCCTCCTGCGACCAATGGATCAGCCAGCGTCGCCATGAACTGGCTCATCGCATCGACGGTCGTCTGTTGAACGGCCGTCGCCAGTTCGCCGGATGCTACGGTCAGACCTTGCGCATCCAACCCGCCATAGGCCAGCGGAATCTGTCCTTCACGATTGAAATAATCGACCAGCGTCGCCGAGACATTGCGCTGGTTCATGTTGAGACCGATCATGTTCAGTGTCAGGTCGAGATAGACATTGTCGGCATCGTAGCTGAGGTTTGAGCTGAAGCTCTGCGGCAGATCGGTCGCCAGCTCCGCACTGAACCGGGTATCGCCAATTCCGCCTCCCGCATTGAGGATCGTATAGCGGCGCATGACATATTTATCGGGTGCGAACGTCGCTGCCACCGTCGCGCCACCCAAATCCGCCCGGCCAGTAACATTGACCCGATCGGCGTCAGATGCCGAAACCTCCACGGCATAGGTCGATGTGCCGGTGAAAATCAAATCGCCGCTCACCGTCAGCGTTCCGATGGAATTGCCGGGCGCAAGCGTGCCCCCGTCGATGTGAGTGGTGGAAACGTTGCCATTCCCCCCAAGTTCGCCGCCTCCATAGACGGTGACCAGCGATGAGGTCGCGATCGAGCCGTTGATCGCCAGCCGACCATCATAAACGCCGGTCGCGCCCGAATAGCTGCTGTTGCCGCTGAGAACGGTTGTACCCTCGCCGATCTGCCAGACTGCGCCTGTCCCGGAAATGGCGCCCGAAAAGCTGTACTTGTCCGCGCGATTGAAGGCGAGCGAAGCATTATTGACGATATTGCCCGCAATCCCTCCGCTATCACCAAGCCCGACCACCAGCGTTCCGGATTGCAACGTGGTGCCACCACCGTAGCTGTTATTGCCTGCGAGCACCGTCACGCCGCTGCCGATTTGCTCGAGCGAACCGGAACCGGAAATATCGCCTTTCAGCACGACCGTTCCAGAACGATTGATGATGAACTGCCCATTGTTCTCGACATTGGCGGCAAGCGTGCCATTTTCGCTGCCATCGCCCAGTTGCAGTGTGCCCGAGGATATAGTGACGCCACCGCCATACTGATTTCTGCCGGTAAGAACGAGCGTACCGGTGCCCGCCTGCTCCAGCTTTCCCTCGCCCCACACCATGCCGTCGAAGGTCACCGTATCGGAACGATTGAAGGCCAGCGTGCCGTCATTGAGCACGTGACCGGTGATGGAACCGGACGTACCGCCATTGCCGATTTGCAGGCGCCCGGCTGCAATCGTCGTCGCGCCGGTATAGTTGTTGCTGCCGGTCAGGATGGTTGTGCCCCGTCCAATCTGTTGCACCCCACCCGAACCGCTGATCGTGCCTGCATAAGTCATCGTGTCGGCGCGGTTGAAGGCAAGGATGCCGTCATTCTCTACATTGCCCTTGATTGAGCCGGTCATCCCGCCATTGCCGATGACCAGCGCACCGGATTGAATAATCGTACCACCGGTATAACTGTTCTCGCCTGCAAGAACCGTCGTTCCAGCGCCGATCTGGTTGACGTTGCCGCTGCCGCTGATAGCACCGGAGAAAAGCACGGCATTCGAACGATTGAAGGCGAGCGTGCCATTATTCACGACATCGCCTTCGATCCAGCCTGAATTACCGCCGTTCCCAAGTTGCAGCGTGCCATGGGCGATGGTCGTCCCGCCATAATAGGCGTTGTCGGCGGTGAGAATGGTCATGCCGGGCCCCGCCTGCACGAATGAACCGGTGCCGACGATCAACCCTTCGAAATTGTAGTTGTTCGACCGGTTTACGGCCAGAATCCCTTCATTCAGAACACCACCGATGATAGAGCCTGTGGTTCCGCCATCGCCGATCTGCAACGTTCCACCAGCGATAAACGTGTTGCCGGTATAGCTGTTTTCACCAGTGAGGACAGTGGTGCCCGTCCCTGCCTGGATCAACGCGCCCGCCCCCAAAACCATGCCGGAATAGGTGTAGCTGTTCAGGCGGTCGAAGACGAGACCGCCATTATTGACGATATTGCCTGCAATCGAACCCGTGGTGCCGCCATTGCCGATCTGCAGGAAACCGTTGGCAATCGTGGTACCGCCGCTGTGGCTGGCATCGCCGCTGATGATAAGCGAGCCCGCCCCTTCCTTATATAGCGAACCACTGCCCGACACATCGGCGGTCAGATCGAGCGCCGTGCCAAGCAGCGTGTCGACTGTCGCCGTACCGGAAAGTTCAAAATCGCGGGCCAAGGTAATATCGCCAAGCGTCGTGAGCGTTGCATTGCTGATTGAAATGCCTGCCGCTCCGGTGCCGATATTCTCTGCCTCGTATATTGCGAGCATACCGCCCAGAATATTGGTCCGCCCCTGAAAACTGTTGTTGCCGGTCAGGACCAGAATGCCGTCGCCGTCCTTGGTCAGGCTGCTATTGGCGCTTGCGCCCGTTATGTCGCCCGCAAAAACCGTGTCCTCATCCTGATTGACGGTAAGACTCGCATTATCGATAGCGATGATACCGTCGCTGCCCCACAAGGAACGCATGGTCAGGGCATTGCCATTGAGATCCAGCGTACCGCCGGTCATCACATAGTCGGTCATATCGGGCAACGCACCGGCGCTACCTGCCGCCATGCGCAATGTTCCCGCTTCTATCAGCGTGCCACCGGACCATCCGTTGGCCGTATTTCCGACAAGCAGCGTGCCATCGCCCTGCTTGGTCAACGAACCGGAACCGGAAATAATCCCGGTCAGTTGCAGTTCCGTGCCCGATGCGACATCAAATGCCGCTTCACCACCGAGCGTTACAAGACTGCCAAGCGATATGGTGCCGATCGTCTGTAAGGTGCCGTTGTTGATCGTAAGATCGTTGGTGGCCTGCCCTAGATTATCCACCGCCGAAATCTGTAGAGTGCCCGCACTGATGATGGTGTCGCCGGAATAACTGTTGGAACCGAACAGGACGAGCAGCCCGTCACCGGTTTTCTCAAAACCCTTGCTCCCGGTAATCGTCGATTCGATTGTTGCGGTTTCGCCGGCCAGTACCCGTAATTCGGGCACGGGGATGATGACGCCATTCCCTGAATAGCCGATGAGGTTCAGGGCGGCGCCCCCGGTGATAGTATAATCGCCCCTCACGAATTGTAGGCCAACAGCAGTTTGCGTTCCATCCAGCGTGACCGTACCGCCATTGCCGCGGAACACCCCATAGGCGCTCCCCCATGCCGAGCCCAGTGCACTGCTGCCGCCCAGCGGATCGAGCCAATTCTGATCCGATGCCGACCAGCTTCCATCGCCGCCGTCAAGAGCCGATGCACTGCCGCCCCAGACCTGGAGAAGGTTGAGACCGTTCGGCAGCGCTATAAGATCAACGACATTCGGCGCATAATCGATGGCATATGAATAACCGATGGGATCGGTAATCGGCGTTTCGCCTACCACCAAACCGGCATTGGCAGTCGTCAGCGCTCCGCCATAGGCAATCAGACGATGATAGCCGATCAATGCGCTATCGGAGGTGCCGCTGACATTCACTGTCGCACCGTTTAGGGTCAAGTCACCGTTGACCTGAATGGACGCCGCCTTATGGGCGTTGGACGTGCCTAGTTCGTAGTTAAAGCTCGCCCCACTCTCCAGCGTGAGATCGCCGTTCACCTTCAGTTGCGACTGCGAACCGGCAATGATCGTGCCGCCGCTCCTGACCATGGTACTGCCCAATGTGCCGGAACCACTCAGTGTGCCGCCAGCGTTGACGGCGACATTGCCACCGACCACAGCCGAACTCGCCAGGACCACACTGCTGTTGTCGATATTCGACTGACCGGAAAACTGGGCCAGTCCCTGCCCGGAGACTGTCGTCGTTCCGCCAAGAAAATTGACCGTGCCGGTGCCTTGTACCGTCGTATCGAAGCGGTAGCCGGTCGTATTATGATTGAGGTTGAGCGTGCCCTGATTGCCCAGCACCACAGTGCTGTGAATTGTTCCGGCTGCAGCCGCGGTATCGCCCGCAGCCGCGCCAATATTCACGATACCTTGCGCGCCGTTCTGTCCAACCTGCAAGACGCTGCCCCCCGCAGCCTGTCCAACGCTTGCGCCATTCGACACCGTCAGCGAACCGTTTCCGACAGAACCGACATCGATTTCAGCAACGTTCAGGAGCGAACCGACACCATCCACCGTGATCTGCGCCGCATTGCTGCCCGGATCACCCGCACCAATCTGTAACTGCCTGCCGTGAACCGCGCCGCCGTCCGTCACTGAAAGGAGAGCGCCAATATCGGCGGTGCCACCGAAATGAAGCGTGGAACCCTTCCCGCTGACCGTCAACCCATTTTGCAAACCCGCAATCGCCGATGCAGTGTCGCCGACGGAAAGATCGCCGCCGACATTAACCCGCCCACCATTTTCAACATTCAGCGAGTCATCGCCGTAGCCTCCAACACTCAACGCGCCGCTTATGTTGAGGCTGGTGCCGCTGCCCGTCACCTCCAGCAAGGCGCTTTCACCCTGCGCTGAACCGATGAGAACGTCCGTCGTGTTGAGCTGAGCACCGGAGCTCAGAACCAGTGTTCCGCCATGAACACCGAGATCGCCGCTGAACGTTTCAGGCGAGCCAGTCAAAGTCCATGTGCTGCTGTCACGCTTCTCCAGCGCGTCGAACCCCTGAAATCTTCTTTCAAAACCGGTCAATTCGAACTGGGCAGTACCGCTTCCGCCGAAGACCAGCGTGTTCTGGCCGCTCGAACCCGCAACCACCTTGCCGTTGAAGGTGTAACCCGCTCCGAGGACCAGCGTATTGTTGCTACCGGAAAACAGAACTGCATTGGCGTAGGAACCGTCCTGATTGACACCGCCGGAAATCGTACCGGCGTTGAACAACGTCGCGTCGCCGGACGAGAAATAGACGCCGGCGCCCGCCGTTCCGTTCGGCCCATCCGTGCCCTTGTACCACCAGGATGGCGGATTGAAAGGAACTGATGGCGCTTTACCACCAGCACCGGCGTTGCCGCCCGAGATACTGGCCCCATTTACATTGGCCAGCGTCCCGCCCGTCGCCATGGACACACCGATGCCGCCGTCGCCACCTTTGCCGCCATTACCGCCGGTGTCCGCACCACCACCGCCGCGTCCACCGTTGCCTCCATTACCACCGCTTATGGTACCAGCATTAGTGATGGTTGCAGCCGCGCCCGTCAACGTGATCCCGTCGCCACCACGACCGCCGTCGCCACCATCAGACGCCGTATTGCCGCCGGGCAGACTTGCACCGCCATGCCCGCCATCGCCACCACGCACCGTGACACCGGTTTCAATCGCGATTACGGATTGACCCGAACTGCTGATAGCGTCTCCACCGCTACCACCGTCGCCACTGCGTCCGCCGCCGGTTGTAAGCGTGTCATAAGATGCGGACGGGATCGAAATCGGGCTGGAACATTCAATCTCGCCCTCATCGTCCTCGCAGACCATGATGCTGCCGCTGTTGTTTTCGTCCGCATACATGCCCGATATGCCGCCAGCCCCGCCAGCACCGCCCATGCCCCCTAAAATCGTGCCACCGCTGCGGACAGTAAGGTTGTAAGCCGTTGATATGCCGGTGCCACCGCCGCCACCGCCGCCGCCACCGCCACCGCTGCCACCCTCGCCCGGAGAAACAGTGAAGACGTTCCATACGGTAACGCCGTCGCCACCTTTTCCGCCAGCACCACCAGCACCACCATCCCCACCAATGACCGTCTGCTGGTGCAATGTCCTCACATCACCGGTGAAAATCGCGCCTGTTCCGCCACCACCGCCTCCGCCCCCGCCGCCGCCGGAAGCGCCATTGCCGGTTGCAAATGCACTTTGCCCCTTTTTCCCGACATCGCCTGGCTTGCCGCTATCGCCAGCCAAGCCGCGCAGGAGCAGAACACCGGGAGCCGAACTCCCTAGATATCCAATGACACCGTTGGTGCCCGCTTCACCGCCATGCGCGCTTCTTGCACCTTCGCCACCAGCGCCGCCCCTTCCGGCGGAAGCGTTATTGCCAACGTGATTCCCACCCGCGGCACCGCCTGCTCCACCTCCGCCGCCGCCCCCGCCAGACATGGCGGAAGCACCGGAGCCCTGTCCGCCCGGATTTCCCTTGGCGTCGAAATGCGATGGGGGCGTACCTTCCGCACCGCCCGCACCACCCGAGCCAGATTGCTGCTGGGCACGGACGGGCCCTATAAATGATGATGTGCTGACGGCGGCTGTGGGAACCATGAGCGCGCACAGAATGCGACCCAGCGCAGTCGAATTCGCGAAGCGCCGCTTCCCCCGTTTCCATTGCCTGCAGGCCGTCGATATCCCATCCGGGCCGTTGACAGCCTGCTTGCGGAGGGGCAACTCCCGCCAGTCCAAATTGCTCATTCGCAATCGCCCGCCAAATGTTATTCGTCATCAAAGGATTTGCTAAACTATTGAATCCGGCAAGAGTTTTGGGACCAACCAACATTCCGGTTTGTTGAATTAACACAGACGCATTAAACTCAGCTGCGGATGAAAAGGATCAGAACGAAACGCGGGACCCAAGCGTTCCGTTATACGCATAGCGGTCACCCAGCTTGACAGGCTCGTATCTCCGGACCGTTCATCATAGACTGGGTACTTGTCATTGTTCCTGTTGTAGCAACCGCCCCACCGACGCCGCCTCACACGCGTTCGGTAAAGCTGGTGAAGTAGTGGTCCAGGAAACGTTGACCTTCGTCCCGTCGAAGAACTTGCTGTAAGATTGGCGATACCGTGGATGTAATAGATCTAATTATTCATACCACGGCTGTTGCACCATGAGCTTTCAGGATCCAGCTCTACGCCAAGTCTTACCCCTCACCTTTCAGGTTCTTGTGCGAGAGTGACGTGTCGGCGTCCGGCCCGCTATCGGCTTCGCCTACCTGCCGTCACTGCCCCTTTAAACGCAAAAAAACCCGCCGCTTGTGCGACGGGTTTTTATTTTTGGTTGCGGGGGCAGGATTTGAACCTGCGGCCTTCAGGTTATGAGCCTGACGAGCTACCGGGCTGCTCCACCCCGCGCCATTTGTGTGATTGTATCACTGGTATTGGTATTTGTTTGGCGTTTATGGCTGCGCGTATCTGTTTTGTATGTTTGAGAAGATGATTTGTGTGCTTAGCAGACCTGGCAGCGACCTACTCTCCCGCATCTTAAGATGAAGTACCATTGGCGCTGGAGCGTTTCACGGCCGAGTTCGGAATGGGATCGGGTGCAGCCGCTCCGCCATAAC
>NZ_BAABTE010000014.1:0-106486 GCF_040371715.1 Brucella sp. NBRC 14130
CCGTCACCAAGGCGATCCAGTCAGTCGACCCCACCGCCAGGGTGGAGACGAATCCGGAGGCGCGGGCGGTCAAGGTTGAGACGACTGCTAGTGCGGGGGCTATTCAGCAGGTTCTCGAAGAAGCCGGTTATCCCGCGACCGCAAAAACGCCGGGCACGGCCTTGAGAACCTTATGATCAGAGCAGAGCCATGAACAAACTCACCCCGATTTTTATCGCCGGCGCGCTAGCTGTTGCCGGCGGTCTCGCCTACGCGCAATCGCAGATTGGCGAACAAGAACAAGGAGCAACTATGAACCGCGGTGAACATGCCGGTCACGGCGCAAGCACGCCTTCCGACAATCCTGTCATTCGCGCCTATCAAGATGTCAACGACAAGATGCACGCCGATATGGCCATAGAGTTCACGGGTGATGCGGACGAGAATTTCATGCGCGGCATGATCCCGCACCACCAGGGTGCGATTGATATGGCGCGCGGCGTGCTCGAACACGGAACGGATCCGGAAGTCCGTAAGCTCGCCGAGGGCGTGATTACCGCCCAGGAAGGCGAAATCGCCATGATGCGCGAATGGCTGGCAAAACGCGGTCAGTGACAACGGGAGCGGCTCTCAGGAGCGGCCTTCCCCCATGAAAAATGCATAAGACATGGTTGGACGGCGTCGCCGTTGACTGTCAAACGACCGAAAGGAAGACGATCGATGCAAAGGCGTACTTTTCTGGCAAGCCTTGGGGGCCTCGTCGTGGCCGGGCCTGCAATAGCTCAAAAGCACGATATGGGCGGCATGGATGGCCACGGTAATCACGCCGTGCCTCCCACAAACGCCAACCCGGTTTTGCCGGAGGGACATCCGCTCAAGGAGCTGCCACGCCTGTCCAATCAGTCGGCCGCACCGGGCGTATTCAAGGTAAAGCTCGCAGCAGAACCAGGCACCATGCGGTTCGCCGAAGGGCTCGATACGCCTGTGCTTCTCTACAATGGCACCAATCCCGTAATCGAAGCACGTGAGGGTGACAAAGTCGAGATCAGCTTCAAGAACGGAATTCCAGGCGAACCCACGACGATTCACTGGCATGGCATGCCGGTGCCGGCCGACCAGGATGGCAATCCGATGGACCCGGTGGTATCGGGTGGTGACCGTATTTATGCGTTTGATCTGCCGGAAGGCAGTGCGGCACCTTACTGGTTCCATCCCCATCCTCATGGTTTGACCGCCGAGCAGGTTTACCGCGGACTCGCTGGTGTCTTTCTGGTCAAGCCAAAGGACGATCCCATCCCGTCGGAGTATGGCGACACGATCCTCATGCTCACCGATCTCAGGATCGCCGCCGACGGGACAATGCCGGAAAGCACGATGGCTGATCTGATGAACGGCCGCGTTGGCGATCATGTGCTCGTTAATGGGCAGAAGAACCCGACGATGGCTGTTGCAGTTGGAGAGAAGCGTCGCTTGCGCCTTTTTAACGCGACGAACGCGCGATTCCTACGGCTCAAGTTCGAGAATGCGAGCATGACCGTCATAGGAACGGATGGTGGCCTAATCGAAGCCCCTGTCGCCGTCGATGAGCTGCTGCTCACGCCGGCCGAACGCGTTGAGTTGATTGTTTCTTTCGACAAACCGGGAATGGCCATGCTCACGACGCTCGAATATGAGCGCGGCTGGATGGGGCCGGGTAAGCCGAACGAGGCCGACATGACCCTGTTGACGGCACACGTATCAGATGCGCCGGCAAGCGCAATACCTCCGTTGCCGGCAAAGCTACGCACCATCGAAGCTCTTGAGAATCCGGTTGTCACGCGTCGTTTTGTGCTGACGGAATCCATGGGCGGTATGGACCATAGTAACATGTCGATGCAGGGCATGGATCACTCCAACATGTCGATGTCTTCCGACAGCATGGAGATGAAGTTCCTGATCAACGGTGCCAGCTTCGACATGAACCGCATAGACGTAGTTTCGAAAGTCGGACAAGTCGAACTTTGGGAAGTCGTCAACGAAGCGGATATGGACCATCCGTTCCATGTGCATGGGACGCAGTTCCAGATAATCGAGCACGAGAAGGACGGAAAGGTCACCAGGCCAGCCTATCGCGCATGGAAGGATACCGTGAACATCGTGGCCGGAGAGACGGTTCGGATTCTGCTGCGCCAAGATCTGCCGGGACCACGCATGTATCACTGCCATATCCTCGAGCACGAACAGCTCGGAATGATGGGTACGATTGACGTTCGAGCCTAAGTTTTGGATCGGCACATGAAACAAAGGCCCGCCGCGAAAATAATCGCGGCGTGCTAATTAGGATACATGGCTCTGTTGTGGCGTTGCACCGCCGGCTCCTGCTTTTCAGGGGCACATATTCCGCCGCGGGGCGCTGGGACAAAGGCTTGCCTTCTCGCGCCCTAGCGCCCGCCGAAAGCCACTGATTATTTGATTTGGGAAAGCCGCCGGTCACGCTTCGTTAGCGAATTTCCGGCCGCTGAGGCGTTCCGCACGGCCGTTCCTAAGAAGCAAAGACGAACTCCTCCCGACCGAGCGCATCGGAGAAATCAGCTTTGCTGACGACCTGATCAAACACTTGATAACTCACGTCAAGAGCTTCTTCTAAAAAATTATTTCTCGGCTCTTGACCTTCCCATGGTTGGAAACCGCACCTTCGTAAAAAGTCACCGCCGTCTCACGCTGTGAGGTGGTGTGCCCTTATGAAGGAGAACGATAATGAGTCATAAAGCCACCACCCTGATGCTTGTTGGGGCGGTCGTCGCGGGTGGTACTCTTGGCACTGTCTATCGCGAAGAATTAGAACAATACGCCGAAAATCTACTGGTACGCGTTTCGTCGGCTACCGTGCCACAAGCCGCTGCACAGCCGGCTCAAATGCCTGCCCCACAGGTCCCCGTCGCCGAAGTCATCACGCGCAAGGTCGCGCCGTCCGCGGAGTTCACCGGCCATCTCGAAGCGACCAGGGCCGTCGAACTGCGTCCGCGCGTCGGCGGCGCAATCGACGCCGTCAGCGTTCCCGAAGGCGGCCTCGTGCGACCGGCTGAGCTTCTCTTCCAGATCGATCCGAGACCATTCCAGGTTGCGCTGGACGGAGCCAAAGCCCAGTTGCAGCAGGCAAAGGTTCTGCTCGATCAGGCCGAAATCGATTTCCGGCGGGCCGAAACACTGGCTCCGAATGGGACCGTGTCGCGCAAGACCTTCGATGACGCGCAGGCAGCACGCCGTCAGCGCCAAGCCCAAGTAGAAATCGCCAAGGCTGCCGTTGCGGCCGCGGAACTTGATCTGTCGTTCACGCGCGTCACGGCACCGATCGCTGGGCGGGTCGACCGTGTTCTCGTGACAGAAGGCAATCTCGTCACCGGTGGCAATGCAGGGGCTGCGACCCTGCTCACCACGATCGTCTCGACCGATCCGCTCTATGTCTATTTCGATATCGACGAAGCCACCTATCTCGGATTCGTCGCTCGTGCACGCGCATCAGACTCGGAGAGGGTTGGCGGCAAGCTTCCGGTGCAGGTCGGTTTGATGACCGATACGGGCTTCCCACATGCCGGCGAACTCGACTTTCTCGGCAACCGTGTCGACCGGAGTACGGGAACGATCCGCGCCAGGGCGGTTGTCAAGAACCCGGATGGCCGGCTGACGCCTGGCCTCTTCGCACGAGTGAAGCTCGTTACCGCCGAACCGGCTCAGACCGTGCTCATCGACGAACAGGCAATCGGTACCGACCAGGGACGCCGCTACGTTCTAGCTCTCGGAGCCGAGAACAAGGCTGAGTACCGACCGGTTGAATTGGGGCCGATGATCGATGGTTTGCGCGTTGTCTCCAGCGGCCTCAAGCCAGGCGAGAAAATCATCATCAAGGGGCTGGTCCGCCCCGGAATGCAAGTTGACCCGCAGACGGTTTCGATGTCGCCGGGCCAATCCGTCGATGGCGACCGGGCGGCGGCTGCATCGCAGGAGGCGCGTCGATGAACATTCCACGCTTTTTCGTCGACCGTCCCATCTTCGCGGTCGTCCTGTCCGTGTTGATGCTGATCGGCGGTGGCCTTACGCTCCTGAAACTGCCATTGAGCGAATATCCGCAGGTGACCCCGCCGACGGTACAAGTCACCGCAAGCTATCCAGGCGCCAGTCCCGAAGTGATTGCAGAAACGGTTGCCGCGCCGCTGGAGCAGGTGATCAATGGCGTTGAGAACATGCTCTATATGAGCTCGCAGGCGGCGACCGACGGGCGCATGACGCTTACTGTGACCTTCCAACAGGGCACCGACCCCGACATGGCGCAGATCCAGGTGCAGAATCGCGTCTCGCGCGCGCTTCCGCGTCTGCCACAGGAGGTTCAGCGTATTGGCGTCGTGACGCAGAAGACTTCGCCCGACATCCTGATGGTCGTTCATCTCGTGTCACCCGATGATCGCTACGATCCTCTTTACCTGTCGAACTTCGCCACCTTGCAGGTACGCGACCAGCTTGCGCGGCTGTCAGGTGTGGGTGATGTACTCGTCTGGGGTGCTGGCGAGTATTCCATGCGGGTGTGGCTCGATCCGGCCAAGGTGGCAGCGCGTGGTCTGACCGCCTCGGACGTGGTGGCGGCAATTCGCGAGCAGAACGCTCAGGTGGCCGCAGGATCGGTAGGCCAGCAGCCAGATGCCTCGGCTGCGTTCCAGGTCACGGTCAACACGCTCGGCAGGCTTTCAAGCGAGGAGCAGTTCGGCGACATCGTTGTCAAGACGGGCAGCGATGGCCAGATTACCCGTTTACGCGATATTGCCCGTATCGAGCTCGGCGCAGACGCTTACGCGCTGCGCAGTCTTCTCGACGGCAAGCCGGCGCTCGCAATGCAGATCGTCCAGAGCCCGGGCGCCAACGCACTCGACGTGGCGAGCGCTGTTCGCAGCACCATGGAAGAACTGCAGAAAGGCTTTCCCGAGGGAATAGAATACCGCATTGCCTACGACCCCACCGTCTTCGTCAAGGCGTCTCTGGAGGCCGTGGTGATGACGCTGCTCGAAGCCATCGTCCTGGTCGTGATCGTCGTCGTGCTTTTCCTTCAGACATGGCGGGCTTCGATCATTCCGCTCGTTGCGGTCCCGATATCGTTGGTCGGCACATTCGCGCTAATGTATATGTTCGGCTTCTCGCTGAACACACTGTCGCTGTTCGGTCTCGTACTTTCCATCGGAATCGTGGTCGACGACGCCATCGTGGTCGTCGAAAATGTCGAGCGGCACATCGCGCTTGGCGAAACGCCGAAGGAAGCGGCGCGCAAGGCCATGGACGAAGTGACCGGGCCGATCGTTGCCATTACGTCCGTGCTGTCGGCCGTGTTCATCCCATCAGCATTCCTGTCCGGCCTGCAAGGCGAATTCTATCGCCAGTTCGCGCTCACGATCGCAATCTCGACCATCCTGTCGGCGGTCAACTCCCTCACTCTCTCTCCGGCGCTTGCAGGCGTGCTCCTGAAGCCGCACCACGGCGAGGTGAAACGTGATCTCCTGACCCGGGTGATTGATGGTCTGTTCGGCTGGTTCTTCAGGCTGTTCAACCGCTTCTTCGACACGGCCTCGAATGCTTATGTCTGGTCCGTGCGCCGTGCCCTGAGGGTAAGCTCGCTCGTTCTGATCGTCTATGTCGGCCTGTTGGGTTTGACATGGATGGGTTTCCAGTCTGTACCCAGCGGATTTGTCCCGGCTCAGGATAAATACTACCTCGTCGGCATCGCCCAACTGCCGACCGGAGCCTCGCTCGACCGGACCGAGGCAGTCGTCAAGGAAATGTCGGAGATCGCTCTCGCCGAACCGGGCGTGGAGAGTGTCGTGGCATTTCCGGGTCTGTCCGTCAATGGCATGGTCAATATTCCCAATGCCGCCGTTATGTTCACGATGCTCAAGCCTTTTGACGAACGCAAGGACCCCTCGATGTCTGCTTTCGCCATCGCAGGCCGCCTGATGGGCAGGTTCAGCCAGATACCCGATGGCTTCGCCGGTATCTTCCCGCCGCCACCCGTTCCAGGCCTCGGCTCGACCGGCGGCTTCAAGCTCCAGATCGAGGATCGGGCGGGACTTGGTTTTGAAGAGCTTGCTAAGGCGCAGGGTGCAATCATGGCAAAGGCGATGCAAGCACCGGAGCTGGCCGGTATGCTTGCGAGCTTCCAGGTAAATGCGCCACAGGTGCAAGTGGACATCGACCGGGTGAAGGCCAAGTCGCAGGGTGTGCCGCTCAACACCATATTCGAAACGTTGCAGGTCAACCTTGGCTCGCTTTACGCGAATGACTTCAATCGCTTTGGCCGGACCTATCGTGTCGTCGTCCAGGCGGACGCCCCCTTCCGCATGCAGCCGGAGGACATCGGCCGCCTGAAGGTGCGAAACGCAACGGGCGAAATGATTCCGCTGTCGGCTCTGCTAACGATCGAGCACAGTTCGGGGCCAGACCGGGTGATGCATTACAACAGCTTCCCGTCGGCCGATATCAGCGGTGGGCCTGCACCCGGCTACTCGTTCGGACAGGCAACTGCTGCGATAGAACGGATCATCACGGAGACTTTGCCGCCCGGCATGGCCTTCGAGTGGACCGAGCTTGCCTATCAGGAGAAGCAGGCTGGAAACACAGCAATGTACATCTTCCCGCTGTCCGTTCTGCTCGCGTTCCTCATTCTCGCTGCGCAGTATAACAGCTGGTCGTTGCCGTTCGCTGTGCTGCTGATCGCGCCAATGGCGTTGCTATCGGCCATCGCGGGCGTCTGGTTGACCGGCGGCGACAACAACATCTTCACCCAGATCGGCTTTGTGGTGCTGGTTGGCTTAGCCGCCAAGAACGCCATCCTGATCGTGGAGTTCGCGCGAGCGAAGGATGATGAAGGCGTCGATCCATTGAATGCCGTGCTCGAAGCGGCCCGGCTCCGCCTGCGGCCGATCCTGATGACATCACTCGCATTTATCGCCGGTGTCGTTCCACTTGTCATCGCAACCGGCGCCGGCGCCGAAATGCGGCATGTCATGGGCATTGCCGTGTTCGCAGGCATGCTCGGCGTCACGCTCTTCGGCCTGCTCTTGACGCCGGTGTTCTACGTCGTCGTGCGGAAATTTGCGACCCGCCGCGAAAGGCGCATGAGCACTGAAGGGGCTGTCCTGAAACAGCAACCATAAACAATTCACGGCGATCGCATCCAGTTTGGTCGTAAGACCCGAGACCGAATGCGATCGCTCCCACAATCAAAAACGATTCTGATGCGCTGAAGAAATGACCGCAGGCGGGCGGCGCAAGCCTGACTGCTCACTTAGACTCAGCGCAACTCTAGTGAGAGATCTTTATGAGAACCACAAATTACGTTGTGCCTATTATACTAATATTCCTCGCCGGCTGCGTCACTGGCCCCGATCACGAAGCCCCACAAATTGCTTTGCCAGATAAGTTTGGGGAAGGCTCCGTGGCAAGCAATGGAAATATGGCACTGGCCGCATGGTGGAATGCATTTGGCGATGCTCGCCTCAATCGCTACGTCGCCCTGGGGCTGGAACAGAACTTGACGGTGCAGCAGGCGATCGAGAGGATCAACCAGGCGCAGGCGGATGTCATCGTAGCCGGCTCTGGAGCTCTCCCGAGCCTGATAGCCTCCGCGAGCAACACTACTAGCGAGCAGAAGGGCAGTCTGTTCAATGCCGATCAACCCATGAAGAACATCACCGCCGGCGGACTTGGCGTCAGTTGGCTTGTCGACTTCTTCGGGCAATATCGTCGCGCAAAAGAAAGTGCTTCCGCTTCGCTCGATGCGGCTTATGCCGACATTAACATTCAGCGCCTTGCGTTCATATCGCAATTGACCTCAGCCTATGTTGATCTTCGATATTATCAGGAGCGCATCGAGATCGCGCGCCAGAATCTCAAGTCGCGTCGAGAAACACTTGCGCTAACGAAACAGCAGTTGGCAGCAGGTGCGACGTCGCGATTGGACGTTACGCAAGCAGAAGGACTCGTCCAGTTGACACTGGCCGAAATTCCTGAACTGGAGATCAATTTCCGTCGATCAGCTCATCGCATAGCAACACTCTTGGGGTTGCCTGCTTCATCTTTAATTAGCGAGCTTCAAAAAGGGGCCAGGCAACCCGTCGCACGTGCGGTTGCGCGCAGTGGCATTCCTGCCGATCTGCTGCGCAATCGCCCCGATATCCGGGCGGCAGAACGGCGCTTGGCCAGCTCGGTCGCGAAAATAGGCGTCGCGGAATCGCAACTCTATCCGAGTATTCAGCTGAGCGGATCGATTTCTCCCAGCTACACCTTTCTCAATGGTGGGTCGAGTGGTTCCTTGAACGTCTGGTCCTTCGGGCCAACGCTGGTTTTGCCAATCCTCGACGGTGGCCGCTTGCGCGCAAATGTGGCCATCGCCAACTCCGCAGCCAAGGAGCAATATCTTGAATGGAAAGAGACTGTTCTGGTCGCAGTTGAAGAGGTTGAGAGCGCACTGGCAGCCATAAAACGCAGCATGCAGCAGGAAGCCACACTGAGAAAAGCCGTTGAATCCTACAAAGACGCTCTTTCTATCGCGACGACCAATTACCGGAACGGCGTCTCAACCCTTCTCGAAGTTCTGGATGCTCAGCGATCTGTCGCCGACGCACAAGCCGATCTTGCTAGAGCCGTCCAGCAGACAGCGTTAAGCTACGTATCCCTGAATGTTGCGATTGGCGGAGGGTACGCGAACACGAGCGACGTCAGGTTTGTTATGCGTTGAGCTACAGCCATGCCGCCTACCGCGCGCACGATTTGCCCACGGTCGGCGCTGTAGATTCATGAGCCGATCAGATGAGAGCCGAACGACTCTTGTGTTGCTTCGAACACGAGGATGCCGAGGTCTTCTTCCAGCGCCTTGATCCCTGCGCGGACACTGGACTGGCTGATGCCACGCGCCCGTGGGGCACGGTGAAAACTCAGGTGTTCGGCGACGGCGATTGTCTGGATTAGCGACGCCATGGGAATGCGGCCGCCAACTAATTGGGGCGATCGACCCGGTTGCGCATTTTTCAAATGCCGCCGTCGCATGGTGGCTCACTACTTTCTCGTTGCCACGCCTGCGGCGAAGATACCCAGCAGGGTAAGGAGCGCGATGCCGAGCGTAATATAGCGTGCGGAGTCCACCGCAGATTCCCCGCCTGCGGCCATCAGCGTGCCTGCGAGCGCAGAGGTGATCGAGAAAGCAATAAGCTGCGTGATGGTGATCGCAGCCGCCGCCTTGCCACCCTCGGCGGGATCATGGGTGCTGCTCATCGCGGCAACTCCCAGCAGCGGCCAAGCCAGTCCGATGCCGACCCCGGCAAGCGCGAGGACGGCCGCCCAGATCAGCACCATAGTCATATCGGCAGCCGCGACTTGCAGCAGGCCATAGGCAATCAACCCAGCTGTCAGCAGTAACGGGCCGAGACGGATGGCGCGACGGCGGCCGCTCTCACTTTTGACCGACACGACAAAGAGCTGCGCGATGACCCAAGCCAGCGACAGAACCGCCCCGAGAAATCCGGCGATCAGCGGGGATAGCCCAGCCAGTTTCTGGCCAAACAGCGGGATGAAGTTCTCTACCATCACGCCCGCGCTCAGAGCCGCGACCGTGAGATAGATCCATTTCAGTGAATTGCCGCGACGATAGGTGATGTGGGGAAGGATAGTCTCTTTCGCCCGCCGCTCCACGACGACGAACAGCCAGAGCAGCACAAGGCCGATTCCGACCATGGCCAGCGTCGGCCAGCCTATCGGCACGATGGCGCTGAGGCTAATAGCGATGGCCGCAAGGACAAGCGGAATGAGAGAGGCGACGGGAACGGGCGAACGATGCCCCGAACCGGCCATGCGTCCAAACGCTCGGTGTGCAATAATTCCGAACAGCAGCGAAACCACAGCAAGCGCACCGTATGACCAGCGCCAGAGTCCGAGTTCCGCGAACACGCCGCCGAGCGCCGGCCCGAACAGCGTGCCCAGGCCCCACATGGCCGATACGACGCCGGTTGCCCGTGCCCAATGACGTCCGGGAAGTGCTGCGCGGATCACTGCGTAGCCAAGGCCGGCCAGCAATCCGCCACCGAGCCCCTGCACCACTCGGCCGACGATCAGCAGTTCCATCGTCGGGCTGGCGGCATTGGCCGCTGCGCCGAGCGCGAAGACGGCGAAGGCCGCGACATAGGCAAGCGCCGGTCCCTTCCAGTCGAGGATACGGCTGACGAATAGGGAGGCCACGATGGCCGAGATGACGAAGGCTGTCGTCACCCACGCATAATATTGCTGTCCGCCAATATCAGCGACGATGGACGGCATCAGAGCGGCGGTGAAATAGAGGTTCATGGCATAGAGCAGGACACCGCTCGCCATGACCAGAACGATGGCGAGATGACGCCCGGATAGAAGATCGGACCAGCCGTCCGCATGGGATGCTGGCGTGTTTTTGGGATCGGCCGATTGGGCCGGTGTAGGTGAGTCGTTCATGGAAGTTTGCCTCGGTGATGAGAGTTACCAAGCTGCCGTGCGCCGCACGATCAACGACAAGCCCAGCACAATGAGAGAGACGAGCAACACGATGCTTGGAGCGACCGAATGGCCGTAGTCCACGTTCAGCAGCGTTGTGAGGGTGGCGGCTGCCATCACGATCGCGCCCAGCCCGGCCCCAAGGGGACGTGTGGCTGTCCGTATCAGCAGCAGCCCGGCCGCTAGCTCGAGGATAGCCGTGATGTAGTGGAACCAGCCGGGGTAGCCCCAGGCCGCATAGGCCGCGGCGTTTTCTTCGGAAATGAAGGCGTTTCCATACGCCCCGAACAGAAAGAATGCAGCCAGAAGCCAGGCCAGGATGGACGATATGACAGGCAGGGATTTGTTCATGACACCTCGCACCTTCGAGAAAGCGGATTGGCCGAGGCCGCATTGTGCTGGACCCGCTGGCCGTTCCAACATAGATTGAGTGATCACTCTAGTTATGATTGCGGCAAGGTCAAGCTATATTAGAGCGATCATTCTATGATTATGGAGGCCCCATGGTCCGCAAGCTCGTTCCCGAACAGCACGAAGGCAAACGGCAGGAGATTCTCGCGGCGGCGCACCGCTGCTTCCTGCGCCACGGGCTGCAAGGCGCGTCGATTTCGATGATCTGTAAGGAGGCGGGCATGAGCCCCGGCCACCTATATCACTACTTTCCGAGTAAGGACGCGATCATCGAACAGATGGCCGACGAATACCTGTCGCAACTCCACGCCCATTTCAGCGGTCATGCAGAAGCCGAGCAAACTGCGACCGTGTTGCTATCGGAACTTTGGAGCATGAAGGGGTGGGACGACCTCACCCATTGTCGCATCCTGTTTGAATTGCTGGCAGAAGCGGGACGTAACGAAAGAATCCGCGCTATCCTCAAAGAGAATACCGATGGCGTGCGGGCGCTCCTGATGGAGACCCTGAAAGCCGGTCAATCGCGTGGAGAGGTCGATCCCGATCTTGACCCGAAGCACACAAGCGCGGTTCTGGTGGCCATCCTTGATGCCGCGCCGATGCTGCCGCTGATGGCGTCCGACATTGGTTTCGAGGAAAGCAGGAAGCTGATCACAACGATGGTGAGCCGCTTCTTGCGACCTGCTACATGAAATTTGTACGTCATGCCGATGCATCATCGGCTCATGTCGCAACCTGCCTCTACCGAAAAGCGACGCTGGAGTTAGAGAAAGAGAATTAGATTAAGCCGGTTGCATTCGTGGCCGAGATCGACTTCCTACCGATCACCGACGAGGCAGATCCGGTCACCTTTTCGGTCGTTTGGTCCCTGCACAACCACAGCCCCGCCCTCCAGAACTGTTTGCCATGGCGGATACTATGAAACATTTGGACGATTACGATTCATCGCCGTGTTGACCATGTGTTGACCAAGCCAAAAAAGTAAAGGCCGCCCACAGGCGACTCTCGCTTAAGCCGTTGATTTTTTTAAAAGAACGGGAGCGGGCGAAGGGGCTCGAACCCTCGACCCCAACCTTGGCAAGGATCGGCACTTATGCCGCCGTCCGGAACAGCAGGTGAAGATGGATGCATGCTCCCGCAACCAACGATCCCTGCGATAGCAGGTTGTCCAAAGCCTCGGCCTCCGCAAGGAAGTCGGGGTTTTTCTTGCCCGCTGTAAACCGCAGGATCGCACCGAGGTCGCCGCGCAGGACGATGGCTAGCTCGCCATTGTCGGGAACCAGCGTCACCTGATCGACCAGCGACCGAAAGGTCTCGGCAGCGTGAGTACGACCGTCTTCATCTTGCAGATGTTCGTAGAGTTGGCCGATCCGCTGCGCGTAGAGTGCCGCCATGTTCGGGTGCAGCAGGGGAGGCGGCTCGTCCGCGTTGGCCAGTTTCTCCGTCAGTTCAGCCTTGCGGGCTTCCAGCTTCTCGGACTTGTCCTTCAGCTTCGATAACGGGAAGCCTTGCACGATCGCGTCGACGATCTTGTCCAACTCCTTGTCGACACGCTCCAGTTCCCGTTTCCAACCCTCCAGATCGGCGCCGCGCTCGATGCGTAGCCGATTCACCTCCCTGGTGAACTCGGTACAGAACTCCTTGAACAGCGCGGGATCCATCAGATGCTTGCGTAGCCCGTTGAGGATCGAGGCTTCCAGCGCGTCGCGCCGGATGTTGAGCCGGTTGTCGCAAGTGCCCTTGTTGCGCGCCGTCGCGCAGCCGAGCAGATCCTTCGAGATCATCGTATAGCCGCCACCGCAGCAGCCGCATTTGACGAGGCCAGCGAAGAGGTGCTTCGGGCGACGCCGGTCGTTCAGGGGATTCGGGCTGGTCTCGACCACATCGTAGGCGAGGCGGCTCTGCCGTGCCTTGACCGCATCCCAGATGTCCTGGTCGATGAGCCGCAGGTCAGGCACCTCATGGACGACCCATTCGCTTTCCGGGTTCAGGCGGGATACGCGCCGGCCAGTGTCGGGATCCTTGATATAGCGTAGCCGGTTCCACACAAGCTTTCCGATGTAAAGCTCGTTGTTCAGGATGCCGGTGCCGCGCTTCGGGTTGCCGTGGATCGTCGATGGCCCCCATTCACTGCCCTGCGGCCCTGCCACGCCTTCGTGGTTCAGCGACATGGCGATCGTGCGCGAGGACTTTCCGTCAAGATAATCGGCGAAGATGCGTCGCACGATCCCGGCCTCGGTCTCGTTGATGGTCCGATCGCCCCGGATGGCTTCCCCACGATCATCGAACTTCTTCACCACGTCATAACCGTAGCAGAGACCGCCTCCGGATTTGCCATCCTCGACGCGGCCGCGCAGCCCACGACGGGTCTTGTCGGCTAGATCCTTCAGGAACAGCGCGTTCATCGTGCCCTTCAACCCGACATGCAGATGGGTGATCTCGCCCTCGGACAGGGTGAACATCTTCACATCGGCATAGGTCATGCGCTTGAAGATGCCGGCGATATCCTCCTGGTCGCGCGATAGCCGGTCCATGGCCTCGGCCATGATCATGTCGAAACGGCCGCGCAGGGAATCGGAGATCAGGGCCTGGACGCCCGGTCGCAGGATCATGCTGGCGCCGGAGATGGCGTGATCGGTGTATTCCTCGACGACGGTCCAGCCTTCCTTTTCGGCGCGCAGGCGACACATACGCAGCTGATCGGCGATCGAGGCGTCGCGCTGGTTGTCGGAGGAGTAGCGGGCGTAGAGCGCGACCTTCATGCGGACACCTCAGTCGGGGAGGCGGTCGCCCGCCAAACGGGCCGTCTCCTGTTGGACGAAATCGCGCGCTGCCTGTCGGGCGAGTTGCCGGACGAGATCGGCGAGGCGGGGGTCGGGCTTGTGGGTGCCAGCAATGCGCGCCACGGCTTCATCCGTGGTCTCCGTGACCAGCCGAAGCTTCGATGCTGTGGTTTGTCGTTGCCGTGCCATTCCTGCGCCGATCCATGACGGTCCCGCACAAAGACTGCACTGCAATTCCAGTGTGTTACAGAGAAGCACCCGGCGGCGTTTGGCGGGGAATGGAGGGCGGGGTCGGGCATTGGCGCAGTCCTGAGCAGCATGGCGTCGCAAAAATACTGGCGCGACGATGTGCGAATTTGCGGCTCGCCAAGAGATTTGAACATCTGCTCGCACAGCGCGACGTTCCAGCCATGTCCTGAGGTCAGTCTAACGCGGAGACGCCGCGCATGGCAATGCGAGAAAATTGGTCGCGCCGATGGTGGCCGCTGGTCCTGACGGTGCCCCCTCAGCCCACTCCGTTCCTCACAGGTCCGGCAGGCCGAGGCTGAGTTGCCGGGCAGCTTCGTCAGAGGTGGTTCGGGAAATCTGACAGCCAGGATGAGCGGCTCTTTGCTGCGACCATCGCACTAGGTGTTCTTGAAGGCTGGAAGGCTGTCATGGCGAAGCGTTTGGCCTTTTGCGGTCCTGGGCTTCCCGTTCTCACCGCTCGGCGGCGCGGTCCAACTGCACGACGAGGCGGAAATTTCGGACCGTCCCTGCCTAGACGCTTGTCCATATGTCGATTAGTCTCGACATATGGAATCAGATAACGCCATCCTCGCTTTCGCCGCGCTCGCGCAACCGACCCGCCTCGACGTGTTCCGTCTCTTGATGGAGCATGAGCCGGATGGGTTGCCCGCAGGCGAGGTCGCCCGCAGGTTAGATGTCCCCCACAATACCATGTCCACACATCTGGCGACGCTGACGCGCGCCA
The DNA here is from genome assembly GCF_040371715.1 of Brucella sp. NBRC 14130. Lineage (NCBI taxonomy): Bacteria > Pseudomonadati > Pseudomonadota > Alphaproteobacteria > Hyphomicrobiales > Brucellaceae > Brucella > Brucella sp. NBRC 14130. The sequence continues at coordinate 14,680 of NZ_BAABTE010000014.1, forward strand.
GCCTGATCGAGGCGGAGCGGCACAGCCGGTCGATCATCTATCGGGCAAGGCTCGACGCCGTGCGGGCGCTCGCCAGCTTTCTCGTCAAGGATTGCTGCGGCGGTCGCCCCGAGATCTGCGCGCCGCTGATCGCCGATCTTTCCCCTTGCTGCCCACCGCAAACCCTCGCCACCAAAGAGGCCGCCCATGACTGACCGCATCTACAATGTTCTGTTCCTCTGCACCGGCAATTCGGCGCGCTCGATCCTCGCGGAAAGCATCCTGAACAAGGATGGCGAGGGTCGCTTTCGCGCCTTCTCCGCCGGATCGCAGCCCAAGAGGACGATCAATCCCTTTGCGTTGAAGATGTTGAAGAGTTTCAGCTACCCCTCTGAAGGCTTCCGCACGAAGGGTTGGGAGGAGTTTGCGGGGCCCGATGCACCGTTCATGGATTTCGTGTTCACCGTCTGCGACAACGCTGCCGGCGAAGCCTGCCCGGTCTGGCCCGCCCAGCCCATGACCGCCCATTGGGGTATTGAAGATCCGGCGGCCGTCGATGGAACGGACATCCAGAAGGAAGCCGCCTTCGTTGCGGCCTTCCGCTTCTTGAAGAACCGCATCTCGGCTTTCACGTCCCTGCCGGTCGCCAGTCTCGACAAGGCGTCGCTGCGCACCAAACTGACCGAGATCGGCCAGTCCGATGGCGCGTCGTCTCCACGCAACAGCGCAGCGTGAAGCCGGCCATGGACGTCATCATCTATCACAATCCCGATTGCGGCACCTCGCGCAACACGCTGGCGATGATCCGCAATGCGGGCGTCGAGCCGCATGTCATCGAATATCTGAAGACACCGCCGTCGCGCGAGTTGCTGACCCGACTTATTGCGCGCATGGGCATATCGGTGCGGGAACTGCTGCGCGAGAAGGGCACGCCCTATGCGGAACTGGGCCTTGGCGGCCCGGCTCTGAGCGACGCGCAATTGCTCGATGCCATGATGGCGCATCCTCTCCTGATCAACCGGCCCATCGTCGTCAGCCCGAAGGGCGTCAAGCTCTGCCGGCCGTCCGAGGACGTGCTCGACCTGTTGCCGCCGCAGCGTGGCGCGTTCGCCAAGGAAGGCGGCGAGCGCGTGATCGACGGCCACGGCCGACGCGTGGCAACGGCCTGAGGGAGTTCCATGTCCACCTTTGAACGCTACCTCACCCTCTGGGTCGCATTGTGCATCGTCGTTGGCATTGCGCTCGGCCATTTTCTCCCGGGCGCTTTTCATGCCATCGGCGCAATGGAAATTGCCAAGGTCAACCTGCCGGTGGCGGTGCTGATCTGGCTCATGGTCATCCCGATGCTGCTCAAGATCGACTTCGCAGCATTGGGCGAGGTCGGGCGGCACTGGCGCGGTATCGGCGTGACGCTGTTCATCAACTGGGCCGTAAAACCCTTCTCGATGGCGCTGCTGGGCTGGTTGTTCATCGGCTGGCTGTTCCGGCCATACCTACCGGCGGAGCAGATCGCCAGCTATATCGCTGGCCTCATCATCCTTGCCGCCGCGCCATGCACGGCCATGGTGTTCGTCTGGTCGAACCTGACCAAGGGTGAGCCGCATTTCACATTGAGCCAGGTTGCCCTCAATGACGCCATTATGGTCGTTGCCTTCGCGCCGATTGTCGGCCTGCTGCTGGGCCTGTCCGCCATCACCGTGCCGTGGGGGACGCTGGTCCTGTCGGTCGTGCTCTACATCGTCATTCCCGTTATCATCGCGCAGATCATCCGTCGCCGGATGCTGGCGAATGGCGGGCAGGCAGCGCTTGACCGACTTCTTGCAAAGTTCGGCCCGGCCTCCCTCGTTGCGCTGCTGGCGACGCTGGTGCTGCTGTTCGGCTTTCAGGGCGAACAGATCATCGCGCAGCCGGCGATTATCGGCCTGCTGGCGGTGCCTATCCTGATTCAGGTCTATTTCAATTCCGGGCTTGCCTATCTGCTCAATCGGATGGCCGGCGAGCAGCATTGCGTGGCGGGCCCCTCGGCGCTGATCGGGGCGTCGAATTTCTTCGAACTGGCGGTTGCTGCCGCCATCAGCCTGTTCGGCTTCCACTCGGGCGCGGCGCTCGCAACCGTCGTCGGGGTGCTGATCGAAGTACCGGTGATGCTCTCGGTTGTCTGGATCGTGAACCGCTCCAAAGGCTGGTATGAGCGTGGCGGCAAGGTATCCGAACTCGCGAAAGAACTGCGTTGATGCCGGACGATCTTCCCAATCTCGATGCCGGCTGCGTTGATACTCCCAGCCTTGGTCGGCTGCGCGTAGCGGCCCCCTCAACCCATCCGCCGCGTATCCTGCTGCTTTACGGCTCGCTCCGCGACCGATCCTACAGCCGTTTCCTGACATTCGAGGCCGAGCGTCTGCTGAAACATTTCGGGGCGGAAACACGCATCTTCGATCCGGTCGGCCTGCCGCTGCCGGATGGGGCTGAGATCAATCATCCCAAGGTGCAGGAATTACGTGAACTCTCGCTCTGGTCCGAGGGACAGGTCTGGACCAGCCCCGAGCGGCATGGCGCGATGAGTGCGGTGATGAAGGCGCAGATCGACTGGATTCCGCTCTCAGTAGGTGCAGTTCGTCCAACGCAGGGCCGGACCCTTGCGGTGATGCAGGTATCGGGCGGCTCGCAGAGCTTCAACGCCGTCAACCAAATGCGTGTGCTCGGCCGCTGGATGCGGATGGTCACGATCCCCAACCAGTCCTCCGTCGCCAAAGCCTTTCAGGAATTCGACGAGGCGGGCCGGATGAAACCATCATCCTATTATGATCGAGTGGTCGACGTGATGGAGGAGTTGGTGAAGTTCACGCTGCTAACGCGCGATGTCTCACCCTACCTGACCGACCGCTATTCCGAACGCAAGGAGAGTAGCGAGGCCCTTATGCAGCGGGTCAATCTGACGGCCGCGACCTGAACGCTTTAGCACTCCGACATCATCGCTCACGAAATGACGCGTCTCTGAAGACCTTTCCGGACGCGGTCAGACGAGTTTCTGCACAGCCTGCCCCGCAACGCCCCCTGAGAGTTCGAGTGCGGGCGGGCTTTCCGTGACGGGTTGAGGGCTGGAGAAGAGGTCTCCGGCGCCCGTCGCGGAGATCATCCCGATGGCCAGACAGGATCACGCTGCCGATGGCGCGCGCAGCAATCTTTACGACGACATTACCAGCAAGATCATGGCAGAGCTGGAGCAAGGGCGGTTGCCGTGGGTCCAGCCCTGGGGGACTGCGGCGGCAAAGGCGTCGCTTGCCATGCCGAAGAACGCCGCGACCTCGCGGCAATATTCCGGGATCAACATCCTGATCCTCTGGGGCGCCGTGGTCCAGCACGGCTACCCTTCCCAGCACTGGCTCACATATCGCCAGGCGGCGGCTCTCGGCGGCAATGTCATGAAGGGCGAGCGTGGCACCACCGTGGTCTATGCCGACCGCTTCACCCCCGAGGACGAGAAGCGCCGCGCCCGCGAGACCGGCGATGAGCCGGGACGCATCCCGTTCCTGAAGCGCTTCACCGTTTTCAATGCCGCGCAATGCGAGGGCCTGCCCGAGGACATCGCGGTGGAGGCACCGCCCCCGCCGCCCGGCATGATCGAACCGCGGGTGGAGGCGTTGATCCGGGCCACCGGCATCGACTTTCGCATCGGCGGGGATCGCGCCTTCTACGTTCCATCACAGGACTTCGTGATGGTCCCGCCACCGCAAGCCTATTTCGAGCCGATCAACTGGCACCGGACGGCGTTGCATGAGCTCGGTCACGCCACAGGCCATGCCTCGCGCCTGGGGCGGGATTTCTCGGGCAGTTTCGGCACGAAGAAATACGCATTCGAGGAGTTGGTGGCGGAGATGAACGCGGCATTCTGCTGCGCCTCGCTTGGTATCGCGCCGACCGTGCGCCATGCCGACTATATCGGCTCCTGGCTGGAGGTGCTGCGCGAGGACAACCGCGCCATCGTCCGCGCAGCTTCTCAGGCCAGCAAGGCGGCCGACTGGCTGCTGTCGCATCTGCCGGCCGAAGATGCCGGGGAGCCGGTTCCGGCTGCAATCGAAGGGAGGGTCGCGGCATGATCCTCCTGACCGGAACACAGCGCGACCGGCTTCTGGCCAATGGTCGCCAACGTGATGTGGATCACATCCCCGTCGTGAAATTCTTCAACCCCTTTTGCCCCTTTGACACATAAAGAAAAAGGCCCCGCGAGGGACCTGTTTTCGGGTTTGCAATGTGCAAGTGGCGGAGGGGATGGGTCTGAAAGACAACCTTCTCCACTGATTTACTTAAAAAAGCAATTACTTACGTGCGTTTCCGTCAGCCGTCCGGCTGCCTTACCAATAAAATCCGAAGGACCTGAACCGCGGTTGAGCCTGTGGCGACGTCAGTGCGGGCATCGCGTGCCCGGCCATCGGCGGGACGGAAAGCGTTCGGCTGGGGGCCAGCGCGCGGAGCCTCGCGATCCGGCTTTCCACCGGCGGATGCGTCCGCAGCAGCGAGGGTTCGGGGATGCGTCTGCCGGGCAGGAAGATGTCCTCCCAGAACCGGCCGACGCGGCGCTCGAGCTTGCCGAGCGCGCCGATCAACCCCTCGGGGTCGCCGGTCAGGTCCGCCGCCACCCGGTCTGCATCGTATTCGCGGGTGCGCGACAGCCCGAGCTGGATCAGCGCCATCAGCGTGGGCGCGAAGATCAGGAGCACCACGACCGACCAGGGCACATGGACCATGCCCGCCATCACGAGCGGCAGGTTCACCAGCACAAGCAACTGTCCCATCCAGCTTGCCAGCGACACCAGCCGCGACATCACATCTGCGAGCCCCATGACCCAGAGGTCGCGATGGGCGATGTGGCCGATCTCGTGCGCGAGGACGCTGGCAAGATCGCGGCCGTCGAGGATCTCGAGCAGCCCGTCGGTGACGCAGATCGTGCTGTCCTCGGGGCTGCCCATGGCAAAGGCGTTCGGCAGCCGGCTCGGGACGCGATAAAGCGCCGGGGTGCGCGGCAGGCCGGCGCGGCGGGCGAGCTCGGCAAGTGCTGCGATGAGACCGGGGGCCTCGCGCCCCGTCAGACGCTGGGCGCGATAGGCCGACAGCAGCATTCGTCGGGACAGGTCGGGGGCCAGAAACAGGCCGGCGACCATGCCGAGCGCGACGAGCAGCCCCGTTCCGGGCCCCAGGATCACGGTGACCGAAACCCAGGCGAGCGCCGCCATGAGGCCGAGCAGCAGCGCCGATTGCACGAGATTGAGCAGACGGTGGCGGGCGGAGGCCGCGGTCATCGCGTCTCGTGGCCTCCGAGTTCGCGCCGGTCCTGATCGCGCACCAGCCAGTGGACAGCGCCGAGCGCAAGCGCCGCGCCCGCGAGTGCGGCAATCTTGGATGATTCCGTCTCGCCGAGGTCCAGGATGATGAATTTGCGCGCGATGGCCAGCAGCGCGATCAGCACGATCGTGCGGACCTGGAGGATCCCGAAGCTGCGTTCGGTCGCAACAAGAAGGGAGCGCTTGAACTCGAGCGCGATCACCACGGTGAAGATCATGCCGAACACCACCTGGAAGGTGGCGTAGTCGAGAGTGTCGAATGCCCCCAGAAGCAAGCGGTTCACGACTTCGCGCATCAGCGCCCAGACCGACGCCACGACGATCGCCGCAATGATGACGCTGAGGACGAAGATGACAACTTGCTCGAACTTCTCGTAGAGCGTCATCGCCGACCATTGTTCACGGGTCAGCCCGGATCGTTGCAAGTCTTTCGAGATTGCCTCTCGAAAGCCGCCCTGGAGAGACAAGCTCCCCGGGGCTTTGCCAGACGGTGCGATATCGCACGGAGCGGAGGGGACGCCGCAAACCGGCGACACCCAATGTGGCAAATCAGCCGTTCTTGACCTCGATGCGCTTGACCTTCGCCTGCGCCTCGGGAGTCTGGGGCAGCTTGATCGTCAGAACCCCGTTCTTGAAGGATGCCTGCGCCTTTTCGCCATCCACACCGGGAGGGAGCGGAATTGTCCGGTAGATTGCGCCGTAGCTGCGCTCGGAAAGGTAATACCCCTTCTTCTCCTCCTGCCGCTCGATCTTCTTCTCCCCCTTCACAGTCAACATGTCATCGTTGACCGTCACCTCGATGTCCTTCATCTCCATGCCCGGCAGCTCGATCGACACTTCGATCGCCTTGTCGGTCTCGACCACGTCGGATTTCGCTTCGCCGCTGCCAAAGGGCCATTCGAAATGACCGACACGGTTCCAGAAGTTCTCGAACACATGGTTCATTTCGCGCTGGAGTGTCGCGATCGGGTTGTCTTCGCTGCTCTTGGCATCTGGCGCGCCGTCCTTGCGCGCCCAGGGGATGAGGTCTTTGATCTGCATGATATGGTCTCCTTCGGTTTTCAGGCGCCCTTGACGGCGATCTTTTTCGGCTGCGCTTCAGGGGCTCGGGGGAGCGTCAGGGTGAGGACACCTCCACGCATCTCGGCTTCGATCCTGTTGGGGTCGAAGTCCTCGGAAAGCGTGAAGGCACGCTCGAAATCGCCCTCGCCATATTCGGCATAGGCAAGTTCGAGGTTTTCCGGCCGCACCGGGTCAACTTTGCCGCGGATCGTCAACACACGATTTTCGAGCGTGATCTCGACCGCATCGGCGGCGACCCCAGGCATTTCAAGCATCATGGAGACACCCTGATCGGTCTCGACGATATCGGTCAACGGGCGGTAGATGCGTCCGCCGCCGGTGGTCTCGGGCGAGTCGGTCGGCGTCTTTTCGGCGGCTTGCGTGATGTCGGTGCTCATCGTTCCAGCTCCTCTCAGGCTGCCTTGATCTCGATTTTCTTCGGCTTTTCTTCCTCGGGCCGGGAGATGACGATCCGCAGCACGCCGTTCGTCATCCTCGCCTCGACCTTGTCATCCGAGGCCGCGAACGGCAGGCGGATAGTGCGGGAAAACCTGCCGAAACCGCGTTCGTTGCGGTGCCAGCGCGCACCGTCGGGAACCTCGGGCGCCTTGCGTTCGCCCGAAAGCGTCAGGACGTTGTCCTTAACCGAAATCTCAATGTCGCCCGGTTCGATGCCGGGAAGTTCAGCGGCGATGGCAACGGCCTCAGGGCCTTGCCAGACATTCACCGCCGGGAACGCCGCGCGGGCCGGCGGCCAGAAACCGCGGTCGAGATCGCGCATCATGGAGCGCATCAGCGCAAAGGGATCGCTGCGGCGCAGATATGTCGGGTAGAGCATTACTGGCCTCCTGTTGCTGATCGATGCCCCCGAACCGTCGGCATGGAGGGACCGGGCAACGGTGCCGGCCGGATGTGGGTTCGGAGACCGCCCATCAAGATAGGCGGTTCCATTTATTATGCAAGCATATATGATGCGTGCATTGCGCTTTGGATGGAATGCGGTCTATCCTATGTCTCATGCAACCAGAGGAAGGATACCTATGATCTCTTCGGACATCGCGCTGATCGGGACGACGATCCACCGGGTCGCGCAGCTCATCCAGCAGCGGATCGACCAAGGCATCCGCGACAGCGGCCTGACCCGCCTGTCCTGGATGGCGGCGGCGCATGTCGAGGATGCGCCCGGGCTGACCATCGGCGATCTGGCCGACCGACTTGAGGTCGGCCCGGCCACTGCGGGCCAGCTCGTCGATCGCATGGTCCGGGGCGGCTGGGTCGAGCGGTCGCCCTCGCTCGACGACAGGCGGTCGCAGATCGTCACCGCAACGTCGAAGGCCCGGGCGATGCTGGAGGAACTCGCGCCGCGGCAATCGGCGCTCGAACATGAAATCCTGCAGGATCTGTCGGCAGACGAAAGGCGCATCCTGCTGGCGCTGCTCGAGCGGATCAGGGCGCGGCTCGGGCGCCAGTGAAAGGGACAAGCGGCATGGAAAGGAAGACCGAATACAACATCTGGTACTGGGTGGTGGCTTTCATAGCCGTGCTTTTCATCCAGAACCTGATCGCCGGCTGGCAATCCGTCGCACCGATCAGCTACAGCCAGTTCGAGAAGTATCTCGCTGACGGGAAAATTTCCTCTGTCGCGGTCGGGTCAGACACTATCACAGGCACCTTCGCCGAACCGGTCGACGGCAAGAAGCAGTTCGTGACGACCGTAGTGAATCCCGCAATCCTGGAACGGATAGACCGGTCAGGTATCGAGATCACTGGCGTTCCGCAAAACACTTTTCTCGGCACGCTGATTTCCTGGGTGGCGCCAGCGCTTATCTTCTTCGGAATCTGGATGCTGCTGTTCCGCAAGTTCGCCGACAAGCAGGGCTTCGGCGGGTTCATGCAGGTCGGCCGCAGCAAGGCCAAGGTTTACATGGAAAAAGAAACCGGCGTCAGCTTCGCCGACGTGGCCGGTGTGGACGAGGCCAAGGCCGAGCTCGAGGAGGTCGTGGAGTTCCTCAAGAACCCGGCCGAATACGGAAAGCTGGGCGCACATATCCCCAAAGGCATATTGCTCGTTGGGCCGCCGGGCACCGGCAAGACGCTGCTGGCGCGCGCGGTGGCGGGTGAGGCCGGCGTGACCTTCTTTTCGATCTCGGGATCAGAGTTCGTCGAGATGTTCGTGGGCGTCGGTGCCGCGCGGGTGCGCGATCTCTTCGAGCAGGCTCGGAAATCCGCGCCGGCGATTATCTTCATCGACGAACTCGACGCTCTCGGGCGGGCGCGCTCCTCCGGCCAGGTCGCTGGCGGCCACGATGAGCGTGAGCAGACGCTGAACCAGCTTCTGACCGAGCTCGACGGCTTCGACCCATCAGTCGGCATCGTGCTGCTTGCGGCCACGAATCGCCCGGAGATTCTCGATCCGGCGCTGTTGCGGGCCGGACGCTTTGACCGGCAGGTGTTGGTGGATCGGCCGGATAAGAAGGGACGTGTGCAGATTCTTGGCGTTCACATGAAAAAGGTGAAGCTCGCCCCGGACGTCGATGCCGAGAAGGTCGCAGCGCTCACGCCCGGCTTCTCGGGCGCCGATCTTGCCAATCTCGTCAACGAGGCAGCATTGCTCGCCACGCGCCGCAAGGCCGATGCGGTGACGATGGACGACTTCAACAATGCCGTGGAGCGCATCATCGCGGGGTTGGAAAAGAAGAACCGCGTTCTGAACCCGCGCGAGCGCGAGATCGTGGCGCACCACGAGATGGGGCACGCGCTTGTGGCGATGGCTCTGCCGGGGGTGGACCCGGTGCACAAGGTCTCGATCATCCCGCGCGGAATTGGCGCGCTCGGCTACACTATCCAGCGCCCGACCGAGGACCGCTTCCTGATGACGCGGGAGGAGCTGGAGAACAAGATCGCAGTCCTGCTTGGCGGGCGCGCGGCCGAGAAGATCATCTACAATCATGTCTCGACCGGGGCGGCCGACGATCTGGTCAAGGCGACCGATATCGCCCGCGCCATGGTCGCGCGGTACGGGATGGACGAAGACCTCGGGCATGTCAGCTACGACACCGATCGGCCAGGCTTTCTCGGCACCGGCGACCAGTCGTCGTGGCTGAACCGCCGCTACAGCGAGGCCACTGCCGAGCGGATGGACTCGAAGGTGCGCGACATCGTGGATGGCGTGTTCAAGCGCACCCTCTCGCTTCTCGAAGCCAACCGGGCGCTGCTCGAGCAATCGGCGCAGGATCTCCTGCAACGAGAGACACTGGACGAGTCCTATCTTGTGGCAATTGGGTCCAAGGTGAAAAGAACGGAAGCGGTCGCTGCGTAACACTGTCACTGGCGCAGATGATCGGCGGACAACCCTGACTGGATAAAGAAACGGAGAAGACGAATGGCAAACGGAGCTTGCGATATTTGCGGTCGCCCGGCGACGGCGCGCGTGCGCGCCTCGGTGAACGGCAAAGTTCAGAACATGGAGCTGTGCGATCAGCACTACCGCGAAATGGTGCGCCGGTCGGGCCGCAGCGCATCGCCGCTGGAGTCCCTGTTCGGACGACATTCCCTTTTTGACGAATTCTTCGGCGATAGCGGGTTCGGCAGCCTGTTCAGCGACAGCCCGCTGCGGGGTGGTGCACTGGGCGCCACGGGCGCGGGTGAGGACGACGTCGTGGATGCCACCTTCGGGGAGGAAACGCCGCGCCGCGGATCGCGGCGCGGCGGCGGACGCACCATCGCCGATCGGCTGAGCGAACAGGGCAACAAGCTGCTGCAGGATGCAGCACAGAAGGCCGGGGAATTCGGGCGCAGCGAGGTCGATACCGAACATCTGCTTCTGGCATTGACCTCGTCTGACGTCGTCAAGACGATCCTGGAACAGTTCAAGGTCGATGTGGACGATCTGCGCCGCCAGATCGAGAGGGAAGCGAAGCGTGGAGACGCCAAGACGGAAGGCGAAATCGGCGTAAGCCCTCGCCTGAAGGACGCGCTGAACCGGGCCTTCATCGCCTCGAACGAACTCGGCCATTCCTATGTCGGTCCCGAGCACCTTCTGATCGGACTTGCCGAGGAAGGTGAAGGCCTGGCCGCGGCGATGCTGCGCAAGCTGGGGTTGACGCCGCAGGCGCTGCGTCAGCAGGTGACGAAGGTGGTCGGCAAGGGAGCCGAGGAAGGCCGCGTCGAGACTCCGTCGAACACCCCCGATCTCGACCAGTTCAGCCGTGACCTGACGAAGCTCGCCCGCGAGGGCAAGCTCGATCCCGTCATCGGCCGCGCCCGCGAGATCGAGACGACGATCGAAGTGCTGGCCCGCCGGAAAAAGAACAACCCGGTGCTGATCGGCGAGCCCGGCGTGGGCAAGACCGCCATCGTCGAGGGACTTGCACAACGGATCGTCGCGGGCGAAGTGCCCGAGGCGCTGCGCGACAAGCGGCTGGTCGAGCTCAACATCAACTCGATGGTGGCCGGGTCGAAGTATCGCGGCGAGTTCGAGGAGCGAGTCCAGAAGATCCTCAAGGAGATCACCGAGGAGAAGGACAGCCTGATCCTGTTCATCGACGAGATGCACACCATCGTCGGCGCCGGCCAGGGCGGTGGCGAAGGTGGTCTCGACATCGCCAACACCTTCAAGCCGGCGCTGGCGCGGGGCGAGCTGAACCTGATCGGCGCGACGACGCTCAACGAGTACCAGAAATACATCGAGAAGGACGCGGCGCTCGAGCGACGGTTCCAGCCGGTTTATGTGGACGAGCCCACGGTCGCACAGACCATCATGATTCTGCGCGGGCTGCGCGACACGCTCGAAAGCCACCACAAGGTGACGATCACCGACGAGGCGATCATCGCCGCCGCGGAGCTTTCGGATCGCTATATCACCGGTCGCTTCATGCCCGACAAGGCGATCGACCTGATCGACCAGGCCGCGGCGCGGGTGAAGATCTCGGCCACTGCGCGGCCCGTGGACGTGCAGGAACTCGAAGCCGAGGTCGCGCAGATCAAGCGCGAACAGGACTATGCCGCAGCCCGCAAGCAATTCGACCGAGCAGCAGAACTGAAGAAGGAGCTGGAGCAGAAGCAGAAGGAGCTGGACGAGCTTCTGGAGATCTGGAAGCGCGATCAGGCTTCGGCGACCGCCGAGGTGCGCGCCGATCACGTCGCGCAGATCGTCTCCAAGATCACCGGCGTTCCGGTCACGGACCTGACCACCGAGGAGAAGGACAAGCTCCTCAAGCTCGAGGAGAAGCTGCACGAGCGCGTCATCGGCCAGGAAGAAGCGATCCGCGCCGTGGCCGATGCGGTGCGCCTGGCGCGAGCGGGTCTGCGCGAAGGTTCCGGTCCGACCGCGACCTTCCTGTTCCTCGGGCCGACCGGGGTTGGCAAGACGGAACTGGCCAAGACGCTCGCGGAGGTGATCTTCGGCGACCAGGATGCGCTGATCCGTATCGACATGTCGGAGTATGGCGAGCGCCACTCGGTTGCCCGGTTGGTTGGCGCACCTCCGGGCTACGTCGGATACGACGAAGGCGGGCAGCTGACGGAGAAGGTGCGCCGTCGGCCCTACTCGGTCGTGCTCCTCGACGAGATCGAAAAGGCGCATCCCGATGTCTACAACATCCTGCTTCAGGTGTTCGACGATGGCCGCCTGACAGATGGCAAGGGCCGCGTGGTGGACTTCACTAACACCATCATCATCGCCACCTCGAACCTCGGTTCGGACATCATCCAGCGCAACCTCACGAAACGCGGCAGCAGGGAGTTCGACGAGGCCAAGCAGAAATCCGAACTGATGGAGGTATTGCGCGGTCATTTCCGGCCAGAGTTCATCAACCGGATCGACGAGATCATCGTCTTTCATTCGCTGAATCAGTCGGAGATCCGCCAGATCGTCGAGTTGCAGCTCAACCGGGTGAAGCGGACCGCCCTTACCCAGGGCGTCGAACTCGAACTCGATGTGAGCGTCGTGGATCACTTCGGCGCGGTCGGCTTCCGCCCCGAATTCGGTGCCCGCGAGCTACGCCGGCTGATCCGGTCGGAGCTGGAGACCGAGTTGGCTCGCGAACTGCTCTCGGGGCGGATCGAGGATGGCGACAAGGTCCGCGTCGCCTGGTCAGCGGACGAACAGAAGGTCGTGTTCGAAAAGATCCCAAGGGACACCGGTGACGACAGCCCGGACGATCCGGCCCAAGCCGGGATCGGCGAGTCCAGCGCAGTTGCCGAAAACAAGGCGGACGCTCCGACGCCCGATGTCCCGGTCGACGCCAAGGATAAGGAGCAGTCCAAGGGCGATAAGTCTACCGGGTGACGTCGTGAAGGACTGGCCGGCGCGATGACGGTCGCGCCGGCTCATTTCGTCGGAGGGTTACAGGAAGGATCCACGGCATGAAAGTCATCAGAGCATTTCGCAATCTTGACCGGCACGGGCAACAGCGCGCGCCTGAGGTCATCGAGGAAGAGGTGCGGCAACTTGAACCTCATCTTGTACGCTTCAGCGAAGATCTCGTCCGGCTCGAAGTCGTCGCCTCCCAGACGAGGGGCAAAACGCGCATCCAGGTCAGCCTGCGCCTGCAACTGCCCTCGGGCGTGATCGCGGCGCAGGAAGAGGGGTTCGAGATCGAGCCTGTCCTGCGCAAGGCCTTTGCCGACCTGCGCCACCAGGTCGATCGGCATGTGGCGCGCCTCAAGCACGAGCCTGAATACAAGCGTCCCGCCCGCCGGCGCCGGATCGGCGCCCCGCTGCCGCCCGCGCGGGATGCGGCGGAGGCGGAGCGGCGCCAACTCTTCTTCGACCTGATCGAGGATCATCTCGATACGGTCTACGACACCGTCAGGCGCGAGTTGATCTATCTCGAATGCAGCGGATCTGTGCCGGAGGGTTACCTCAGCGTTCGCGATCTTGTCGATGCGACGATCCTCAAGGGACTGGAAAGGTTCGAGCAGCGGCCCACCGAGTTTTCCATAGGCGACTGGCTGCTGAAACTGGCTTTCGAGAGCATCGAGGCCGAGGCGCGCGCCGCGCGCCGCGCGGTGCCGGAGGACGCCGCCTCGATCGACGCGAAACCCGAGACTCCGGCCGAGGAACCCACTGAGGCGGATCAGGCGATGTTCGAGTTCTACCAGCCCGACGAAGTGCTGATGCTGGAGGACCTCCTCGCCGACGACGGCGGCACAGACCCCGAGAGCCAAGCGGATCGGCATAAGATCGCCATGGTGCTGCACCGGGCAATCGCCGATCTTCCGTCGGTCGAACGCCGCGTTCTCTATCGGCTCCACCTCGACAGCGCTACGATCGCGGAGACGGCAGACCTTTTCGGCCTGACCGAGACAGTGGTCGCCGAGATCGCAGAAAATGCGGGCGCGACCCTACGCGCGAGGCTTGCCGAAGCCGGGTTGGTCAGAGATCCATCAGGCCGCGCGCCCATCGAACGGGAAATCGCTCACACGCAGCGTCTGCCTCAGCCGATCGAGGATCGCCGCCGCGTGGCCGCCGCCCTAACCGGCGAGGAGGCCGGCTCCGACACCTGACATGGAACTGAATAGGAGATCGACCAATGACCACAGCCTCTGAAAACCCGACCGACAAGATGCAGGACATGCTGTGCAGCCTGTCCCGGAATTGGTGGGCATTCGTGTTACGCGGCGTGCTCGCATTGATCATCGCAGTGCTAGCCTTCGTCATGCCTGCGGAAGCGCTTCTGGCGCTCACGCTGGTCTTCGGCGCGTTCGCCTTTGCCGACGGCGTGTTCGGCCTCGTCGCCGCGATACGTAACATCCGCAAGGGCGAACGCTGGGGCTGGCTGATGTTCAGCGGCATTCTGGGCATCGCCACGGGCGTCGTCGTGGTTGTCTCGCCTTTTGTCGCGACGCTTGTGCTTGCGACATTCCTCTGGGCCAGCATCGCATTCTGGTCCGTGTTCTCGGGTGCCCTCGAGATCGCGGCAGCGATCCGCCTGCGAAAGGAAATCAACGGCGAAATCTGGCTGATCCTGAGCGGCCTTCTCTCGGTCGTTCTCGGTGTCGTCGTGACCTGGATGCTGCTGACGCGCCCGGTCGAAAGCTTCCTCGCGCTCGGCTGGCTGATCGGCTTCTACGCCGCGGTCTTCGGGGTGATGATGATCCTCCTCGGGCTACGGCTTCGCAAGGCGGATCGTTCGGACGGTGCGGCCTTCGATAACGCTCCCCCATCGGCAAAGGCGTGAGGTGCCCTGTGGTGGATGACGGGCGACTTGCCGGCGAGGAGCACGATTTCACCCGATGGGACGAAACAATCTTCGACCGTTGCCTGAGCACCGGCTTCAATCCGTTCGGCAGCGGTCCGACGCCAATCTTCCTGCGGCACCGGGACGCAGAGGCGCCGGACGCCGATGCAAAGCCGTGCATGCCACCTGACACCGAAAATGCGAGGTGCTGATGTCGAACCGCCTGCCTGACTTGACATTTGCTGCTGCGGCCGCTGCCTTGGGCATCGGCATCGTTTTCGTTTTTCGTTCGATGTATCTTGCCGAAGACATACTGCCTTTCGCGCAGGAGATGACGCTCATCTTCCTCGGCGCTGTCGTGACGATCATTCTGACCGCGGCGCTTCTCAATCGCCAGACCGATCTCGAGCTTCGCAAGGAAGGAAGGGTCATCATCCTCCAGCAGCAATGCGACATTTACATGGCCTGCATCGAGAAGGTCGCAGAGATCGTGGAAACCGCAAGGCACGATGCCAAGCTGATCGATGAACTGCGTGTTCTCAGCCACAAGCTGGCTGTAGTCGCGAGTGCAGGGGTCGTGTCCAGCTTCGAGCAGGTACTGGAGAGATTGCAGTCCGGTTTTGCTGACGGCACGCTCTCGGACGGGGACGGAGAGGGCGTGATGAATGCCGTCGCCGATCTCACGATAGCGATGCGGTCGGACGTCCTGCACGCTGCTGCCTTTCCTTCGCAGAACACCGAACGCGCCGTTCGCCTGAATTCGAGGCGAATGGAAAAACTCGACGATCTCGAACGTCACCTTCTCGTATCCACCAACACCCGGGAGAACTGATATGCGCGGCCATAATCGCCCACCATTCCCGCCGAAAATTCCCGGAACCGATCTGCCATCCTGGGACGTGCCGACGGCAATCATCTACCGTCCTGCCCGTTCCGCGATGACATCGGCGCCTCGGCCCAACTACTGGGTCCTCGAGTTCGAGCCGTCCCGGCCGCCGCAGATCGAGCCGCTGATGGGATACACGTCCACCGGCGATCCCTATCGTCCGATTCGGCTGAAGTTTCCGGATCGCGACAGCGCCGTGCACTTCGCAGAGCGGCAGGACTGGCATTATGTCGTGCGCGAGGACGCTGGGGGAGCCCGGATGGCCAACCCTTGGGCGGGTGAGACGCGCCACCGGCTGCACAGGGGCGTCGATGCCCCGGGAGCCTTCCGGGTCGCGTTCCGCCCCGATCGCCGCCTCTCAAGAGGCGTTCAGCATGAGAGCACGGCCGACCCGTCTACCAGCGACAGGGAGAGTTTCGATCCGGTCCTCGAAGCCTCGCTCGAATCCTTCCCCGCCTCTGATCCTCCGGCGTGGGCGGGTGTGACAATTGCAAGAAAGACGACGTGATGACGGCCAGCTGCATGCGCTCGGGGAAATGAGATGTTTCCATGGGCCGATACCGTTGCTCGCAGATACCCCCCCGTGGCCGTCTGGTCAGTCGTCGGGATCAGCCTTCTCGCTTTCCTCTACCAGAGCGGCCTGCCGCCGCGTGCGCTCAACCGGTTCCTGTTCGACTTCGCGCTGGTGCCGTCGCGCGTCTTCGGTCAGCTCCGTCACATCGCCCCGTCCGATTGGACGCCGTTCCTGACAAACATCTTCCTGCACGCGGGATGGCTTCATCTCATCCTCAACATGTGGACGCTCTGGATCTTCGGCCCAGCGGTCGAAGACCGGCTAGGGCCGGTGCGGTTCGCACTGTTCTATCTGTTCTGTGGTGTGGCGGCCGGACTGGCGCATGCCCTCGCCAACCCCGACTCGGTCGTGCCTGCCCTCGGAGCATCAGGCGCGATCGCGGGAGTGATCGGGTGCTATGCGCGGATGTTTCCGGCGGCTCAGCTGGTGGTGATCGTGCCGATTCTGGTGATCCCGTTGTTCTTTGAGATCAGCGCGCTGGGGTTCGCGATGATCTGGTTCGTCATGCAGCTCATCCCCGGTCTGATGTCGCTTGGAGATACGGGCACCGGCGGGGTTGCCTGGTGGGCGCATATCGGCGGCTTCGTCTCAGGATGGCTCGCTAGTCCGATTCTACGCAGGCCTGCAGTCACCTATCGCAACTACTACCGCGACGAGGGAATATACGGCTTCCTGCCGGATGGGCGAAGGAAAGGAAAAGGAAATCCATGGATTTGATGCAACTGCTCTGGCTGTTCTTCATCGTCTCCGCACTGCAGCCGGCACTGCAGAGGAAGTATCTGGAGGCGATGCGCACTCGGAAGATCGCTCAAATCGAGAGGATGCGCGGAAGCCGGGTGATCCTGATGATCCATCGGCAGGAGACGATGAACCTCCTAGGTTTTCCCCTGGTTCGCTACATCGACGTTAACGACTCCGAGGAAGTCCTGCGCGCGATCCAGCTGACGGACGCCGAAATGCCGCTCGACATCGTGCTGCACACCCCCGGCGGACTGGTCCTCGCTGCCACGCAGATTGCTCGCGCCATCCAGGGACACAAGGGCAAGGTCACAGTTTTCGTGCCGCACTACGCCATGTCGGGGGGAACACTGATCGCTCTGGCCGCAGACGAGATCGTGATGTGCGACCACTCCGTGCTGGGCCCGATCGATCCGCAACTCGGCCAAATGCCCGCGGCTTCACTCATCAGGGTCGTCGAGCAAAAGCCAATCACGGAAATCGACGACCAGACGTTGGTCTTGGCCGATGTCGGTCGAAAGGCGATCGCCCAAGTCGAGACCGTAGCGCGACGGCTCCTGACAGACAAGATGGACGAGGAAAAGGCGGCGACATTGGCGGCGCAGCTGGCCACCGGCACCTGGACGCACGACTACCCTATCTCTGCGGAAGAGGCGCGCGAGATGGGGCTGCCGGTACGGACCGACATGCCCGAGGAAATACTCGAGCTGATGACCCTCTATCCGCAGCCCGTCCGCCGTGTGGGCGGCGGCGTCGAATACCTGCCCGAACCCCGCCACCGAGAGGCCCGGCGGGCCACGACCTCGCGCTGAACGGCGCCGCCCTGCCTGCCCCTCCGAAACGACACTCAAAGGGAGAACAGAATGCCCACCGTTGCTTGCCCGAAATGCAGTTCCGTCAATCGCGTTCCGCAGGAACGACTGACGGATAACCCCAGCTGCGGCCGCTGCGGCGCCGCCCTGTTCGAGGGCCGGCCAGTCACACTGACCGCCGCCAGTTTCGACCGACACGCCGATGCCGATCTGCCCCTGCTCGTCGATTTCTGGGCGGGATGGTGCGGGCCATGCAAGATGATGGCACCTCAGTTCGAGGCTGCGGCGCGTTCGCTCGAACCCCAGTTCCGTCTCGGCAAGCTCGATACCGAAGCCGAACAGCAGATCACCGACCGTTACGGGATCCGCGGCATTCCCACCATGATCTTGTTCAGGGGCGGCAAGGAAATCGCGAGGACGAGCGGTGTAATGCCTGCCGCGCAGATAGCGCAGTGGGCGCGGTCGCACGTCTAGAGTTTACAGGTATTGGCCTTACCTGCGCCATGCCATCAGGAGAAGAAGGAGAAGAACATGCATGGCGTGACCGGATTTGTTGAAAGTGCGGCCTTGTTGGTCTTTGCCGCGTTCGTGCTCGTGACGATATGTTCACGGATCGGCGTGCCCAGTATCGTCGGTTACATTCTTGCCGGCATAATCATCGGACCTGCCGGCCTCGGCCTGATTGCTGAGAGCGCTGCCCTGAGCAGCATTGGCGAGATCGGAGTGGTACTCCTGCTGTTCGCTCTTGGCCTGGAATTCTCGTTCGAGAAGCTCGTAACGCTCAGGAAGCATGTCTTCGGTCTTGGAGCCGCGCAGGTTGCAGTCACGACGATAACGGTATCGTTGGTAGCGAGTCTGATCTTCGATCTCGCGCCCGTCCCCGCAATCCTCATCGGCGGGGCCGTTGCCATGTCATCCACGGCCATGTGCCTCAAGGTGCTCGCAAGCGCGAACGCTCTGGGATCGGCCCAAGGACGTCTGTCCATTGCAGTGCTTCTGTTTCAAGACTTGGCAGCTGTCGCATTCCTGCTTCTGCACGATTCGATGAGCGGAGCCGCCGAGGGACATGGCGTGATAACGGTCATCGCCAGTTCTACGGCATTGGTTGCAGCTCTGTTCATTGCCCGTGGCCCCCTGCAGGTGCTTGCCCGTTGGGTCGCGTCGCGTGGCGAACCGGAACTCGCCCAACTCCTCGCGCTCACCATTGCGCTCGGGTCTGCGATCGTCGCGACCTCCGTCGGTCTTTCTCCGGCACTCGCCGCATTCGCGGCCGGCATGATCATCGGCGAGGGTGACGCGCGCCATGCCGTCGAGAACGAGATCCGGCCCTTCCGCGATTTGTTTGTCGGGATTTTCTTCGTCGGCATCGGAACGCAATTGCCACTTTGGATTATCCCGTATGCGTGGCCAGTCGTGCTGAGCTGGCTCGCGATCATATTTGCGGGCAAGACGCTGATCGTTTTGGTCGTCGCCCGACTATTCGGCGAGTCGCTTCAGACCGCATGGAGGACTGGGATCATCCTGGGCCACGGAGGAGAATTCAGCCTGATGCTGCTGTCGGCTTCCGCGGCATCGGGCATTGTAGCCGACGAGTTCGCCGGCCCCCTCCTTGTCGCGACTGGAGCGAGCATGCTGGTCGGTAGTCTTATGGTTAGATGGGCGGGGCTAAGGGTTTAGCAGGGTCAACATCAAGATAACTATGTTTCTCAGATCACTGAGAGCACGCCCGCACCTGATCACGCACATGACGCTATAGTCGGAGAGTATTTCGGCTATTGCCGACCTCTCCGGCAACAGATCGAGCTCGTCGGCTGCGCGTGCCTGGAAGTCGCGGCTATACTCGACAACCGGCGGACAGACGGTCGCGACGCGGGAATCAGAAGCGACCGTCGCGCAGGCGGTCAGCGAGATCGTCGTGATCACGAGGACGGCGAGCCGCCGCTTCCAGCATCCGACGTTGGACGTCATTGGCCTTCTCCATGGTTTCAAGGCGTTCGGCGAGGCGTCCCGCTCGCCCCCCGGAGCGCCGAAGCGAAAGCAGGAACAGGAGCACGGCGAACGCGATGGCGCCGTAGCGCAGAGCTACCCGCATGCACGGGCGGGCGGCGAACCCGGTCAGGAGCGCGGTGATCATCGCAGCCCCTTCTTCCAATCGTCGAGCCGATCGTAGATCGTGACCGCGATGCCGGCGAGCGCCACCGCGATGAACACCCAGCGCAGTGTGTCGAGATACGGCACGAGCGGCAGGATCGCGGTCTGAGTCTCCGCCAGGACGCTCTGAGCCACCTCGACCCCGGCGGCACCCAGCGTCGCCACACCGGCTGCGCCGCCGCCCTCATGGTGCGGCTGTCAGCCAGCACCTCGCGCGCGGGCGGCGTCTCGGCTGCAAATGCCGTCGCCCGGACCGGGAACCGCTCGCCCCACTGGCGCGCGGGCCCGACGTCGACATGGATGAACCCCGAGCGCGGATAGAAGCCGAGGAATCCGACCTCCCGCGCCGCCGCCTCGAAGGCCGCTGGGTCGTGGTTCGCCATGGCGATATCGAAGGCGGCGCCGTCGAGATGCTTCGACCGCGTGGCGCCGCCGACGGCGCGGTTGTGCTCGGGGCTGCGATAGGCGGAACGCACGATCAGCGGCTTGCCCAGCCGGTCGCGCAGCGCCTGCAGCTTGTCGAGCGCGGGCTCGTTGATCAGCAGCTTGCCAGTGCCCCGGCAGGCGATCTCGGCTGGCGAGAAGTTGGGCCAGCGCCAGCTGCTCACGGGGACGTCGCGCCAGTGGTCGTAGAAGGTCGTGGTCATGGGGTTCTCCGAAACGAAAAAAAACCCGCCTCGAGGGCGGGTGATTGCGAACTGATGAATGGGGATGGGGCGCGGCTACGGGCTGCCGCCGAAGATCTTGAGCTTGATGGCGATGCCCGCGAGCAGCGCCAGCATGACGCCGGTTGTGATCATGCGGACGGCCGTCTGCATGGCGGTGCGGCGCACCAGGCGGATGCAGTCGACGAGCGAGCGGAGATCGCGGATGTCGAGCGCGGCCTCGTCGCCGTCGAGACCGACATCGGCGAGCGCGCGCTTCGCGCCTTCCTCTGCGGCCCGGGTCAGGATCGCCTCGAATTCGGCGTCGGGCATGCGGACGAAGCCGTCGGATCGGGGTGGTGTCATCGGGATCCTCCTTCCACCGCTCAGCCGATCTTGCAGCCCCAGAAGGACGTGTGATCGGCGGCGAAGTAGCCGTCCGCGACCCGGAAATACCCCTGCAGTTCGACGGTATCGCCTGCCGTCAGCGGGACCATGGTCTGCAGCCAGATCGTGGTGGCGAGCGAGACGTGGGTGGCGGAGATCTCCCCGAAGGAGCCGCGGATTTCGGTTGTGCCGTTCAGAACGAGCCGCCCCCGCATACGCGCGGTCGTGCTGGAATTGACCTGGTAGAGCAGCGTGGCGCCGAAGAGGTAAGTGCCATCCACGGGCGCCACGAAGTGGTTGTTCGCGGCGTCGAACGCGCCTTGGTCGTTGTAGTCGGTGTTGTTCAGGCCAATCTTCGTCCAGGCCCCCACTCCAACATAGTTGTCGTAGTTGGTGTATGCCTTGAAGCGCGGCAGCCGGGGCTGATCGACGACGCCGGTGGCGTTGTCGACGCTCAGCCCGTCGAAGAAGGTGCTGCCGTCAGCAGAGACCGCGAGCCGAAAGCGGTCGGAGCCGAAGAGCCCGACCAGCGCCTTGGTCACGAAGCCGGTCTGCAGGGTCAGCCCGAGATCGTCTGCGGCGGCCTCCTTGTTCATGGTGTAGAACAGATCGCCGGTGCCGCCCTCGGCGACGCTCTTGGCGGTCCAGAGCGCAGCGTTCAGCTTGGCCGAGAACGGGTTCGAGGCATCCGCTGTCGTGCCGACACCCAGCAGCGCCATGTTTTGCAGCGCCGCGGGCGTGGTGCCGATCCAGCTCGCGCCGTCATAAACGAGTAGCAGACCTTCGTCCTCGACCCATGCCCGCCAGCCGTTGCGGGGCGGCAGGCGAAGCCAGGCGCCGTCGGTCCAAAGCGCGACGTTCAGGTCCCAGCCGGCCCAGTCGCCCGTCGCGCCCGAGCCGACGATGTAGCGGTCGCCATCAGTGGGAGAACCGGGCGGCGCCGTCAGATCCCGGTCCAGGACGGAGAGCTGGACGAGCCCGTCGAGGATCCGCAGCGCCTCGTTGTGGGTGACGTGCTTCTGGGCCTGCGCCGCCAGGATGTACGGGAGCATGAGATGGGTCGTGGCGTCGGACATGGAATGGCCTTCAGAACAGGAGCGTTACGGTCTTGGGCACCGCCGTTGACAGGCCAGCAAGGCGGCCGACTGTGGCTGCTGTCGCATCTGCCGGCCGAAGATGCCGGGGAGCCGGTTCCGGCTGCAATCGAAGGGAGGGTCGCGGCATGATCCTCCTGACCGGAACACAGCGCGACCGGCTTCTGGCCAATGGTCGCCAACGTGATGTGGATCACATCCCCGTCGTGAAATTCTTCAACCCCTTTGGCGCGGGTGTCTGGCTCGCCACCGAGCTGGATCAGGGCGGCGACATCATGTTCGGCCTGGCCGATATCGGCTACCCCGAACTTTGCTCGTGGAGCATGGAAGAGCTGCGCGAGGTCCGATTGCCCTTCGGCATGGGGATCGAGCGGGATCTGCTCTTCGCCGGGGATGTCCCGATCTCGGTCTGGGCGGAGGCTGCGCGCGAGACCGGCAGCATCCGTGCGGCCGAACGTGTTCTCTACCGCGCCGGTGCGGCATTCACCCGCACATCCGTAGATACGGAAAGCCGGGAGTCCTGATTTCCGGCTGTCGGCTTTGTGGCCTGGCGTCGCGCTCTTCAGAGGAAGAGGGCGGCGCTTTGCTTCGTGACGGGTTGGAGGTCGAGAGAGAGGCTCCCGGCCGCCCGTCGCGGAGAAATCACCATGGCCAAAGCTGCCAGGAAGAAGCCCGTCGCCCCGATGATCGTCTTTTCACGGGCGCGCGACATTCCGTTCAACCGGATCAGGCTGTCGGACAGCAATGTTCGCGAGACTGACGTCGAGGCGGGTCTGGACGAACTTACCCATGACATCGACCGGCGCGAGGATCTCGTGCAGGGCCTCAACGTTCGCGCCATCCTCGACGAGGACGGCAACGAGACCGGCGATTTCGAGACACCGGCCGGCGGCCGCCGCTACAGGTCCATCGCGCGCCTCGTCGAGGCCGGTCGCTTCCCGGCCGACGGCCTCGTCCCCTGCATCGTCAAGAAGGCCGATGCCAAGACCTCGGCCGTCGACGACTCGCTGGCCGAGAACCTGCTGCGCCTCGCCCTGCATCCACTCGACCAGTTCAAGGCGTTCAAGCGGATGTTCGACATGGGCATGTCAAAGGAGGAGATCGCCGACGCCTGGCGGACCACGCCGCGCTACATCATGCAGCGCCTTCGCCTCGCCACCGTCGCGCCGGCGCTGCACGACGCCTATGCGCGCAACGAGATGACGCTGGCGATGCTGGAAGCCTTCACCGTCAATCCCGACCACGAGCGCCAGCAGCAGGTCTGGGAGCGGATCAGCACGTCGTGGCAGAAAGAGCCCTGGCACATCCGCAGCCTGCTGACCGAGACCACGGTTCCGGCTGCCGACAAGCGCGCCCGCTTCATCGGCATCGACGCCTATGAGGCGGCGGGCGGCCCGGTGCTGCGCGATCTCTTCTCCGACGAGAACGGCGGTTGGTTGCAGGACGTCACGCTGCTCGACCGCCTGGTTGACGAGAAGCTGCGCGCCGTCGCCGACGAGACCGCCGGTCAGGGCTGGAAGTGGATCGACGCGGCGGTCGAGCTTCCCTACGGCTACTCCAACGGCCTGCGCAGGCTGGTCGGTGTGACCCAGGAGCTGACCGACGAGGAGCGCACCGCCCGCGAGGCGCTGCGCGACGAGTATGACGAACTCGAAGCGCAGTATGCAGAAGCCGACGACCTGCCCGATGAGATCGACCAGCGGCTCGGGGAGATCGAAGCCGAGTTGGAAGGCTTCGAGAACCGGCCCGTCACCTTCGCGCCGGAAGACATCGCCCGTGCCGGTGTTTTCGTCAGCATCGACCGCGATGGCGAGTTGATCGTCAGTCCCGGTTATGTCCGCCCCGAGGACGAGCAGCCCGAGACCGTCGATGGTGAGGATGCGGGCGAAGGTGCCGACCCGTCCGATCCTGATACCGTGCAGCGCGCGGCTATCACCGTCGGCGGCGAGCCGGTCCCGGACGGCGATGAAGAGGAGGACGATGCCGTCAAGCCGCTGCCCGAGCGGCTGGTGACCGACCTGACCGCCTGGCGGACGCTGGCGTTGCGCAATGCGCTTGCCGAGAATCCGCGCGTCGCCATGACGGCGCTGCTGCACAAGCTGGTTCTCGATACTTTCGAGCGCACCGCCACCTCGGGAACCAGCCTCTATGCCGCCGTGCGTCACATCTATCTTCCCACGGATGCGACCGGGCTCGCTGACAGCGCCGCCGCGAAGATGATCGACGAGCGCGCGGACGCCTGGCGGGGCGACATCCCCGCTGGCGATGACGACCGGCTCTGGGACTGGATCGACGGTCTCGACGATGCCAGCCGCCTGGCGCTGCTCGCCCATTGCGTCAGTTTCGGGGTCAACGCGCTTTACGAGCGGCCCAACCCCTATTCGGGGAATGGCATCTCGCAGCACGGTCTCGACCGCCGCATGGCCGAGGCCGAACGGCTGGCACAGGCCACCGGCCTCGATCTCGTCGAAGCGGGCTGGAGGCCCACGGTCGAGAACTACCTGGGTCGCGTGACCAAGACCCGCATCATCGAGGCGGTGCGCGAGGGCGCCGGCGATCGCGCGGCCGATCTCATCGCGCATCTCAAGAAGGGCGATATGGCGAAGGAGGCCGAACGGCTCCTGGCCGATACCGGCTGGCTGCCGGAGCCGCTGCGCCCCGCCATCGAGGCGCAGGCCGTGGATGGCGCGACCGATCAGGACGAGGACAGCGTGGCGCTGCCCGACTTCCTCGCCGGTGGCCATGAGGACACGGCCGAGGCCGCCGACGATCCGGAGGCCCTCGTCGCCGCCGAGTGACGCGCAGCAGCGGGGCGGCCTCCGCCGCCCCGCATTCCATCCCTTCCATCTGAAGGCCCGGCATCTCGCCGGGCCGCTTTCGTTTCAGGAGCAAGATCATGTCCGCTTCCCTCATTTTCGACATTGCGCCTCTCGGCTCGCTCGTGGCCTATAGCGACGGCCAGCCGAAACCGCCCGCACGTTTCACCAAGAAGCTCGCCGCGTGGAAATCCCGCAACGGGGCCGGTCGCCTCGTGCGCAAGGAACCGGGCCGCGAGCGCCCGACCTACACGACGCCGCCGTCCTTCACCCTGCATGAGGGTGATTTCGGCGAAGGCGGCATCATCCTCATCACCATCATGCGCAGCTACGGCATCGACAGCGATCTGAGCTTCCGGGTTGTCGAACGCCCGAAGATCGGTCAGGTCCGTGTTGTGCAGGATGTCGGAGAGAACGTCGAATTGCTGCACCTCGCGGAGAACCACGAGGCGGCCGAACTCTGGCTAGCCAGGAACGGCTACAGCCGCGCGCGCCTCGAGGAGATCACCGCCGACGAGGCAGGCGCCGATGCCGTCGAGGGTCGAGCTGCCGCGTGACCATCGCCGATCCCGTTCATCCGGCCCGCTTGTCCCGTGACGGCGGGCCTTCTTCGTTTCAGGAGAACACAATGGCCATTCCCGATCCCGTTCGAACGAACTTCGACACTCTGCTTCGTGCTGCCGATGACGGCAATCTCGCCCTTATGGAATGCCTCGACGCCGCGACCCGTGAGACACGCTATGTCCTGTGCGCGGTCGGCCGCGACGGGGGTGATTACGTCTTCACGCCGTTCGGCCATCTCGCAAGCGGCAACCCCTATGACGCCTATCTGCCGCCGGATCCCGACGATCCTGCCGGCTTTGTCGAGAAGGCCGAAGATGGGGGCGCATCATGATGACGGTCGATGAAATCTTCGCCGATGACCGCCGCAATCCGCCATCGGAGCGCTCGCTTCCCTGGGAGGAAACCCGCAACGGCGTCACCGTCATCGTGGAACCGAAACCGCATTGGGCCGAGGACATGCGCGCCTTCCGGCTCGATGCCCGCGAATACTGCCGCTATGCCGACTGGACGGCCCATGGCGCCCGGACGCGCTTTTTCGGTCATATCGACACCTCCGGCGACGATGTGATGATGAAGGCCCGCGCCATGATCGCCCGCGAAATCGCCGATGGGTTCTGGGACTGACCGGCCCTGAAAGCCGAACCTTGCACACGGGGCTATCGGGTATCGCTGCACAAGCAGCGATGGATCGAGTTCGAGCTTCACCATTGCGCCAACTCCTTGGTGTTGTGGGGGCAACGGGTTCCGTCCCCGGCCTGAAACACACCCTGAATATCCGCCGGCAACGAGGCTGGCGCAGCAAAGCATCTGCGACGGGTTTCCGGCACCGGCTCGACGCAAAGCACCATCCCCCGCTTCCATTCGCTAACCTTGGGCCGACCGTCTCTTTGCATTCAACCCCGGTGGGGTCGGCTTACGCGCGCGTGCCGCCCTCGGGGATTCGGAAAGAATCCGAACGCCCGAGGGTGATTGCAGATCCGGTCAGACACTTCGGGCGCCTGTCGCGCGGGGGATGGTCCCCCGCCTCCAAAGACAGGAGCCGGAACCCATGTCCTACGCAGATGCCACCGCTTTCGCCGCCAGCCTCGCCACCACGCTGATGGTCGTGATCGTCGTGTTCCAGGCCGGGGACGGCACCCACGGCGCCATGCCCGCCGACGAGTTCGACGGCGACGAAGAGATGGTGAAGCTCGAACTCGATCCCTTCGGCTGAGGCGCGAAAGCGCCTCCGCCCGACGGCCCGGCCCGCGTCAGGCGCAGCCGGGCCTTGTGCCATGCGCAGGCTGCGCATCGCCAGCGGCGGTGCCGAGGCCTCGCCTCGGCTCTGGAAAGGGAGAGTTGGGCCGGGATCGGGGCGAGCCTGGCGGAAGGAGAGGAGAGCGCCGCCGGGCCATATCATCCCGCTCTCCTGGAGGATCATCCAATGACCGATACCGACAAACCAGCCACGCCGGAATTCGACATGGCCGCCAGCGTCGCGCGCTTCTTCGCCGAGCGCGATGAGCGCAACCGTCGCGCTGAAGCGGTCCGTCCCGACAACAAGACGGCGCTGTTCGATGCGCTGGCCGCCGCAGGCATCACTCTCGTGACCGTCACCTTCGACGGTTCTGGCGACAGCGGCCAGATCGAGGACATCACCGCGCAATCGGACGACCGGACCGTGGACCTGCCGCAGGGCGAGATCACCATTGCCACGGTGGCATGGGGAACCGACAAGGTGACCGCAATCTCAATGGGCGTTGAGGCGGCCATCGAACAGCTCGCCTATGACTTCCTCTCGGAAACCCATGGCGGCTGGGAGAACAATGATGGCGCCTATGGCGAGTTCAGCTTCGATGTGGCGGCGCGCACCATCACGCTCGACTACAACGAGCGCTACACCGCCACCGAATTCTACAGTCACGAGTTCTGAGGGGGCGGAAATGGCACATCCCTATCATCATGCGCTCTCGTCGGTGAAGAAATGGGGCGGCACGGTCGAGGATTACTTGCCCATCCATAGCTGGTTCGATGCCAGCAAGGAGATCCTGGCCGATTTTCGTCATCGCGTGCTTCGCCACCATGCCGAGGGCATCTTCATGGCCGAGACCATTTTCGGGGCGACGATCACCCTGTCCACCGGCAGGGTGATCCCGGCCCGATGGGTCGGGGAGCAGCATGTCCGCGAGGATCTGGGCCGTATCCCGTCCTTCGCCGATTGGGCGCGGGCAATCCACCCGGCGCCTTGGATGGGGCGGACGCAGCGGATCGAGGCGGAGGTCGATCCGCATTGCGTCAATGGCCGACTTCAGGAAGAAGTCTGAGCAGTCGCGTCAGCCTCCCCCTTATGAAAGCCTCTTGCCATGCTCAGCCATATCGTCATCTCCGTCCTGCTCTGCACGGCTTCCTGCGAACCGGCGGAAATCCGCGTCTGGGACGGTGACTCGATCCGGCTGGGTATGGGACAGCAGTCCGAAGCTGTTCGGATATTCAACATCGACGCTCCCGAAATGGAGGGCCGCTGCATCCATGAAACCGACCTTGCCCGGCAAGCGAAGATCAGGCTGGCGGAAATCCTGCAAGGTCGGCGGGTCGAAATCCTGCGTCAGGGGACCGACCGCTATGGCCGGACCCTGGCGGCGATACGCGTCGAAGGCCGCGATGTCGGCGATATTCTCGTCGATGAAGGGCTGGCGAGAACCTGGGCCGGGCGGCGTGAGCCCTGGTGCTGATCGCCGGATCGTCCCGCCGAGGTGCGGGACGATCCACCGTCGGGACGGGAGAGTAAGAGTGCGGGCCGGTTGGCCGTGACGGATTGTGAGGCGGGAGAGGGGCTTCCGCCGTCCGTCGCGGAGCATTCCCCATGAGCCTTTCCCACCACACCACTTTCGCCTCGATCGGCGAAATTGTCGCGCGACAGATCCTGCCCCGGCTGCGTCATGCCCAGAAGCTGCCGCTGCGCATCTCCTGCATCGGTATCGCCAGCGATGACGAAAGCGATGA
This sequence comes from Brucella sp. NBRC 14130, assembly GCF_040371715.1. NCBI lineage: Bacteria > Pseudomonadati > Pseudomonadota > Alphaproteobacteria > Hyphomicrobiales > Brucellaceae > Brucella > Brucella sp. NBRC 14130. Next base: position 42,891 of record NZ_BAABTE010000014.1, read on the forward strand.
CGTCGGCGGCTTCGACCGCACGCTCGTCATCGGCCAGTGCCAATCCCCCGAAGAGGCGCTGATCATCGCCAGCCAGCGCGTTGCGCGCGGTGATTTCCGCGTTGGACAGGGCGATGCGCTGCGCTTTCGCCCCCGCGTCATGGTCATTCAGGACAACGAACTGGGCCTTGTCCTTGCCGGTGAGGTCCGGGCCGGGATCGTGCTCTGGCAGCATCCGGTCGCCTCCGACGCCGAGGCTCGCCGCACCGTCACGGAGGCCAGCCGTCTGCGGGGCATGGCCTTCACGGCATCCGGGCGCGGCGATGCGGTATCGGCTCGTGATCTCCGCCACCGCGCCAGCCTGCTCGAGGCGCGGCTGGTCGATCCCTTCTGGCGCGAGACGACTGCCGATCTGCTGCGGCTGCCACAAGCTGCCTGACCTGTCGCCCCTTTCCATCCACTAGGCCCGGCCCCGCGCCGGGCCTTCTCGTTTCAGGAGCCTGACATGGCCGACTACTTCATCCATTTCTCCTGCCTGCTCGACGTGGGCAGCCCCGAGAACGCCGCCCGCGCGCTTGATCTCTACAACGCGCTGGCGCGCGAAAACGCCGCCGAAGATCCGCCCTCGGACGGCTTCATGCTTTCGATCCAGCCCGAACATGGCGGCACCCAGCTCTGGATGCGCGATGACGGCACCGGCGATCCCGAGCATGTCATCCAGTTCGTCAAACGCTGTGCCGCCGCGTTCGGCCTGACCGGGCTATGGGGGATGCAATACGCCAATACCTGCTCACGTCCGAGAATCGACGGGTTCGGGGGCGGCGCGCATGTCCTCGACCTCGCCACCGGCGAGACGGTGGACTGGATCTACACCGACGGTTGGCTTTCCACCGTTCTGGACGGGGGCGACCCCAATGCCTGACGTCATCGAAACCAAGGTCTATCGGCTCGACGAGCTTTCCGAAGCCGCGAAAGACAATGCCCGCGCCTGGTATCGCGAGGGCGGCTTCGACTACGATTGGTACGATGCCGTCTATGAGGATTTCCGGCGGATCGCGGACATCCTCGGCATCGGCATCAAGAGCCGCACCGTCCGCCTCATGGGCGGCGGCGTGCGACAAGAGCCTTGCATCTGGTTTACGGGCTTCTGGTCGCAGGGCGATGGCGCCGCGTTCGAAGGCCACTATTCCTATCGCAAAGGCACGGCGGCGGAAATCCGTACCTATGCGCCGAAGGATGTGGAGCTGCACCGCATCGCGGATGCCCTGCACCAGGCGCAACGCCGCAACTTCTACCAGTTGACCGCCGAGGCGACCCATCGGGGGCGATACTATCACGAATACTGCATGGCGATCTCGGTCACCCGCGACAGCCCGACCTGGCAGGACATGACCGCCGATGCCGAGGAGACCGTCATGGAGGCATTGCGCGATCTCGCCCGTTGGCTTTATCGCCAGCTTGAGCGCGAATACGACTACCTGACTTCGGATGAGGCGGTCGATGAGGCCATCGTTGCCAACGAATACAGCTTCACAGTTGATGGAAAGCGCTTCGGCTGAAACCCTTCTGCGCTGCCTCACAGAACCGACAGCAGGTCCGTCCGTGAGAAGTCGTCGCCGACGAAGAGCAACGGGCAGCCGCGTTCGCTGGCGACCTCATAGGCGAAGCAATCCCCGTAGTTGAGTCCGGCGGGATGAACGCCCTTGCCCCAGCGGGCATAGGCTTCGGCGATCCTGCGTGCCGAGGCTTCAGTGACGGAGACCACCTCGAACCCAAGGCCCTCGACCAGGGCGGCGATCTCTTCACCGACATTGCGCCGCCCGGCGACGATCAGCGCCTCGGCCACTGTTCCGGCCGAGATCAGCAGGCCGTCTGCCGCCTCGATCGCCACCATGCAGGTCTCGGCCTGCGGCTCGTCCAGCACGATGGCCATCAGCGCCGAGGTATCGACGGCGATCATGCCGGCATCCCGTCATCCCCGTAGAGGAAATCCTGGCTGCGCGCGGCAGCCGCGCCGGGCAATGCCTTGCCCCGCGCCGTGGCCCGGACCCGCTCCATCAGCGCGCGCCGGCCTTTCGGGGTCGCCACCACGGCAACCGGCACGAGGCGGGCGACCTCGTGGCCCCGCCGCGTCAGGATCACCTCGTCGCCGGCTTCGGCCCGCTTCACCAGTTCGGTGAGCTGCCCCTTCGCCTCGGTGACAGAAACCCTCATCGCATATCACTCCAGATGTTCTCCGCTATTCTGCACAAGATGGTCCAGATAATGGTCCACTTCAAGCCCCCAGAGCGAAAGGAGGGCCGGGAACAGGTGCCCCCGGACGGGTTGAGAGAGGGTCGTCCGGCAGGTGCCCCTTTCCCTCTCGGAGACCGATCATGGCTTTGCCCGAACTTGCTTCCCAATCCGCAATCCGCGTCCCCGACGAGCGCCGCATGGACTTCCTGCCGCGCCTTTTTGGCCGGCGCCTGCTCATCATCGGCGAGCATACCGTCTTTCGCTTCATGGAGATACTCAGCCCCGGCGATTACGGCGGCGGGCTCTGGGATTTCTACGAACGCGCCGGCCAGCCGCTCTATCTCGCGCCGACCTCAAAGCCCCGTTGCCGCCTGTTCTGCGAAGGCAACGGCTTCGAGGGCGAGGTCTCAAGCGATGCCGCCGGGATCATCGCCACGCTCTTCGCCTTCTCGCATCTTTCCTTCCGCTACGATGACGACGAACTCGCCGAGGGCTATGGTCGCCTCTACGAGCATGCCGCCGATCACGCGGAGGCGGCGGCGATTTTCCAGGCCATCGACTGAAACCCACAAGCGCCCAGCCTGACGGTCGGGCGCTTGTTTCATGCCTGCTTTCGCCACGGCTTCAGAGCGAGAGATGGGCCGGAAGGGGTTTGAGCCGGTGCGGTCGAGAGAGAGCGCTGCCCGGCTTGATCCTGACTTGCTCTCCCGAGGAATCCCCGATGAACATGATTTCCGCATCCGCGGCGGCATCCGCCACCGCGCCGCTTCCGTTCGACCATGACGCTGAGACCGCGGCCTGCGTTTTCACCGCTGCCGGTCTGCTGCTGCCGCATCTGGAACGCGGTCAGCGTGTCGACGCCGCCACGCTGCGCGGCGCCATGGAGGCCGCCTTCGGCACGTCCGATGCCACCGGCGCTTGGGACTGGAAGACCGCCTATGATGCCTGCGAGGCGGCGACCGTCCTCTTCCTGCGCAAATACGGCAATGCACTTTTCCGCAAAGCCGGGTCTCCCACCACAATCCTGCCGCAGCTCGGCAGGATCGCCGCGCTTCTGCCGACGCATACGCGCCGGTCGGAGGAAGCGCAGACCTTTCAGCAGTTCTCCACCCCGATCCCGCTCGGCTTCGTGGCGGTGACGGCGGCGGCGATCACGCCCGCTGATCGGGTGCTGGAACCCTCGGCCGGCACCGGGCTCCTCGCTATCCTGGCCGAGATCACCGGCGGCGCGCTTCTCGTCAATGAACTGGCCGAGGCGCGCGCCGGCCTCTTGTCTTCCCTCTTTCCGGCCCTTTCCGTTACCCGCTTCGACGCGGCCCAGATCGATGACCATCTCGATCCCTGCCTTGTTCCGACCGTTGTGCTGATGAACCCGCCGTTCTCGGTCATGGCCCATGTCGAGGGCCGCATGGCCGATGCTGCCTTCCGCCATGTCGCTTCGGCGCTGGCGCGTCTTGCGCCCGGCGGACGGCTCGTGACCATCACCGGGGCGAGCTTCGCCCCCGATAATCCGGCGTGGACCGCCTCCTGGACCCGGCTGCAGGAACGCGGTCGCGTCACCTTTTCCGCCGCCATCGACGGCTCGGTCTATGCCAAGCAAGGCACCACTGTCCCGACCCGGCTCACGGTCATCGACAAGCTGCCGGCCGAAGATGCGGCGGTGTTTCCGGCAGCGCCTGGTGTCGCGCCGGACGTGGCCACGCTGATCGCCTGGCTAGCCGACCTGCTTCCCACGCGGCTGCCGGTCGATCCCGGCCTGACGGTGCCGGTCGCACGACCCACCGCGCCCCGCACCGTGCGCGGCTACGTCAACCGCGCCGCGCGATCCGCGCCCGCCGCGCCCCTTGCGGAACCGGAGGCCGTGCCGCTCGCCTATGAGACCGTGGATTGGGAACCGGCCGAGGGCGGCCGCCTCTCCGACGCGATCTACGAGGAATACGGGCTTCAGACCATCCGCATCGACGGGGCGCAGGCGCATCCTACCCAGCTCGTGCAGTCGGCCTCGATGGCGAGCATCGCGCCGCCGAAGCCGAGCTATCGTCCGGTGCTGCCCAAAGACATTCTCGGCAGGCTGTCCGAGGCGCAGTTGGAGACGGTGATCTATGCCGGCGAGGCCCATATGGGATTCCTCGCCGGGGGCTGGACGGTCGATGACACGCTCGACACCCTGTCGGCCGCGCCGGAAGACGCCGAGGGCGCCATCCGCTTCCGGCAGGGTTATATGATCGGCGACGGCACCGGCGTCGGAAAGGGGCGGGAATCCGCCGCCATCATCCTCGACAATTGGATGCAGGGGCGGCGCAAAGCCGTCTGGATCAGTAAATCCGACAAGCTGTTGGAAGACGCGCAGCGCGACTGGTCGGCCCTCGGTATGGAGCGGCTGCTGGTCACGCCGCTGTCGCGATTCCCCCAAGGCAAGCCGATCACCCTGAACGAAGGCATCCTGTTTCTAACCTATGCCACGCTGCGCTCCGACGACCGCGGGACAAGGCTTTCCAGGGTCAAACAGATCGTCGAATGGTTGGGTAAGGACTTCGATGGGGTCATCATTTTCGACGAGGCGCATGCCATGGCCAATGCAGCAGGAGGCAAGGGAGAACGCGGCGATGTCGCCGCCAGCCAGCAAGGCCGTGCCGGGCTGCGCATCCAGCACGCGCTGCCCGATGCCCGCGTTGTCTATGTCTCGGCCACCGGCGCCACCACCGTCCACAATCTCGCCTATGCGCAGCGGCTCGGTCTCTGGGGCGGCGAGGATTTCCCATTCTCGACCAGGGCGGAGTTCGTCGAGGCGATCGAGGCCGGCGGCGTCGCGGCGATGGAGGTGCTGGCGCGCGACCTGCGGGCGCTTGGCCTCTACACCGCCCGCTCGCTGTCCTTCAAAGGCGTGGAATACGAGTTGCTCGACCACGAACTGACCCCTGAACAGGTCCGCATCTACGACAGCTATGCCGATGCCTTCGCCATCATCCATAACAATCTCGATGCGGCGATGCAGGCCGCCAACATCACCGGCGGCGAGGGCGGGTCCGGCACGCTGAACCGGCAGGCCAAGTCCGCCGCCCGCTCGGCCTTTGAGAGCGCCAAGCAGAGGTTCTTCGGGCACCTGTTGACGTCGATGAAAACCCCGACGCTGATCCGGTCCATCACGGCCGATCTGGAAGCGGGACATTCTTCCGTCATCCAGATCGTCTCGACCGGCGAGGCGCTGATGGAACGGCGGCTGGCAGAGATCCCCACCGAGGAATGGGGCGATCTGAAAATGGACCTGTCGCCGCGCGAGTATGTCCTAGACTACCTCGCTCATTCCTTCCCGGTGCAGCTTTATGAGCCGTTCACGGATTCGGAGGGCAACCTGTCGTCGCGCCCGGTCTATCGTGATGGCCAGCCGGTCGAGAGCCGCGAGGCCGCGGCCCGGCGCGACGAGATGATCGCCAACCTCGCCAGCTTGCCGCCGGTTCCCGGCGCGCTCGACCAGATCATCCAGCATTTCGGCACCGACACGGTGGCGGAGGTCACGGGCCGCTCGCGTCGTATCGTCCGCAAGCGCGGCGGCGGCGTTACCATCGACCGGCTCGTCGTGGAAAGTCGCGCCGGTTCGGCCAACCTGGCCGAGACGCAAGCCTTCATGGACGATCAGAAGCGGGTGCTGGTGTTCTCCGATGCCGGCGGCACCGGGCGCAGCTATCACGCCGAACTGTCAGCGAAGAACACCCGGCTGCGCGTCCATTACCTGCTCGAAGCCGGCTGGAAGGCGGACGCCGCCATCCAGGGCCTTGGCCGGACGCATCGCACCAATCAGGCGCAGCCGCCGCTGTTCCGGCCGATCTCGACCAATGTGAAAGCCGAGAAGCGCTTCCTCAGCACGATTGCCCGCCGCCTCGACACTTTGGGCGCGATCACGCGCGGCCAGCGCCAGACCGGCGGCCAGGGCCTGTTCCGGCCCGAGGACAATCTGGAAAGTCCCTACGCCCGCGACGCGCTGCGCCAGCTCTATCTCCTGCTGGTGCGCGGCAAGGTCGAGGGATGTTCGCTCGAACGCTTCGAATCCGCCACCGGGTTGAAACTGATGGACGCGAACGGCATCAAGGACGAGCTGCCCGCCATCACGACTTTCTTGAACCGGCTGCTGGCGCTGACCGTCGAGCTTCAGGGCGTTCTCTTCAGCGCTTTCGAGCAGCTTCTGACCGCGCGGATCGAGGGCGCCATCGCGTCCGGCATCTATGACGCTGGGCTGGAGACGCTGCGCGCCGAGAGCTTCACCGTCACCGACCGTCAGGTGATCTACACCCATCCCCGCACCGGGGCCGAGACCAGCCTGCTGACGATCACCGAACGCAAGCGCAACCGGCCCGTCATGCTCGATGCCGCCCTAGCGGAACTCGACGATCCGCGCGCGAAGCTCCTGATCAACGGGCGCTCAGGCCGCGCGGCGGTGCAAATCCCCACCACCAGCGTCATGCTGGACGATGGCGAGATCGAGCGCCGCGTCAGGCTGATCCGGCCGATGGAAGCGCACAATATCCCCATCAGGATGATGGGCGAGACCCATTGGGTCGAGGCCGACCGGGACGCATTCGCTGCGGCCTGGAATGCGGAACTTGCGGAGGTGCCGGAGTTCGCAGACAGCACCCTGCATATGGTGACGGGCCTGCTGCTGCCGATCTGGAAGCGGCTGCCGAACGAGTCCACCCGCGTCTATCGGCTCCAGTCTGACGCGGGCGAGCGCATCATCGGCCGCAAGGTCTCGCCGGCCTGGGCCGCCAACGCCACCACGACCGGCATCGCGTCGATTACCCCGGACGACGCCTTCGCGGCGCTGATGGAAGGCCGCACGATCCTCGATCTCGCCGAGGAACTCCAGCTTCGTAGGGCCCGCGTCATGGGTGTGAGTCGTATCGAACTCTCCGGCTTCACTGATACGATACGCCAGCGTCTCACCGCCTACGGTCTCTTCCACGAGATCATCTCGTGGAAATTGCGCATGTTCGTGCCGGTCGATGCCAGCGGTCCCGCCGTGCTAGCCAAGCTCTTCGACCGCTGGCCGGTCGAACGCATCGGCGAGCGGGACGCAGCCTGATGCTGTGCCACGACGCATCCGAACTGGCGATCCGCCTTGGCCGCGAGGCCGAGGCGGTTTGCCGCCACTATCTCTCGTCCGGCCAACGCACTGGGCGATACTGGCTGGTCGGTGACGTGCAGAACACCCCAGGACGCTCCATGTTCGTGCGACTGACCGGCCCGGAATCCGGCAAGGGCGCGGCGGGCAAGTGGAGTGACATGGCGACGGGAGAGCATGGCGACCTTCTCGACGTCATCCGCGAGGCGCTCGGCCTCGCCGATTTCAAGGACGTGGCTGAGGAAGCGCGCCGCTTCCTCGCCCTCCCGCATCCCGAACCGGCAAAGACGAGAGCGCCGACCGACAGCACATCCGGCGCGGCACCCGGTTCGCCTGAAGCGTCGCGGCGGCTCTTCGCCATGGCGCAGCCGATCCACGGCACCCTTGCTGCGATCTACCTCAACCGGCGAGCGATCACCACGCTCGAAGGCACCACCGCGCTGCGCTACCATCCCCGGTGCTATTACAGGCCCAACGAGCATGCGCCCACCGAGATTAGGCCGGCGATGGTCGCCGCCGTCACCGATCTCACCGGCCACCAGACCGGCGCGCATCGCACATGGCTCGCCCCGGACGGTTCCGGCAAGGCGCCTGTCGAGACACCGCGGCGGGCGATGGGCGACCTTCTTGGGCACGCCGTCCGCTTCGGCAATGCCGGTGTGGTGCTCGCGGCTGGCGAGGGCATCGAGACCGTGCTGTCGCCCCGTCAGGTTCTGCCCAAGATGCCGATGCTGGCGGCGCTTTCCGCCGCTCACCTCGCCGCCATCCTGTTCCCGCCGACCCTGCGCCGACTCTATGTCTTGCGCGATCGCGACCCGGCCGGGGAAGGCGCAAGAGACCGCCTGGTCGCCCGAGCAGCGAGCCTCGGGATCGAGGCGATATCGCTCACGCCGCTCAGGGGCGATTTCAACGATGATCTGCGACGCCACGGTGCCGATGCCCTTCGGGCGGCCCTGAAGGATCAGCTTCATCCCGAAGACGTCCGCCGTTTCATGGCGGGGTAAGCGCATGATCGGTCCCGGTGGCGTGGTCCTGCTTCATCCCCTGCCGGGCTCAACCACTCGCCATCGGCAGCCGCATCCTTCGTCGGAGAGTCCCGCACCCACGGCCTTCGGAGAGGGCGATCGGCGCACAAACGGGCCGGGCTGGCAATGGCCGGGGGTGGACTATTTTCCGCCGGCGGGGAGCCACCCCACGCGACAGGTCGCGTGGGGACCCCGTCTCTGGCCCCGCCTTTGCATCGCGAAAGTCAAAATAGCCCACCCCGGCCATCGAGGCCCTCGCGGAGCGGGCGAGGGCTGCCAACCCGCCTCGCCCGTGCGCTTCGACGCCTGCGAAGGCCGCGATGGGCGCGGTCTCCAGACAAAGGACGCTCCCGATGACGATTGATCCCGAATATGCAGGGGCCGAGCCGGTCCACACCTCCTCCCAGACCGATCACGCCCTCACCGAACTCCAGCTCTACGGCTGGCGCCCGTTCCAGGACGAACCTGATCCGCGACGGCTCCCCGAGGGCAATACCGTCGCTGTAGCCGTCACAGACATCTTCGACGCCCTTGTGGCGACGCTCAGTGACACCCGTCTCGAACCCGATCTCGAAGAACTGCTCTGGGGCGCCGTCAATCTCTTCCACCGCGCCACCAGCCGGGTCGAACGCGATCTCGACGACAACGAGCAGGCGCAGCGCCGGATGCAGCGGGAACAGGACGGCAGCGAGGTGAAATCGGTCGAACTCGAACGCCTCACGGCAGAAGGGCAGACCCTGATCGAACGGCGCGCCAGCATGGAACTCTTCCGCGACCTTGCCGCCGAGGCCTTCGAGCACCACACGGGCAGCGCCTGGCGGCCGCGCAGCGGTTCGATGGTCAACCATCGTAACCTGACCGCCGCGATGATTGACAGCCGCGATTTCCTCGCCGCGAAGCGCCGGGCCGAGACCGAGGTGATGCTGCCCCCCGGCCCGAAGGTGGCCCTGACCGGCGGCGCCGACTTCAACGATCACCGCCTGATCTGGGCGAAGCTCGATCAGGTCCATGCCAAGCACCCCGACATGGTGTTGCTGCACGGCGGGTCGCCCAAGGGAGCCGAACTGATCGCTTCCCGTTGGGCAGATCACCGCAAGGTGCCCCAGGTCGCCTTCCGGCCCGACTGGACCAAGCACGCCAAGGCGGCGCCGTTCAAGCGAAACGATGCCATGCTGGACGTGCTGCCGGTCGGCGTCCTCGTCTTCCCCGGCACCGGGATTCAGGAGAATCTCGCCGACAAGGCCCGCAAGCTCGGCATCCCGGTCATGAAGTTCGACGGCGGCGCGTAAGCGCCGCCGCCTGGCGGCTTTCGGCCGCCGATACTTGACAAGATGCAAGGCCGCGCCTTTGATGGAACATCCTTGCAGAACCGGCGAAGCAGCATAGTCGCAGGCGGAGCGCATCTCCCGGCAGCCTGTCGTGATCCCCAACCGTTCTCTGGAGGTTTCCATGACGCTGATCCTGCTCGCCATCTCGCTCACCATCGCGGCCTGCGTGATCGCCTGGAATCTCGCGATCTATGCCTTGCCCGTCATGGCAGGCATCACGGCAGCGCAATATGCCTGGGGCGCGGGCGCCGGGGTCGTGATGTCCGGCCTCATGGCCATCGGCGCCGCCGTGCTCTCGATCGCGCTTGTGATCGTGACTCTTGGCTTCGCGAAGAACCCGGCCCTGCGGCTCATTGCGCTCGCTCTCTTCGCCGTGCCCGCCGTCATCGCCGGCTATGCCCTTGTCTATGGCATCACCAAGAACGCCATCGACTCGGGGCTGGTTCTCAACCTGTTCGGCGGCATGGGCGGTCTCGTCATCGGCATCTCGGCCATCGTCAATCTGAACGCCCTCGGCGAGTCGGTGTTCTCGCGCTGAAACGGCAGACGCGATCAGCCACTTCTGAGGAAGGCCGGCAGCTTGCGCCGCCGAGCCCCGGTCGTTTCGCCCAAGACGGAAAAGCAGTTCGTCGCAGCATGTCACCATCGCACCCGGTCTGCTTCTCGCGGCGCTTGAAATGGTCTGCGGTGCGAACCGTGGTCCCGTGCGGTCGATGCCCCGCTGCATCGGTCCACGTCGTTTCGTGGGGCCTTCGCGAACACCTTCCTTGTCCCTTCACGATGCTGAGGGACCGAGCCTTTGGCCGATGAAGCAGGGCGGCGCCATACCGGACCTGAGAACCCGATAGCCTGTCCGATCACATCGCGGATGACATGGCCTTCCGGCGGCGGACACGACGGTGACCGGCAAAGACGGTTGAAGGAGTGCCATGCCGGTGGTCTCGGTTCGCATGGGGGCCTGCCTGGTCGCTGTCGCCAGCAAGGACGATGGTTCTGCTGTGCGTCCCCGATCTGCTTTCGAAAGCACCATCCCTCCGCCTGACTGATCCCCTAAGTCCGTTCGGCTTCCACCAGCAACCCCCGCGGCTCCCAGCCGTGTTGCCGCGCAAACGCGGCTGCCCGCCCCACCTGGGGCCTTAGGGGCAAGCTGCCGCAAGGGCGGCAGTTGCGGGAGTCTTCCGACGGCCTTGGCCGGGTCTCGTCGGAGGGACGGTCCCTCCGAGGAGCAACGGAGACCTACAATGCAGAACATCGTCATCCTCGCCGGCAACATCGGTCAGGCCCCCGAAACCCGCACCACCCAGGGCGGCACCGGCATCACCCACTTCACCCTGGCCACCTCGCGCCCCCGCTATTCGGAAGGCCGCGTCCTGCGCGACGAGAACGGCTATCGGGTCCAGGACACCGAATGGCACCGCATCACCTGCTTCAACGGCCTCGGCAAGACGGTCCAGCAGCATTGCGACAAGGGCATGAAGGTTCTGGTTCGCGGCCGCATCCACTACACGAAATGGACCGATGCCGCCGGGGTCGATCGCTACGGCTGCGAGATCATCGCCGAGACGGTCGATTTCCTGAGCCGGGCGAAGCAGACCCAGAACGACGACGGCAAGTTCATCGACGACGATGACATTCCGTTCTGATCGGGAACCCGAGGCCCGGCGGCGCAAGCCGCCGGACTTCTCCCCTGCTTCACCGGATCGCGCCTGCCGCGTCTGGCAAGGTCCAGCGACCGAATCAGACGGGCATGGACGGGAGCGTCGCCTCTCTATCCTTGATAATTGCACCTGAATTTCGGCTGGTGCTCACAGCAAGAACGACTATTATAGTCGTAGTTCTGGAGTGCGTGCGTATCCCGGTGGGAGGTGATCATGTATGATCACCGCTCGCCAATCTCGGGCTGCGCGCGCGTTACTGGGATGGACACAGGAGACGCTCGCCGACAAGGCCCAGGTCGCATTGACCGCACTCAAACGCCTCGAATCCCAAAGCGGGCTCGAGGTGTTCGAGTCCACCCGCGACCAGGTGCGCCGCGCTCTCGAAGCGGCCGGGATCGTTTTCTTGTCGACGGATAAGGGCGAGGGCGTGTTGCTGCAACACGATACGGTCAACACCGACAAACGGTGAAACAGCGGCCAGCGTGATGTCAGGTTCTCGTCAAAAGGAATGGCTGTCTTCCGCCGAAGATGGTTAACAAATACGTTACCCAAACGTGAGCGAATGATGGGACGCCCGACACAGACTTTCCTCGACAAGCCACCGTCCAGCCAGACGCTGACGTCCTATGATCGCGAGCATATGAAACTCTACATGCGCCTGCTCGATGCCGAGCGTGATGGCGCCGATTGGCGCGAAGCTGTGCAGGTTCTCTTTGGCCTCGATCCCGAACATGACCCCGAGCATTGCCGGTCCATCCATGACGCTCACCTCGCCCGCGCGCACTGGATGACCGAACACGGCTACCGCGAGCTGGTCCGCGAAAGCCAGCGCAATTCCTGACGCGTGATGCGTGCCGCGCATCACCTGTTGACCATCGCCTGACTTCCTCAATTCAACGCGTGCGGGAATCCTGACCCTTCTCAATTCGTTTGAGTAGACCCGGGAGGCCGCGATGACCCCTGACGCATCGACTTGGCGTTCGTCGGCGCAATACGACCATCTGGATGAACTGACGGCATCCGATCTGGCCTGGGAATGGCTACGCCGCAATGACGATTATGACGCAGATTTTGAAGCCTCAATTGCCGACCATGGAGACCCCCAACCGCTGACCGAACGGATCCGGCAGCGATGGGGGTTGCGATTTCCCTGTCGATCCGTTGGTCCCGCCACCCGATGCGCCGGTCTTTTGGCTCCCGGCGGAGGACACAAGTGTGGTGGTGCTGACCGGGGTCCCTTCGGAACTTGGCGACAGCGCTGACGTCACTCCGCAGAACTGGCGCATCGACTACGCGGTCGAGAATGCAGGTGCGGAGTTTCACTTTCCGCTCGGCAACGGGCAGAAGCTCCAGATTTTCGACGGTGCCATCAAGGGGGACGCGATCGCGGTCGCCATCGTCCCTCTCAGCCTCGCCGGTTTCGACCGGATCGAGGCCATTCAACGCTTCCTTTCGGCCCTGCATGGTCGCGCGATCCCGCCGGATACGCGCCTGACACGCCAGCAACGCGCACGCCTCCGACGGATGCTGCGGGCCTTCGATGGCCATCGGGCCGGCGTCACGCAGCAGGAGATCGCGCGGGTTCTTCTGAACACCGGCCGGCTTGAGCGGGACGAATGGCAGGCGTCCTCGGCCCGTCATGCCATCAAGGCACTCCTGCGCGACGCCCGTTCCATGGTCGCCGGCGGTTATCGGAAACTCCTTCGTCATCGCCGCCCACGATAACGCGATCCTTTGCCCTGATGGTGGGCGATTTCGATACCCCCCAACTTCGCCCTGCAACTCGCCGCTCTTCCTGCGCCACCGTGGTCATTGCCCGCCGCTGATCCGCAGCGGCCGCTTGCAACCCCACGGAGGCCCGATCATGCCACATGAACCCGTCGTCCTGCCGCCGCGTTTTCTACGGACCAAGGAGGCCGCGACCTTTCTCAGCCTCTCGGCCCGGACCCTCGAAAAGCACCGCACCTACGGAACCGGGCCTGCCTATCGCAAGCTCGGCGGCCGTGTGGTCTATGCCATCGACGATCTCGAGGCCTGGACCGAGCGCGGCGCGGTGACCTCCACCTCCGATCCGCGTGGCTCAGTGCTGCCCGCCAAGCGTCAGTCGCTTCCGTCCGGCCCGCAGGCCGGTCGTTACGCCCGCTGATCGCAGCCGGTTCCCTTCATGACGGTGCGACGCCGATCCCTTTCTGAGCGCGGGCAGCTCGACCTGTTCCGGGCGCTCCCCGGCGACTTCGCGCCACGAGACGCGCAGGATCTCATGGCCTATCCCTTCTTCTCCCTCGCCAAGTCGAAGCGCATCGCGCCCATCGACTTCGCTGCCGGCAGCGTGACCATCCGGGTCGAGGCGGTTCCCGATCATGGCATGGCCACGATCTGGGACGCCGACATCCTGATCTGGGCCGCGAGCCAGATCGTCGAAGCCCGCGATGCCGGGCTTCGCACCTCCCGGCTGATGGCCGCCACGCCCTATGAGATTCTCACCTATGTCGGGCGCGGCACGTCGCTTCGCGACTACCAGCGGCTGAAGGCGGCGCTCGACCGGCTGCAATCGACCACGATTTCCACCTCGATCCGCCAGCCGACCGAAGGCCGCCGTCATCGTTTCTCGTGGATCAACGAATGGCAGGAGCGCACCGACCGCAACGGCCGACCCGACGGCATCGAGATGATCGTGCCGGACTGGTTCTACCAAGCCGTCCTCGACGATGCGCTCGTGCTGACCATCGACCGGACCTATTTCGATCTCACCGGCGGCCTCGACCGCTGGCTCTACCGCCTGGTGCGCAAGCACGGCGGCCGCCAGCGCGATGGCTGGCGGTTCGATTTCCGTCACCTTCACCAGAAATCCGGCAGCCTGTCGCCGTTCAAGCGCTTCGCCTTCGAGCTGCGCGACATCATCCGGCGCCAGCCTCTGCCGGGCTATTCGCTGTTTCTCGAAGCTGAGGTTGGCGGGCGGATGCTGCTGGCCTTCGAGCCGGTCGCGCCCTGTGGAAAACCTGTGGATGGCCTCGTGCTATCAGGAACCCGGACTATCGTGCTATCGGGAACCGGAGGCTCGTGCTATCAGGAACCGAAACCGGGCTTAACACCCGGAACCCATTCAGGAAATCGCGCCCTTAACTTAGAGTCTAACAAAGAGTCTAACTTTGAAGAGCGCGCGCGCGATGTGGAAAACCTCATCCGCGACACCGCCAGAAGCCTTGGTAGAGCCGCTAAGAAGAGGGCATCCGACGCCCCGGCATCGCCTCGACCGGCATCTGATCGAGGCGCAACCGAGGCTCCTGAATCTGCAGAAAGACCCCGCCTGCCTCTCGATCTGCCGGGGGGGTGCAAATGATCATCGCGCTCCTCAACCAGAAGGGCGGTGTCGGCAAGACGACGCTGGCGCTGCATCTTGCCGGTGAACTGGCTCAGGGTGGCAAGCGCGTCACCCTGATCGACGCCGATCCGCAAGGCTCCGCCCTCGACTGGTCGCAACAACGCGCGCGTGAGGGCCTGCCACGCGCCTTCGGCACCGTTGGCCTGGCCCGCGACACGCTGCATCGCGAAGCGCCCGAACTCGCCCGCGATGTCGATCGCATCGTCATCGACGGGCCACCGCGCGTCGCCGGCCTCATGCGCTCCGCGCTGCTCGCCGCCGATCTCGTGCTGATCCCGGTGCAGCCATCGCCGTTCGACGGCTGGGCTTCGGCGGAGATGCTCGCCCTCCTGGCGGAGGCGCGCATCTACCGGCCCCAGCTCGTTGCCCGCTTCGTGCTCAACCGCTGCGGTGCCCGCACCGTCATCGCCCGCGAGACCGCCGAGACGCTGGCGGACCACGATCCTCCCGTGCTCACCAGCGCCATCGGCCAGCGCGTCGTCTTCGCCGACGCCGCGCAGACCGGGCGGCTCGTCCGCGAGATCGGGCGCCGATCACCCGCCGCGCGCGAGATTGCCGCCCTGGCCGCCGAGATCGGCCTGCTGGGGATCGGGAGGGTATCGGCATGACGATCCTTACCGGCGACTGCCGCGAAGAAATGCCCTGGCACGCACCCTACGACATGATCATCGCCGATCCGCCCTATGGCGACACTTCGCTCGCCTGGGATCGGCGCGTCGAGGGCTGGGTCGTGCTGGCGCGCGCCGCCCTCAGGCCGACCGGCTCGCTCTGGGTCTTCGGCTCGCTGCGCAGCTTCATGGCGACCGCCGACCGCTTCACTGACGCCGGCTTGCGGATCGCGCAGGAGATCGTCTGGGAAAAGCAGAACGGCACCGGCTTTCATGCCGACCGCTTCAAGCGGGTGCATGAACTGGCCGTCCAGTTCTATCCCGCCGAGACCGCTTGGCGTGACATCTACAACGACGTCCAGACCACGCCCGACGCGACGGCCCGCACGGTGCGGCGCAAGCAGCGCCCGCCCCATACCGGCCAGATCGACGCCGGCCATTATGTCAGCCATGACGGCGGGCCGCGCCTCATGCGCTCGGTCATCTACCTGCGCAACTGCCACGGCCGCGCCATCCATCCGACCGAAAAGCCGTCGGCGCTCCTGGAGATCCTGATCCGCACGAGCTGCCCCGAAGGCGGCCTGGTCGGCGACTGGTTCGCCGGTTCCGGCGCGGCCGGGGAAGCCTGCCGGCTTTCCGGCCGGCGCTATCTCGGCTGCGAGATCGACCCCGACATGGCCGAGTGCGCGCGGGCGCGCATCGCCACCGTGCTGCCATTCCATGACGGAATTTCGTCATGACGGCGCGCACCGAGAAGCGCAGCTTCGCTACGCGCCCGGCCGATCCCGATAACTGGATCAAGGCGGGCGACGCGCCGCCAAAGCGCACGGATACCGCCGACGCCTATTCGGCGCGGCTGACTGTGGACATCACGCCGGCGCTGCGCGGCCGCATCAAGATCGCGGCCTTCCAGCGCGGCATCACCGTCGCCGACATGCTGCGCGACCTGCTGGCGCGCGAGTTTCCCGACATAGGGGGAGACCGCCCATGATCGGCATCGACGCCCATGACGGCGATCTGACCCGCGCGGAACTGACCTGGGTGGAAGGCAAGACCGAATACTGGATCAGATTCGGCCATGCGACTGGTGAGCAGATCCTCGATCGCAACCGGCGTGTTGTATTCTTCCATCCCGGCACGGTGTTTGCGTTCGTCCGCTGGGCGGCGAACGACCACGGCACGATCATTTCGCGCCTCGACATCCTGCGCGCGGTTGCGCCGGGCCAGTCCTATCAGACGCTGCCCTTCGTCCGTCCAGGCGGCGAAATCCTGCTGAAGATCGAAGGCTGGCCGAAGGTCGAGGCTGTCCTTCGCCATGTCGACGGGATCGAGGCCATAGGTGTCGATCCGGCCCAAGTCGATCCCGATCATTGGCGGCACGTCTCCCACTGGATAAACGCAGGCGAAGCGCCGCGTCCCTACACCGCGGAGCGTCATCAGGCATGGCTCTGGCGGCGGGAGATCGCCCCATGACGCGCTTTCGCTATGTCATGGTGACGACGGTTGCCACGCTCGGGATCGCCTTTGCCGGATTCGTTCCGACTGCGCCAAGGCTGGTCTGGAACGCATCGGCCAGCGTGCCGATCGGGTTCTATACTGTCGCACCCGACGACCGGATCGCGGTGCCCGATCTGGTCGCCGTCATCCCACCCGAACCCTTCGCCTCGTTTATGGTCGAGCGCGGCTACGTCGCACGCGACGTGCCGCTTCTGAAGCACGTTCTCGGCCTGCCCGGACAGCGCCTGTGCCGCGATGGCCGCGCCATTATCGTCGACGGCGTTCCGCTCGGCGAGGCGCGCGACCACGACAGCTTCGGCCGAGACCTGCCGGTCTGGCAGGGCTGTCGCGTCATCGCCGAGGGCGAAGTGTTCCTGATGAACCCGGACGTCGGCGACAGCCTCGACGGCCGCTATTTCGGCCCGTTCCCCGCCTCGGCGGTGATCGGCCACGCGATCCCGCTTTTCACCGACGAAGACGGCGAGGGCCGCTTTGTCTGGCGCGCGCCGATGCGGTGACAGCGCGTCCAGAGCGGGGCCGTTGAGCCGTCCCGCGTCTTCTCCACCGCATAGGAAAGGAGCCTTCCATGGCACAGATCGGCCAGTTTACCCGCACCCCGTCCGGCTATTCCGGGCGACTCCGCACGCTCTCGCTGGACGTCGAGCTGACCTTCACGCCGTCGGAAAATGCGGACGCCGACAAGGCGCCTGCCTATCGCATCCATCTCGGCGATGAGTATGGGCCGGAAGTCGGCGCAGGCTGGAAACATTCCGGCGAGCGCGCGGGACCGTTCGTCTCCGTGCTTCTCGACGATCTAGTTTTCCAGCAGCCGATCCGCGCCCGCCTGTTCCAGTCGGACGAAGACGGCCGCGACTGGGGCTTGCACTGGACCCGCCAAAAGAAGCGCGACGAGCAGGAGTGATCATGGTCACGTCCTGCATCCGTCCCGCCTCGGGGAGATGTGGCGCCCGCCGCCGCATCCTCCTCCTTCTTCTTTCCGGCCTGTTCGTCACAGCCATTGCCCCGCTGCCCGGCCTGGCGCAGATCGCCGTGATGGGTCGTGCCGTCGCCGTGCATCCGCACGGCGCCCATATCGAAGAGGCTTCGCAGCGGTTCGGCATCCCGGCGGCATGGATCATCGCCGTGATGCAGGTCGAAAGCGCGGGCAATATGCACGCCATATCGTCTGCCGGCGCGATGGGGCTGATGCAGGTCATGCCCTCGACTTGGGCGGAGCTGCGCATCCGCCATGCTCTCGGCCGCGACCCCTTCGAGCCGCGCGACAACATCCTCGCGGGCACCGCCTACCTACGCGAGATGTGGGATCGCTACGGCAATGTCGCCGCGATGCTCGCGGCCTACAATGCCGGTCCCGGTCGCTACGATGAATACCGCGCGACGGCTCGTCCGCTGCCTGCCGAGACGCGCGCCTATGTCGCTGCTTTGACGCCGATCCTGCTCGGCGAGCGGCCTTCCGGCAGCGGCTCGACGGTCGCTCCGCCGCCCGACTGGCGCGAGGCGGCGCTCTTCGTCGCGCGTGAAATCGGCGCTTCCGCTGCCGATCCCGCGTCCCCCGACCGCACGCCGGACGATGCCCCTTCGCTCGTCCCGGCGGCACCGGACGCACTCACCGCCTTGCAGTCGGAGGGGCTGTTCGTCGCCCGCGATGCCGGTGGGGACCGGCCATGAGCAGCGGCACCGCAATTCGCATCCCATCGGGCGCTGGCGTGTCATGGAGGGCGCAGAGGGTGGCGGCAGGCACCACGACCGAAAGATGGCGAGATAAAAGGCCGCACGGTGCGGCTGTGGCGGGCGGTTGTTTTTGTTCAGGTTTCCGGCGCGTTCCGCACCGTGCGCTGCGCGCCCATCTTCCTGATTTTCCATGATGATTTGCACGGTGCGGGGCAACGCCATGTCAGATGACAGCGAGTTCCGCATCCGTCCTGGGCGCATCCGATCGACCCGCGCGCAGCAGGCCCGGCCGTTCATCGCCCAGGCTCTCGCTGCCGCCCAGAAGGCCGGCGGACGCGTCTCGCGCTCCGGCAAGATCACCTCGGGCAACCGCTCGCGCTTCGGGCGCGGTCAGCGCGCCAGCATCCAGGCCAACCGGCTTCTCACCGGACGTTCGCGCATCGTCGTCATCAAGACCCGCGTGGTTCGCCATACGGTGCGCTCGGCTCCGCTCGGCGCGCACCTCGATTACCTGCGCCGCGATGGCGTGACCCGTGCCGCGAACGAAGTGAGCAATGGGCAGCAGTACGAAAAGGCGCGGATGTTCGGCCCGGAAGGCGACGACATGGACGTACGTGCCTTCGCCGAGCGCTGCCAGGATGACCGGCATCATTTCCGCTTCATTGTCTCGCCCGAGGACGCGCCGGATATGGCCGACCTGAAAGCCCACACCCGCGAGGTGATGGGGCAGATGGAGAAGGATCTCGGCACAAAGCTCGACTGGGTGGCGGTCGATCACTGGAATACCGACAATCCCCACATCCATGTCATCCTGCGCGGCCGCGCCGACGACGGCCAGGACCTCGTGATTTCCCGCGACTACATCAAGGAGGGCATGCGCGCCCGTGCGCAGGATCTTGTCACGCAGGAACTCGGGCCCCGCACCGATCTGGAGCTCCACCGCAATCTGGAGCGGCAGGTCGAGGCGGAACGCTGGACGCAGCTCGACCGGCAGCTTGTGCGCGAAGCCGGCAGGTCCGGCATCATCGACCTTGCCCCGCTCGCCGACCGCAAGCCGGACGAGTTTCATGCGCTGAAGGTGGGGCGGCTGCGCACCCTCGAAATCCGCGGGCTGGCCGGACAGGTCGGGCACGCGCAATGGTTCATCAAGCCCGAAGCCGAGACCGTGCTGCGCGAGATGGGCGAGCGCGGCGACATCATCAAGCGTATGCACCGCGCCCTGACCGAACGCGGCATCGAGCGCGGCTCGGCGAGCTATGTCCTCGCCGGCGAAAGCCTCGACGTTCCCGTCATCGGCCGCCTGGTCGAGCGCGGCCTCGACGACGAACTGAAAGGCACGGCCTATGCCGTGGTCGACGGTGTTGACGGGCGCACCCACCACATCAAGCTGCCGCATCTCGACGCCGCCGGCGACAGCCCGCCCGGTTCCATCGTTGAACTGCGATCCTGGGAGGACCCGCAGGGGCAGCGCCGCGTCGCGCTCGCCGTCCGTGCCGATCTCGATCTTGGCGCACAGGTGGGCGCCACAGGCGCGACCTGGCTCGACCGGCAGGCCGTGGCGCGCGAACCCATCTCTCTTTCGGACAGCGGTTTCGGCGCCGAGGTCCGTCAGGCCCTGGACGAGCGCGCGGAGCATCTGATTGGCGAGGGCTTTGCCGAGCGGCAAGGCGGGCGTGTCGTCTTCGCGCGCCGGCTGCTCAGCACCTTGCGCCAACGCGAACTCGACAGTCTCGGCGAGAAGCTCGCGACCGAGACCGGCATGTCCCTCGAGCGCGCCGCCAGCGGCGAATATGTTGCCGGCTCTTATCGCCAGCGTTTCGCGCTCGCCTCCGGCCGCTTCGCCATGATCGACGACGGCCTCGGCTTCCAGCTCGTGCCCTGGTCGCCCTCTCTCGAAAAGCAGATCGGCCGCCACGTCTCCGGCGTCGCCCGCGACGATGGCGGCGTCGATTGGGAATTCGGGCGCAAGCGCGGTCTCGGTCTCTAGCCTCAATCGGAAAGGAACTACGCCATGTCCGCGACCAAGATTCTCTGGGGACAGATCACAGTGGTCTTCCTCATCATTCTCGCCACCACCTGGGGCGCGACGCAGTATGTCGCCTGGAGCCTCGGCTATCAGGCGCAGCTCGGGCCGTCCTGGTTCGTGCTGTTCGGCACCCCGATCTATTATCCGCCCGCGATCTTCTGGTGGTGGTATTTCTATGAAGCCTATGCGCCGCCGATCTTCGCCAAGGGCGGGATCATCGCGGCCTCGGGCGGCTTCATCGCCATCGCGGTCGCCATCGGCATGTCCGTCTGGCGGGCGCGCGAGGCGAAGAACGTCGCCACCTATGGCTCGGCGCGATGGGCCGGGAAAGGAGAGATCAAGGCGGCGGGCCTGCTCGATCCCGATGGGGTCGTCCTCGGCCGGTATGATCGCGAGTATCTGCGGCACGATGGCCCGGAGCATGTCCTGTGCTTTGCCCCGACACGTTCGGGCAAAGGCGTCGGCCTGGTCGTGCCCTCGCTCCTCACCTGGCCGGGCTCGGCCATCGTTCACGATATCAAGGGCGAGAACTGGCAACTCACCTCCGGCTTTCGTTCACGCCACGGCCGGGTGTTGCTCTTCGACCCGACCAACCCGAACTCCTCCGCCTACAATCCGCTGCTCGAGGTGCGCCGCGGCGAGTGGGAGGTGCGGGATGTCCAGAACATCGCCGACATCCTCGTCGATCCGGAAGGCAGTCTCGACAAGCGCAACCATTGGGAAAAGACCTCCCATAGCCTCCTCGTCGGCGCCATCCTGCATGTGCTTTATGCCGAACCCGACAAGACCCTGGCAGGTGTGGCCAAATTCCTGTCCGATCCGAAGCGCCCGGTGGATTCTACGTTGCGCGCCATGATGAAGACCGCGCATCTGGGCGAAGCAGGGCCGCATCCGGTCGTGGCCAGTGCGGCGCGGGAGTTGCGCAACAAGTCCGAGAACGAGCGGAGCGGCGTCCTGTCGACGGCGATGTCGTTCCTCGGCCTGTATCGCGATCCGGTCGTGGCCGAGGTCACGCGCCGCTCGGACTGGCGCATCAGGGACATTGTGGGAGACGATCAACCGACCACGCTTTATCTCGTCGTGCCGCCCTCCGACATCAACCGCACCAAGCCGCTGATGCGATTGCTGCTCAATCAGATCGGTCGCCGCCTGACCGAGGATCTGCAGGCGAATGCCGGCCGGCACCGCCTGTTGCTGATGCTCGACGAGTTTCCGGCGCTCGGCAGGCTCGATTTCTTCGAGACAGCGCTGGCTTTCATGGCAGGGTACGGCCTGAAATCGTTCCTGATCGCGCAGTCGTTGAACCAGATCGAGAAAGCCTATGGCCCGAACAACTCGATTCTCGACAACTGCCATGTCCGGGTCAGCTTCGCCACCAACGACGAGCGCACCGCGAAACGTGTTTCCGATGCCCTCGGCACCGCCACCGAGATGAAAGCCATGAAAAACTACGCCGGGCACCGGCTGTCGCCCTGGCTCGGGCATCTCATGGTCTCGCGCTCGGAAACGGCGCGCCAGTTGCTGACGCCGGGCGAAATCATGCAGCTTCCCCCACACGAGGAGATCGTCATGGTGGCGGGTATCCCCCCGATCCGGGCGACGAAGGCGCGCTACTACGAGGATGCCCGGTTTCGGGAGCGCGTACTGTCACCGCCTGAATTGAAAGGTCCCGAAGAAACGCGGCCTGACGACTGGACCACGCTTCCGATCCCGGCGCGACCGGAAGGCGCCACGGATCACGATGACCAGAGGACCGATGGCGAAGATCCGACTGAATCCGAACGCCGGTTGCAACCTGAACTCAGCCGCGTAAAGCCCGTGGAGAAGAAAAAGCCGATCGAGAACGAGTTCGAGATCGCGCTGCCCGATGACGTCGATGAAGACGCCGCCCAGAACCGGCGCATGGTTCGGCAGGTGCAGGGCATTGCCCGACAGGTTGCCATGGACCCGAACGACGGCATGGAGTTGTAGCGCCATGGCCAATCACCGGAAGAAGAAAAAACTCACCGTCTATCTGGACCCCGATGTCGAAAAAGCCCTGACCGAGTTTGCCGCGCGGCGGGATCGGTCGCAGTCGATGATCGGCGAGGCGGCCATCGCCTCCTTCCTGTCTCCCGACGATGCCGAACGTCGAGAGGCCATAATCGCCAAGCGCCTCGATCGACTCGATCGCCGCATGGACCGACTTGAACGAGACGTCGGCATCGCCGTCGAAAGCCTGGCGGTCTTCATCCGCTTCTGGATCAACACCACACCGGCCTTGCCTGAGCCGGCGGCAAAGGCCGCAAAGGCCAAATCGGCGGAGCGATACGAGGCGTTCATCACCGCGCTTGGCCGCCGCCTCGCACAGGGACCGAAGCTCCGGCAGGAGGTTTCGGAGGATATGGACGGATCAGAGAGTTGAATTCGGCCGCCTTAGTCGTTGACACGAGTTCCCGCTCCCGGTTGGCTGAGCAGTAACAAGGATCGGCCGGAAGCAGCCTTCGCGACTGTCGCGGTCTTTGGGATTTTCGCGAAATATCCTAAGGTGATGGCTGTATATTCACTCGACTTTGGAGGAACAGCCTTGAGACTTGCCATTGCCAGCCTGTTCGCCATCGGTCTCGCCGTCCCTGCCTTCGCCCAGACGGAACCACCCGCAGATTTTGACGAAGCCGCATGGCAGGCCGAATGGGACGCGGGCGACACGGATGGCGACGGCAAGCTGAGCCGGGAAGAGGCGAAAGCCGGGAATCCGAACATGACCGATGAAGTCTTCGACCAGATCGACACCGATGGCGACGGTTTCATCAGCCCCGCGGAAGACAAGGCCGCGCTCTTCGAAGCACGCGGCAAAACCACAAATGAATAGGGTATGGGCGGGGGCTTTTGGCGCAACGGTGTTTGTCGCGGCAGCATCCGTGGCAGGCGCGGAGACGCCCGACCCCGCAAGACCGGCCGGGTTGCCTGAGAACTATGTTCCTGAAATCCCCTCGCATGAGATGGAGCCGGACACCGGCCCGCTTTCGGCCGCCCTACAGGAGCGTTTCCGCGACCGTATCGCCGGTATCTTCATCGA
Organism: Brucella sp. NBRC 14130; assembly: GCF_040371715.1. Classification (NCBI taxonomy): domain Bacteria; kingdom Pseudomonadati; phylum Pseudomonadota; class Alphaproteobacteria; order Hyphomicrobiales; family Brucellaceae; genus Brucella; species Brucella sp. NBRC 14130. The sequence goes on from NZ_BAABTE010000014.1 coordinate 66,495, forward strand.
GCGCGAGCCCGATTTCCATGTCGTCGTCAGGCTAACGGGAGACCGGGATGCGAGCACGCTTCAGTACCAATTGGGCGAAGATCGGGTGCGTGTCGAAGTCCTGACAGGCGCATCCCATACCGTCGATCAACTGGTCGCCGCGTTGGATGACCGCCAGATGATTACGCGCGTTCTTCCCGATGGCTACGGCGGATATGTCGATGAGCGCACCGGATATGTGGTTCTTACGGTTCTCCCCGGAACAGAGCTTGCCGGTGGCAGCGAAGCATCCCTTTCGGCTGCTTTGGGCGTGCCGATCCGCATCATCGAAGGGGAACCCGCTACAATCGGTCCAGCACCACAGCAGCGGGAAGAGCGGTAATCCATTGCGGCCCGGATTCCGGGCCGCGACGTGTCGCAAAAATCAGTCGCACAATTTTGACTTTCGCACGCGACATTTGCGACAGAAATTCCCCTGAAAATTCAACGTTGGCCTGACCTGCTACAAAAATCAGGGATCTTCGTGACGGCTTCTCAAAACTTATCGTTGCTTCCCGCTTCTCCTTTGATCGGCCCCCATAACAGCGCGACGAGGGCGAGATTGGCGATGGCGAGAGCTGCCAGCGCCACAAGAGTTTGATCGGTGCCCCCGACCGAAAGCAGGATCGCACCCACGGTTGGGCCGGCAGCTTGGGCGACGAGACTGGGCCGGGCAAGCCGCCCCATGATCGGCGCATAGCGGGAAGGTCCGAACAGGGCGAGCGGGAGCGCACCCTTGGCGATCGAGAAGATGCCATTGCCGGCCCCGTAGAGGATGAGCGACAGGCCGATGATGGGAAAACCTGCCGCGAGCATCGTCACCCCTGCCGCGCTCAGGACGGAGGCGGCCGCGAGCGTCCAGAAGGGATGATGCCTCCCCCCGCTCGCCATTTCGCCAATTCGGCCGGCGACTTGGGCCGGGCCTATCAGCGCGCCGAGGGCTACAGCTTCGCCCAGCGACAGCCCGCGTTGCTGCAACAGGGTCAGCAGATGCACCGATATGATGGTGACGCCCAATCCGGCCAGCACCACGATCGCCATCATGATCAGATAGGCCCGACGTTCATGGTCGCGCAGCTTGATCGCAGGAGCTTGGTCTTTGCCACCGATCGGCCTGGGCTTGCCGTTGCTCGGAAGGACCAGCAGCACGAGCGGCAGGCAGATCGCGAGATGAATGCCGGCATAGGCCATGCAGGCCCCGCGCCATCCAAGATGCTCCAGAAACAAGGCCGAGAGCGGCCAGCAGACCGTGCTTGCGAAGCCGCCCCACAAGGTCAGTGTAGTGATGGCGGATCGCGCGGAACGGCCATAATAGCCCCCGAGCGTGGCAAATGCCGCATCATAAAGGCCGGCCCCCATGCCGATACCGAGCACGATCCATCCGGCGACGAATACCCATAGGGACGGCGCAGCCGCAAGGACGACGAGACCCGCCGCCAGCAGCAGGCAAGCCAGAGCTAGGATGGGACGCCCGCCGTGCTGGCCAATGGCGTCACCCACGCGCGGGGAAACGACGCCGGCCGCGAGCAGGCCAATGGAGAGAGCGCCGACGATCCATGAAAGCGGCCAACCCGTATCGGCCGCGATCGGGGCGGCGAGAACGGCGAGCAGGTAATAGGAGCTGCCCCATGCAAATATCTGTACGATGCCGAGCGCGGAGATGACGGGCCACCTTCTTGGCCCAGATGACATACCTGTATGCGCCGGCAGGTTCGTCATCACCGGACGCGCTTGAGCGCCATGCGCTCGTCCAGCTTATCGGCCGTTTCCTTGCGTTCGCTGTAGCGATCGGTGAGGTAGGGAGCGACGTCGCGGGTCAGAAGCGTGAACTTCACCAGTTCCTCCATCACATCGACCACCCGGTCGTAATAGGATGAAGGCTTCATTCGACCCGCTTCGTCGAACTCCTGATATGCCTTGGCGACCGAGGACTGGTTGGGGATGGTGATCATCCGCATCCAGCGGCCGAGGACGCGAAGTTGGTTGACGGCGTTGAAACTCTGCGAGCCGCCGGAGACCTGCATTACCGCCAATGTTCGGCCTTGCGTTGGGCGAACTGCGCCGATCGCGAGCGGTATCCAGTCGATTTGCGCTTTGAGGATTCCGCTCATGGCACCGTGGCGTTCTGGGCTGGTCCAGACCTGCCCTTCTGACCATTGCGACAGTTTCCGAAGCTCCTGCACCTTCGGATGATCAACGGGCGCACCATCAGGCAGCGGCAGGCCGTGCGGATCGAACACACGGGTTTCCGCGCCGAAGTGGTTGAGGAGCCGTTCGGCTTCGAGCGTGAGCAGCTTGCTATAGGAGCGTTCACGCAACGAGCCGTAGAGCAGGAGAATGCGCGGCGGATGAGCAGAGGGCGTCGTTCGTAGGCGTTCAGCCGATGGGCTGTCGAGCACCGCGCGGACCACATTAGGAAGGTCGGAAACCGTCATGGCTTGGCCTCGGCCGGAACGGCAACGGGCGTCCCCTTCTCGGGAAACCACTTCGCGCCGAGCCTGAGCGCGACATGGACAAGCAGGATCAGTGCGGGCACTTCCACGAGCGGGCCGATGACGGCGGCGAAGGCCACCGGCGATGCGAGACCGAATGCCGCGATGGCGACCGCGATGGCCAACTCGAAATTATTGCCGGCAGCGGTGAAGGCGATGGCCGTGGTGCGCGGATAATCCGCCTCGATCAGCCGGCCCATCGCGAAGCTGATGAGGAACTGGATGACGAAATAAAGCGCCAGGGGAATGGCTATGCGCAGGACATCGAGAGGCAGCGACACCACGTCCGCGCCCTTGAGGCTGAACATGGCGACAATGGTGAACAGCAGCGCGGCTAGCGTTATCGGGCTGATGCGCGGCAGAAATTCGTGCTCATACCAGCCCGCGCCTTTGCGAGCGATGAGGATGCGGCGCGTCAGGAACCCGGCGAGGAAGGGAATGCCGAGATAGATCAGCACCGCTTCGGTAATGGTCCAGAAGCTCACGTCTATGACGCTGCCCTCAAGGCCGAAGAGGGGCGGCAAGACGGAAAGGAAAAACCACGCATAGGTGGAGAAGAACAGAATCTGGAATATCGAGTTGAAGGCAACCAGACCGGCGACATATTGATTGTCGCCGCGCGCGAGTTGGTTCCAGACCAGCACCATAGCGATGCAGCGGGCGAGTCCGATCAGGATCAGTCCTGTCATGTATTCCGGGTGGTCGCGCAGGAAGATCACCGCCAGGGCGAACATCAATGTCGGGCCGATGATCCAGTTTTGCACCAGCGAGAGGATCAGCACCCGCTTGTCGGAAAAGACCCGGTGCAGTTCTTCGTAGCGGACCTTGGCGAGCGGCGGATACATCATCAGGATCAGGCCGATGGCGATCGGTATGTTGGTCGTGCCGACCGACATGGCGTTAAGAGCTTCCGGCAAGCCGGTGAATATCGTGCCAAGCACGACGCCGAGCGCCATCGCGGCGAAAATCCACACCGTCAGATAGCGGTCGAGGAAACCAAGGCGGGAAGCTGGCTTGAGGGAAGCCATCGGTATTCTCCAATCACAGGCTGAAAGTCAGGCGGAAGCGACGTGCCGTCCATGTTCGTCAATGATCCGCTCGCCGTCCTCTTTCACGAACTCGCCCCGTTGTGGGGGCAGCAGATCAAGAACGGCTTCGGACGGTCGGCAGAGCTTGACCCCTTTGGGGGTGACGACGAGGGGGCGATTGATGAGGATCGGGTGCGCCATCATGGCGTCGAGCAATGCGTCATCGCTCAATTCTGGATCGCCAAGGCCGAGGTCGGCATAGGGCGTTCCTTTCTCCCGCAAGATTGAGCGGACCGTCAGGCTGGCGCGCTCGATGAGTTGCACGAGCAGCGCCCGTGAGGGCGGGGTTTTCAGATATTCGATGATATGCGGTTCGACGCCGGAATTGCGGATCAGGCCGAGCGTATTGCGCGAGGTGCCGCAATCGGGATTGTGGTAGATAATGACATCCATGGATTGCCTCACGCCGCGCCAGAGCGGGGCCAGGTTGCCCCTTCGGATTGACCGATTTCGTTGAGCTTCACCTTGAGCGACGATTTATCGAGGCTGGCGACGGGCAAGGCCACGAAGACTGAAATCCGATTTTTCATGTAGCGAAACGCCGTGACAAAAGCGGCCATGCGCTGAATCTCGGTGCCCTCGACGGCGGCAGGGTCTTCGATACCCCAATGCGCGGTCATCGGCTGGCCCGGCCAGACCGGGCAGGCTTCGCCGGCCGCGTTGTCGCAAACGGTGAACACGAAATCCATTACCGGCCCGGAGAATTCTTCCCATCCTTTCGATCGGAAGCCTTCAGCCGGGTAGTCGTAGCTTTCGAGTACCTTCAGGGCGAGCGGGTTTACTTCGCCTTTGGGCTGGCTTCCAGCCGAGTAGGCCCGGAAGCGACCCGCACCATCCTTGTTCAAGATGCTTTCGGCGAGGATCGAGCGGGCGGAATTTCCGGTGCAAAGAAACAGCACGTTGAAGATTCTATCGGAGTGATTGGTCATAGGCTCAGGCATGGGTGACGCCTTTCGTCGGTTCGCAGCAGGACAGCGCGGCGACTGCCGGGTTGCACACGTCCGGGTGGCCTTGGCAGCAATCGCGCATGAGAAATTCGAGCAGGCCGGACAGCGCCGGATAGGAGGCGCTGTAGATGATCGAGCGCCCGTCGCGCCGCGACTCGATGAGGTCGGCTTGTTCAAGGTGGCTCAGGTGGAAGGACATGCGCGACGACGATGCGCCGTCCATCGCTTCCCCGATCGCGCCGGCCGGCATCCCTTCCGGCCCGGCCGTGACCAGCAAGCGCACGATGCGCAGGCGGGTTTCCTGCGAGAGCGCCGCGAACGCGGAGAGGGCTTGCTTTTCGTTCATGTATGCCTCAACATCTCAAGAGTAATTGAATCATGGATACACGGACATGAACGCTCACGCCAGCCCCTCAATTACAGAATTTCCTGATGATGCCTCGCTCGGGGCGATCCTCGATATATTGGAGGGCCATGCCGACAAGGCTCTTGTGCTCGCCTATGGCGACGGGCAGCAGGTGCAGGCCGGCTATCACATCACGGAGGTCAAGGCCGGTTCCTTCGTCACGCTCGATTGCGGCGGCAATCCCGATGCGTGGCGGGAGACGGTCTTGCAGGTCGAGGATATTCCCCCCGACCGAAGGCAGCATGCCGATGACCGTCGCCAAGTTCCGGTCAATCTTGGGAAAGGTCGGCAGCAGGGTCCAGCTTGACACGGACGTGCGGTTGACATGGGAGGTGAGCCGGCCCGGTAAGCCGATGCAGGTCTATGACGGGGCCGGAATCGAGATCGAGAAAGACCGGACGATTGTGCGTCTCAGCCCACGTTCCGCAATCTGCAAGCCGAGGCATCGCGCGCAGCAGACGAGAGCGTCTGCCTGCTGCGGCTGAGCCCGCCCGAGCCATTGCCATGTCGCACTACTTCTAAAGCCCGCTACGTTGCAGGTTCCGGGAATTTTGCGGCGATAGTTTCGGATAGCTGGCGAGGGCTTCTGTTCATGCAGCCTTTGTTTTGCCTCGTGCCAGAACGCTCTCCACCAGCAAAAGCCCGACCCCACAAACAATCGCCACGTCGGCAAGGTTGAAGGCGGGCCAATGATAGCTGCCAATGTAAAAATCCAGGAAATCCGTCACGGCACCCTGCCGGAGCCGGTCGAGCAGATTGCCGAGCGCCCCCCCAATCACGAGCCCGAGGGCGGATGCCGTCAGGCGGCTGTCGCTTCGATGGATCCAGATAAGGAGGCCGGCGACTATTGCGAGCGTGAACGCCATCAGGAGCCAAGCCGGCGCTTGGCCGAACAATCCGAAGCTCACGCCGGTATTGAAGCCGAGCACGAGATTAAAGAAGCCGGTGACGGGGATGACCTGAGGCGGGTTCATAACATGGTTCAGGACCCACCACTTCGTCGCCTGATCAAAGAAAAATCCGCCAAGGGCGAGGGGGAGGCCGAGTCTGAGCATGTCCAAATGTCCTTTAAACTCCGGCTTAGCCGATCCGACCGAGGGCCGGGAACGTCTGGAGCAGCCATATCGCAAAGCTGGTTAGATGGCCGGTGATCATGGCGATGCCCATCACCACCATCACCCCACCAGCGACGATTTTGAGCACCCGGCCAGTACGGCGCATCGACATCATCCGGGCCATGAACCCGCGCATGAACAAAGCGGCCAAGATGAAAGGGAGGCCAAGGCCGAGCGAGTAGACGGCGAGTAGCGTCGTTCCGCTTGCGACCGTGGCGTTGGCGGCGGACAGGGTCAGAATCGCGCCCAGCACTGGTCCGATGCAGGGAGTCCAGCCGAACGCGAAAGCGAGACCGAGGAGATAAGCCGCCCCGGCGCTTCCGCTGCCCGGATTGGCATGGAACCGCGCTTCACGATTGAGCCAGGGCATTGGTACGAGACCTGTCGTGAACAGACCGAAGAGGACGACGATCACGCCTCCGATCAGGTTCGCTTCGAAAAGATACATGCGCAGGAGCCGGCTCAACACGGTTGCGCTGGCCCCAAGGAGGACGAACACGGTCGTAAAGCCGAGCACGAAGCAGAGGCTGAGGCCGAGAGTTCGGCTTGCCGCCTTGAATTCGGCATCGGCCGCAGTGCCATCCGGGCTAATCGTGCGGCCTGCGACGTAGGAGATATAGCCCGGCACCAGCGGCAGAACGCAGGGCGACAGGAAGGATACGACGCCTGCGGCGAAAGCCGTCGCTATTCCGATACTGGAGAACTCCATCAGCCAATCTCGCCCGCCAGGCGGCGGAGCTTCTGCAATCGAATCTCACGCGGCTCGTGCATGTCGAGCGTGCCGACGAATTGGCTCTCGGCATCCATCAGGTAAACGCCGGCGGTATGATCCATTGTGTATTCGCCCCCTTCCAGAGGCACTTTTCGCGCATAGGCCGCAAAGGCCTTCACCACAGCGTCCGTTTCCTGTCGATTGCCCCGCAGTGCGAGGATGCGATTATCAAAGGCTGTCATGTACTGAGCAAGCAATTCTTGTGTGTCCCGTTCGGGATCGACGGTGAAGAACAGGACGTTGAACTGGTCGGCCACCGGCCCGAGCTCGTTCATGAGATCGCTCAATTCATAGAGCGTCGTCGGGCACACATCGGGACAATGGGTGAAGCCGAAGAAGGCGAGATAAGGCTTTCCGGCCAGCGCAGCATTGTCGATCGTCTCGCCTCGATGGGATGTGAGTTGGAACGGGCCGCCGATGGCTGCCGTGCCTGTCGAGGACGCGACCGTCACGGTTTGCTGTTGCCAAGGCTTGGATACGGACAGGCCGATGAAAAGCCCGCCGACAACGGCGACGGAGACCCATGCAACGAGTCGGAAAAGTTTGACGCCGCTCATTGGGCGGGCTCCCCGTGCCCGTCATGCTCGTTCGCAGATGCCGGACGAGCACCCATGTTCTGCACAGCGAACTCAACGTCGATGGCACCGGCCTGCTCGAACACAAGAGTCGCGCCAAACCGCTCCCCATCCTTCAAAGGGCGCGATGGCTTCAAGAACATGATGTGCATACCGCCAGGTTGAAGCTCGACGGTCTCGCCAGCTCCAATTTCGATGCCAATTTGCACTGGTCTCATGCTGGCAACCCCGTCGCTCACGGTCGACTCGTGGATCTCCACCCGGTCTGACAGGGGTGATGAGATCGAGATCAGGCGGTCGGCAATGTCGCCATCGTTCGTCAGCGTGAGATAGCCGCCGGCTACCGGCGTGACCGGCGGAGTCGCGCGTGACCACGGGTGATTGATGGTGATCGAACCAGCTTGGAAGTCGTGACCCACAGCAGGAGAGATCGACACTGCAAAGGCAAGGAAGGCGGCGGATAGGGCTCGCAAACTAGTCATGTTCCTTTTCTCCTTTTCCAGCTTCGCCGGCCTTCTCAAGGATTTCGAAGCCGCTTCTGACAACGACTACAACCACACCCAAGCCAATGATCAGATCCGGATAAGGCGAATTGAAAAGAATTACTGCAAGACCAGAAACAGCGATCGCCGAGTTCACCAGCATGTCGTTTGTCGTAAAAATCCATGAGGCTTGCAGATGCACGCCGCTTTCCCGATGAGATTTCAGGAACCACATACAGACCATATTCGTCAGGGCGCTCGCGATCGCCACGGCGATCATGACCGGCCCGATCGGATCGGAGCCAGTGAAGAAGCGTCGGCCGACCTCAAACAGAAGCAAACCGGCGAATAATATCAGCAGCATACCCGACAGCCGCGCAACGCGAACCTTCGCCACCAGTCCGCGCCCTACGACAAAAAGGCTGATGGCGTAGACACCTGCATCGCCAAGATTATCGAGCGCAGAGCCCATCAATCCTGTTGACTGAGCCCACCACCCTAATCCTCCCACAATGGCTGCTTGGGCAGTATTGATCGCAAGTACCCATGCGAGCGCCCATTGTTCGCTCTTCTCGGATGAATTGGCACTGCCCTGGGACTGATTACTCATAAATTACACCTCGGCTTTCTTGGCGAGAAGTGGAAGCCGCGACCTGCATGTGCGCACTGTTCAAGCTCATTTGTCGCGGGTGCCGCGCCAGGTCAGCAGGCGCAGCGCATTGGCTGTAACGAGGACCGTAGCGCCCGTATCGGCGAGGATCGCCATCCAGAGTGTGGTAATGCCGAATAAAGTGGTCACGAGGAAGACAGCCTTCAGACCAAGCGCTATTGCGATATTCAGCCAGATATTGCCGAGCGTCGCCTGCGACAATCCGATGAGATCAGCGATACCTGTCACCCGGTTTCTTAGCAGCGCGGCATCGGCGGTCTCCAGAGCAACGTCGGTGCCCGCACCCATGGCAACGCCAACGGAGGCAGCAGCGAGCGCCGGAGCGTCGTTGATACCGTCTCCCACCATGGCAATCGGTCCATCAGCCCTGAGGCGGCCGATCTCGGCGAGCTTGGCGTCGGGCAGAAGTTCGGCGCTCGCCTCAAGGCCAAGATGAGCCGCGATGGCGTCGGCCGTGCGCTTGTTGTCGCCCGTCAGCATCAGAGGGCGCACGCCGCGATCTGTCAGCCGCTTCACACCTTCGATAGCGTCGTCGCGCGGCTCGTCGCGCAATGCGATCAATCCCTCGATGGTCTTGTCCTTCATAAGCACGACGACCGTCTTGCCCTGGCTCTCCAGCTCGGTGATCGTCTCAACGATGCCCTCTTCGAGGCCCGTTTGTTCGGCGGCGTGACGGGGAGACCCGACCGAAGCGAAGCCGTCCTTCAACCGCGCTGTGACCGCTTTGCCAGGTGTGGCAACGCCGCCCCCGAAGGTGGCGGGCAGTTCGAGCCCCCGCACCTTTGCCGCCTCCACGATTGCAATCCCGAGAGGATGGCTGGTGCTGCGCTCGACGGCCGCTGCGGTGGCAAGGACGGAGTTCTCATCACCGTTGATCGGCACAATGTCCGTCACTTGGGGATGGCCACGCGTCAGCGTTCCCGTCTTGTCGAAGGCAACGGTTACGACCTTGCCAAGTGTTTCCAGCGCCGCGCCGCCCTTGATCAACAGTCCCTGACGCGCACCGGCGGCAAGACCCGAGGCAATAGCCGCCGGTGTGGAAATCACGAGCGCGCAGGGACAAGCAATCAGCAACGTCGCGAGACCCCGATACACCCATGTCATCCAGTCACCGCCGAAGGCGAGCGGCGGCACGACAACAATCAGAGCCGCGACGACCATCGCGCCCGGCGTATACCAGCGGCTGAAACGGTCGATCATACGCGCCGTTGGGGCTTTTGATTCCTGGGCTTCCTCGACCATGTGGATAATGCGGGCGATGGTGTTGTCGGCCGCGACATGGCTGATCGCTACGCGCAGCTCTCCATTGGCGTTGATGCTGCCGGCATAGACGTTTGCGCTGGCTTCTTTCAGCACGGGCACGGATTCGCCTGTCACGGGCGCCTCATCGACCTCAGATACACCGTCAATCACCGTGCCGTCAGACGGCACACGGTCCCCTGGCCGAACGACCACGACATCGCCGATGGCCAGATCTTCGGCGTCGATCTTCTCAACGGCACCATCACGTTCGCGGAATGCGACGCGGGGCACCAGATCGATCAGCGCCTCGATGCCAGCACGCGCACGGCCCGCCGCGACCGTTTCAAGCAATTCGCCCACTGCGAACAGGAAGATCACGACAGCAGCTTCTTCGGCCTCGCCAATGGCGACCGCGCCGAGTGCCGCGACCGTCATCAACGTCTCGATGGTGAAGGGTGAGCCTGACATCGCGCCGGCGACCGCCCGCCTCGCAAACGGGATGACGCTGATCAATGCAGCGCCTGAGTATAGCCATTGCTCCGATTCGGGCAGGACACGCGCGAGGGCGAAGGCAAGGATGAACAACGCGCCGGTAAGGAGCACAAGCCGACCCTTGTTGCCTTTCCACCATGCCTCTGTGATGCGTTTCCGAGGTGGGCTCGCCTTTGCCTCGGTCTGCTCGATCACTGGTGTGTAGCCGAGCGATCGGATCTTTTGCTCAATGGTGCCGAGGGCCGTACGGTCTTCATCGAGTTGCAATGCAAGCGTCTCGTTGGCGTAGCTGACATTGATGTCGCTAACGCCCGGCAAGCGTTGCATCGCCGTTTCAATTTTCAACGCGCAAGAGGCGCAGTCCATGCCTTCTACGCGCAGTCTGTAAGGGTTCGCTGCCGCCATGATGTCACCTCGACTTTCCCGATGTGACATTGTAGATAGACCCTGTAGTCACTATAGGGTCAAGAGATGAACGACAGAATTCTGATGATCGGCCAATTGGCTAGACGAACGGGGACCAAGGTCGAGACGATCCGGTTCTACGAGAAGAACGGTCTCCTGCCCGCACCCTCGCGTACCGATGGCAACTACCGTGCATATGAGCCGGGCCACCTCAACCGCCTCAGCTTCATCAGGCGTGCGCGCGAGCTTGGTTTCTCGCTCGATCAGATCAGGGAGTTTCTCAAGCTGGCCGACGATCGTTCGCAGTCCTGCGCGGCGATTGATGCGATCGCAAAGGAGCACCGGAAGGAAGTCGAGCGAAAAATCGAAGACCTAACTGCGCTCAAGTCGGAACTGGACAGGATGATAGACCAGTGTGGATGCGGGCTGGTCGCAGATTGTAGGATAATAGAGAGCCTGTCTCCGCTGCCAGCCAGAACCTAATGACTGCTCACCGCAGCGCCGGGCCTCTCGATGCCAAAATCTTTGCGGCGATCGGTGACGTAATCATCTGGATCACAGCGAAGAAGGCGGCAGGCACGGCGATTTCCGAGGGCAACCCGGACGCCGCTACGAACGCCGCCGCAATGGAGAACTCCTTTTTGCTCACCGTGAACAGGTAGGCGATCAGCTCTTGCCGGTCGGCCACAAAGACTTTTGCGATGGACCCGACCGCATAGCCGATCAGGTTCAGCGTGAGCGCGGCCAGCGCGATTAGGAGGGCGAACCAGCCATAGCCGAGGATTGTTTCGGCGTTTGGACCCACGACCGCCAGAAGCAGGAGCAGGTAGAGCACCGAACCAAGAGAGGGATAGAGGCCATCGTGTCGGCCGACCGCTTCCGGGTATCGCGTGCGTAGGTAGACCCCGATCACGGTCGGCAGCACCACGATCAGCACTAATTCCATGATGACCGCCCCGATGGGAACTTGCAGCTCGATTCCGGTGAGAAGCAGGAACAGGATCGGCACGATGAAGGGCGAAAGCACTGTGTTGACCGCATTGAGGACCGCCGCGAGGGCGACATTGCCGCGTGCGAGCAGGACCAGCAACGGAGCGGAAACGTCAGTCGGCAGAGTGCCGACAAGGGTTTGACCGGCGGCCAGCGGCCCAGAGCCGAAGAACAGCCGCCCGGTGAGCCATCCGGCGAGCGACATGGGACCATAGACGAGGCCAAGCGCCCAAAGCTGCCGGCTCGGCTTCCGGAAAACCAGCTTTACGGCATGAGCGTCAAAGGTCAGGCTGATGACTAGCATCAGCAGGGCCAAAAGCGGGCTTATGCCGCTTTCAAGGATGATTCCGACCGAAGGCACCAGCAGGCCGAGCGCGGCCGTCGCGACGGTCAGCAGCAGAAGGTTGTTTTCAACGAAAGCGAGGATTTTTTGCACGGCCAGTTCTAGTCGCAGCAGATCGGCCCGGTTGGGCGACCCTCGCATTTTGCGAATAGGGCAATCGCTTGATCGCAATATTTGCAGTGGCCCTCGCAGCAGTCGTGCATGAGAAAGGCGACGAGATCGGAGAGCGCCGGCCAGTTGGCGCTGTAGATGATCGACTTGCCATCTCGCCGCCCCTGCACGAGTCCGGCACGCTCCAGTTCCTTGAGATGGAAGGAGACGCGCGACGGCGGCGCATTATCGAGCGCGCCGGCGATGGCACCAGCGGCCATGCCGTCAGCGCCGGCGACGACCAACATGCGGATTATCCGCAAGCGGTCCTCGTGAGAGAGCGCGGCGAAGCCCGCGAGCGCGTCGTTTTCGTCCATATCATTTCAACGTTTCATGTTTTGTTGAAATTATTGCTTATAGATGGAGCGCGCACGCGTCAATCTCGCGCAATTCCTGAAACCCGCAATAGATCGGCTGCACCCGGAAAGTCGCGGCTTTTCGTTTCACAAGTCTTTATCGCAAGTGCTAAGCCACTTGCGACATGATTTCCGAGAGCGGACCACCTGGGGCGAACGCCGGCTCGGTCCCGGCGAGGCGGCCTGACGCCACGAGCCAGTCGAATCAGTCGAGAGCATGCCGGTGTGCCTGCGGATCATCCGACTGCTCAGACACACCGCCGTTCTCCTGTAATTTTATCCCACACTACTACGACGACCGAAACTTGTTGAAACGACCTGTTTTGTGTCTCTTTTAGTGATCCCCATCCGGGGATCGTCTCTCGCCTCCCCGGTGGAACGGGGACGAGATGGCAGGCATCAACCACAAACAGGCAAATGTGGACCGCGGCGCGCGCATGCTCCGGACAGCGCTCGGACCTGCCATCTCAACCTTGCTGCAAGACCCGTCTGTCGTCGAGGTCATGCTGAACCCCGACGGACGCATCTGGGTGGACCGGCTGTCCGAAGGGCTGGCCGATACAGGCGAGATACTGTCCGCCGCTGACGGCGAGCGCATCGTGCGGCTGGTCGCCCACCATGTCGGCGTCGAAGTCCATGCGCGCAGCCCGCGCGTCTCGGCCGAACTGCCCGAAACCGGCGAGCGCTTCGAGGGGTTGCTGCCGCCGGTCGTGTCCGCGCCCGCCTTCGCCATCCGCAAGCCCGCGGTCGCCGTATTCACCCTTGATGACTATGTGGCCGCCGGCATCATGTCCGCCGATCAGGCGGAAACGCTCCGCGCGGCCGTTTCTTCCCGCGCCAACATCCTCGTTGCAGGCGGCACCAGCACCGGCAAGACCACGCTGACCAATGCGCTGCTCGCCGAGGTAGCGAAGACACAGGATCGTGTCGTCATCATCGAGGACACCCGCGAACTGCAATGCGCCGCGCCTAATCTGGTGGCGATGCGGACCAAGGATGGCATCGCCACTCTGTCGGAACTGGTGCGGTCTTCGCTGCGCCTGCGTCCGGATCGTATCCCCATCGGCGAGGTGCGCGGCGCCGAGGCGCTCGATCTCCTCAAAGCCTGGGGCACCGGGCATCCCGGCGGCATCGGCACCATCCATGCCGGTTCCGGCATCGGCGCGCTGCGCCGCCTCGAACAGCTCATCCAGGAAGCCGTCGTCACCGTCCCCCGCGCGATGATCGCGGAGACCATCAACCTCGTGGCCGTCCTCGCAGGTCGCGGGGCTGCGCGCCGCCTGGCCGAGCTTGCCCGCGTCGAAGGGATCGGGCCGGACGGCGACTACCGGATTTCCCCCGCTTTCTCAGAACCAGACACCGCTCACAACACTGGAGAACCTGCATGATCCGTCGTGCCTTCCGTATCCGCCACCATATCGCAACCGCATCGGCCTTCGCCTGGGTGAGCCTCACGACGTCCCCGGCCTGGGCCTCCGGCTCTTCCATGCCATGGGAGGCCCCGCTCGAGTCCATTCTGCAATCCGTCGAGGGCCCAGTGGCGAAGATCGTCGCGGTGATCATCATCATCGTCACCGGATTGACGCTGGCCTTTGGCGATACCGGCGGCGGATTTCGCCGTCTGATCCAGATCGTCTTCGGCATTTCCATCGCCTTCGCCGCCAGCTCCTTCTTCCTCAGTTTCTTCTCCTTCGGCGGCGGGGCGCTGGTCTGATGGCGGTGAGTTTTGAGGCGCTCGACACGGTGCGGGGCTTTTCCGTTCCGGTCCATCGCGCCCTGACCGAGCCGATCCTGCTCGGCGGGGCGCCGCGCTCCGTCGCGATCCTGAACGGTACGCTGGCCGGGGCCGTCGGCCTCGGTCTTCAGCTCTGGCTCGCCGGCATCCTGATCTGGGCGGTAGGCCATATCGCCGCCGTCTGGGCAGCCAAGCGCGATCCGCTCTTCGTCGAGGTCGCGCGCCGCCATCTGCGTATCCCCGGCCATCTCTCGGTGTGAGGCACGAGCCATGATGAACCTTGCAGAGTACCGCCGCACCGCATCCCGCCTCGCGGACTATCTACCTTGGGTCGCGCTGGTCGGGGAGGGGGTTGTCCTCAACAAGGACGGTTCGTTCCAGAGGACCGCCAAGTTTCGCGGTCCCGATCTCGACAGCGCCGTCGCGGCCGAGCTGGTCGCTGTGGCCGGACGGCTGAACAACGCCTTCCGCCGTCTCGGCTCGGGCTGGGCGATCTTTGTCGAGGCGCAGCGGTCGGAAGCCGCGACCTATCCCGCCAGCCAGTTCCCCGATCCGGCCTCCGCGCTGGTCGATGCCGAGCGGAAGGCCGATTTCGAGGAGGAAGGCAGCCACTTCGTCTCGGGCTACTTCCTGACCTTCCTGTGGCTCCCGCCCGCCGAGGATGCCGCCCGCTCCGAGTCCTGGCTCTACGAGGGCCGCGAAACCTCGGGCGTCAATCCCTGGGAACTGGTGCGCGGCTTTATCGACCGCACCGATCGCGTGTTGGCGCTGCTCGACGGCTTCATGCCGGAATGCCGCTGGCTCGATGACGCCGGGACGCTGACCTACCTGCACTCCACCATCTCGACCAATCGGCATCGTGTCTGCGTGCCGGAAACTCCGGTCTATCTCGATGCGCTGCTGGCCGATCAGCCGCTGACCGGCGGCCTGGAGCCGCGCCTGGGCAATCAACATCTCCGGGTGCTGACGATCACAGGCTTCCCGAGCACGACCACCCCCGGCCTGCTCGACGAGATGAACCGGCTGGCCTTTCCCTATCGCTGGTCCACCCGCGCCATCCTCATGGACAAGACCGACGCGACGCGGCTGCTGACGAAGATCAGGCGGCAATGGTTCGCGAAGCGCAAGAGCATTGCGGCGATCATCAAGGAGGTGATGACCAACGAGCAATCCGCGCTCGTGGACACCGATGCCGCGAACAAGGCGGCTGACGCGGACATGGCGTTGCAGGAACTCGGCGCCGACATGGCCGGCATGGCCTATGTCACGGCGACCGTCACGGTCTGGGACGAGGACGCCCGCGGCGCCGACGAAAAGCTGCGGCTGGTCGAGAAGATCATCCAGTCCCGCGACTTCAGTGTCATGGTCGAGACGGTCAATGCCGTCGACGCCTGGCTCGGCAGCTTGCCCGGACATGCCTATGCGAATGTTCGTCAGCCTCCGGTCTCGACGCTCAACCTTGCCCACATGGTTCCCTCAAGCGCCGTGTGGGCGGGGCCGGAACGGGACGATCACTTCAGCTCGCCCCCGCTGCTGTATGGCAGGACCGAAGGATCGACGCCGTTCCGGCTCTCCCTTCATGTCGGCGACGTGGGCCATACCCTCGTCGTCGGCCCGACCGGCGCGGGCAAGTCGGTGTTGCTGGCGCTGATGGCCTTGCAGTTCCGCCGCTATGCGGGATCGCAGGTTTTTGCCTTCGATTTTGGTGGCAGCATCCGCGCCTCCGCTCTGGCCATGGGCGGCGACTGGCACGATCTCGGCGGTGAACTGACCGATGCGACCGAGACCTCGGTTTCGCTGCAACCGCTGGCCCGCATCCACGAGACGGCCGAGCGGGCCTGGGCCGCCGACTGGATCGTCGCTATCCTGATGCGCGAGAACATCCAGATCACGCCCGAGGTGAAGGAACATCTCTGGACGGCGCTGACCTCGCTGGCTTCCGCCCCGGTCGGCGAACGCACCATCACCGGCCTTGCCGTGCTGCTTCAGTCCAATGACCTCAAGCAGGCGCTGCGCTCCTATTGTGTCGGCGGCCCCTATGGACGCCTTCTCGATGCCGAGGCCGAGCATCTCGGCTCAGCCGACGTGCAGGCGTTCGAGATCGAGGGCCTGGTCGGCACTGGCGCGGCGCCCGCTGTCCTGTCCTACCTGTTTCATCGCATCGGCGACCGGCTTGATGGCCGTCCGACGCTGCTCATCATCGACGAAGGCTGGCTCGCGCTGGACGACAAGGGGTTCGCGGATCAGTTGCGGGAATGGCTCAAGACCCTGCGCAAAAAAAACGCCTCCGTCATCTTCGCCACGCAGTCGCTGTCCGACATCGACAATTCCGCCATCGCCCCGGCCATCATCGAAAGCTGCCCGACGCGGCTCTTGCTGCCGAACGAGCGCGCCGTCGAGCCGCAGATCACGGAGATCTATCGCCGGTTCGGCTTGAACGACAGGCAGATTGAAATCTTGGCCCGGGCCACGCCCAAGCGGGATTACTACTGCCAGTCGCGGCGCGGCAATCGCCTGTTCGAGCTGGGCCTGTCCGAAGTCGGCCTCGCGCTCTGCGCCGCGTCCGCCAAATCCGATCAGGCACTCATTGCCGAAATCCTCACCGAGCATGGCCGTGACGGGTTCCTCGCCGCCTGGCTGCGGGCGCGCGATGTCGAATGGGCGGCCGATCTCATCCCCGACCTCAGCAATCTCGCGACCGAAAGCGAGGATCTGCCGTCCGTCATTTTCGATGACGACGCGTTCGAGTTCACCCTGGAAGAAGAGGAAATTACCCCATGACGCGCACAAAGACCCAGATTTCCCGCATGGCCAGCGCTTCGGCGCTCGCCCTTTCGCTCGCCGCGCCGCTGGCGCTCGCGCCGGTCTTCATCACCCCGGCCAATGCCTTCTTTGGCGGATTCGGCAGGATCGTCTATGATCCGACCAACCACGCGGAGAACCTGCTGACCGCCGCCCGTACGCTGGAGCAGATCAACAACCAGATCACCTCGCTTCAGAACGAGGCGCAGATGCTGATCAATCAGGCCCGCAATCTCGCGAGCCTGCCTCACAGCTCGCTTCAGGCGCTTCAGCAGAACGTCCAGCGGACCCAGCAGCTTCTCGGGCAGGCCCAGAACATTGCGTTCGACGTTCAGAACATCGACCAGATGTTCCAGCAGGACTATGGCAACCTGTCCCTCACAGCCACCGATCAGCAGCTCATAGCGAATGCTCGGTCCCGCTGGGAAAACACGGTCGGCGGCTTGCAGGACGCTATGCGGGTGCAGGCCGGCGTCGTCGGCAATATCGACAGCAACCGCGCCGAAATGTCTGCACTTGTCGGCCAGAGCCAGGGCGCGACCGGTGCGCTTCAGGCAACCCAGGCTGGCAACCAGCTTCTCGCCCTCCAGTCGCAGCAGCTTTCCGACCTGATCGCGGTGATCTCGGCCAATGGCCGGGCGGACGCCTTGACCGAGGCCGAACGCGCCACCGCAGCCGAACAGGGACGCATCCAGCGCGAGCGCTTCCTGACCCCGGGGTCCGGCTACCAGCCCGGCAACGCGCGAATGTTCAACTGAGCCGGGAGGGGAAGTCATGGACGGGAAGGTGCTGGCACGGATCGCGGCCATCGTATTTGTCGCCGTGGCCATCACGGCGACCATCATCGAGATGACCCGCGAGGACGTCTCCGTCCCGGCGCCTTCCGCTCCCTCGCTCCAGCCTCCGGTCGATCCCTTGCGCGAGGGGCAGCGCCGCTGCCAGCAGATGGGCGAAGCTGCGGCCAACAACACCGATTGCCTCGCGATCTGGGCCGAGACCCGCAACCGCTTCCTCGGCCGCACACCTGCGCCAGCGACACCCGAACAGAACGGGAGGCCGTGAGCACATGGGCGGAACGGGGGTCATCGACAACTTTCTCGGCATCTTCACCAGCTATATCGATTCCGGCTTCGGCCTGCTCGGCGGCGAAGTAGCCTTTATCGCCACGACGCTGATCGTCATCGACGTGACGCTCGCCGCACTGTTCTGGGCCTGGGGCACCGACGACGACATCATTGCACGACTGGTGAAGAAAACGCTGTTCGTCGGCGTCTTCGCCTATCTCATCAGCAACTGGAACAATCTCGCACAGATCGTCTTCGAGAGCTTCGCCGGGCTCGGGCTCATGGCGTCCGGAACTGGCTTCTCGGTTGCCGATCTGCTGCGTCCCGGCCGCGTTGCCCAAACCGGGCTGGACGCCGGTCGCCCGCTGCTGGAATCCATTTCGGACCTGATGGGCTGGATCGCCTTCTTCGAGAACTTCATCCAGATCGCGTGCCTGCTGTTCGCCTGGGCGCTGGTGGTGCTGGCCTTTTTCATCCTGGCAATCCAGCTTTTCGTCACGCTGATCGAGTTCAAGCTGACCACGCTGGCCGGCTTCGTGCTGATTCCATTCGGCCTGTTCGGAAAGACCGCCTTCATGGCCGAGCGGGTGCTGGGCAATGTGATCTCCAGCGGCATCAAGGTGCTGGTTCTTGCCGTCATCATCGGCATCGGGTCGACACTGTTCGGGCAGTTTACCGCAGGCTTCGGCGGTGCGACCCCGACGATCGACGACGCCATGGCGATTGTGCTCGCCGCACTCTCCCTTCTCGGCCTGGGCATCTTCGGTCCCGGTATCGCCACCGGCCTTGTCTCCGGCGGCCCGCAACTCGGCGCAGGCGCTGCCGTCGGCACTGGCCTTGCGGTTGGCGGCGCGGCCGTTGCCGCAGGCGGTGCGACCATGCTCGCCGCCAAGGGAGGTGCAGCCGCGCTATCGGGCGGTGCAGCGTTGGCGCGTGGTAGTGCTGTGGCAGCCGGTGCGGCTTCGTCCGCCTATACCCTTGGTTCCATGAGCGGCTCCGGCGCGGCCGGGGTCGCCTCCGGCCTTGGAGGTGTGGCACGCGCCGGAGCCTCCGCGACCGTTTCGCCCCTGAAACGCGCCGCCTCCCGAGCCACCGACAGCCTCAAATCCAGCTATTCCGACGGTGCAAGAGCCGGGTTCGCTGCGTCCGGCGGCAGTTCCTCTATGGGCACGGTCGGCGCAAGCGCATCTGCCGAGCCATCAACTTCGCCATCTACCGATGGGCCAGCCTGGGCACAGCAGATCCGCTGCGGCCGGGCCATGAGCCACGGCGTTACCGCTGCTGCTCATGCTGTCCGATCCGGCGACAGCCGCGGCGGCGGCTCCTCCGTCAGCCTTTCCGAAAGTGACCGCTCATGAATCTCTTCAAACGACCGACGACCCATTACGGCAAGGTGCCGGAACCCGAGACCCCCTATCAGCGCGCCGCGCAGGTCTGGGACGAGCGCATCGGCTCGGCCCGCGTGCAGGCGAAGAACTGGCGCTATATGGCCTTCGGCTGCCTGATCCTCGCGGCCGGCTTCGCCGCCGCGCTCGTCTGGCAATCGGCGCGCGGAACCGTCGTGCCTTGGGTGGTGCAGGTCGACAATCTCGGACAGGCGCAGGCAGTCGCGCCGGCAGCGGCCGATTATCGCCCGACCGATCCGCAGATCGCCTTCCATCTCGGCCGCTTCATCGAGCAGGTCCGCGCGATCCCGGCGGACGCGATCATTGTCCGGCAGAACTGGCTTCGCGCCTATGAGTTCACCACCGATCGTGGCGCGGCGGCGCTCAACGACTATGCCCGCGCCAACGACCCGTTCACCAAGGTCGGCCGCCAGCAGATCGCTGTCGAGGTATCGAGCGTCATCCGGGCTTCGCCGGACAGTTTCCGCGTGGCGTGGACGGAACGGCATTACGAGAGCGGCCAGCTTTCTACCACCGAGCGATGGACCGCCATCCTGACCATCGTGATCCAGGCTCCGCGCGACGCCGAGCGGCTGCGCGCCAATCCGTTAGGCATCTATGTCAACGCGATCAACTGGTCGCGGGAGATGAGCCAATGACCCGCACGACTTTCCGTAAAGCCGGGCTACCGGTTTTCCGTAAACCCCCTTTCGCGGCTTTGCTGCTTTCCGCGACCATACTTGCGGGATGCGCGACCAACCGAACACCGCAATTCAGCTACGATGACAACGTTCCGCCGCTGCCCGCCGTGCAGGCGGCCGCCACCGACGACCGGCCCCGGCCGCTGCATGTCCCGCCTGCCTTGACAGTCGCGCGGGGCGGAACCGCTGCCAGCACACCGGCAGGCCGTGTCGAAAACGCCAATGCCGCCGCCCGCGTCGAACCACGCCGCGAAGGCTATTACAACGCCATCCAGATTTATCCGTGGAGCGAAGGCGCGCTCTACCAAGTCTATGCAGCCCCCGGTCAAATCACCAATATCGCGCTGGAGCCGGGCGAAAGCCTGACCGGCGCGGGACCGATTGCGGCCGGGGATACGACACGATGGATCATCGGCGACACCGAATCCGGTTCGGGCGCGACCCGCCGTGTCCACATCCTCGTGAAGCCGACGCGACCGGACATTTCCACGAACCTTGTCGTGACCACCGACCGGCGCACCTACATGATCGAGTTGCGCGCGCGGGAAGCGCTCTACATGCCCTCCCTGGCATGGGCCTATCCCGCGCCACCGGCAGGCCTGCGCCAGAGCGTTCCGACCGCACCCGTCATCCCGGCCGAAGCGGCCCGAAACTATCGCTACGGATTGCAGGTGCGAGGCGATAGCCCGCCATGGCGGCCCGTTTCCGTCTTCGACGATGGACGCCGCGTCTATGTCGTCTTCCCGCGCGGCATCGTGCAGGGCGAGATGCCGCCGATCTTCGTGCTCGGCTCCGATGGCGAGCCGCAGATCGTCAACAGCCGTGTCCACCAGAATGTCCTGATTGTGGACCGCCTGTTCAGCGCGGCCGAACTGCGCCTTGGCAGCGGCGACCGCCAGCAGGTGGTCAGGATCGTTCGCATGGAACAGAGGCAGGCCGCAGCCCAGCCGGCCCGCACGACCACGGGAGCATCGTCCTTATGAGCGATACCGACACCGCCGCGCCCATGCGCCTGCGCGCTGAATCGCCCCGCGTTACCCGACTGTCTCGCAAGGTGCTGGCGGGCGTCGGTGCGATTGCACTTCTCGGCATCGGCGGCGCGCTGATCTACGCGCTCCAGACCCGCGACATGGGACCGGGCGGCGAAGAACTCTATTCGACCGAAAACCGACCTACGGCCGACGGGTTATCCGACCTGCCGCGCGACTATACGGGCCCGATCCTGGGACCGGCGCTGCCGGGCGATCTCGGCCGCCCGATCGTTGAGGCTCAGAACCGGGGCCAGCCCATAGCGACACCTGCCATTACGACGCCTGCCGTCGATCCCGAAGAGGAACGCCGGCGCGCCGAGGAAGAGGCGGCCCGCCTCAGCAACGTGTTCTTCCAGTCCGGCCCGCGCTCTGGCGGGACACCGGGAACGGCCATGCCCGGCCTCGCCGGGCTTGGCGGACAGCAACAGGACGCGTCCGGGCAGAACAGGCACGCGGCTTTCCTCAATGGCCCGGTCGACCGGCAGACCGTTTCCGCGGATCGCGTCACGCCGCCCGCTTCGCCCTATATCCTTCAGGCGGGCGCCGTCATTCCGGCCGCGCTCATCACCGGCATCCGTTCCGATCTTCCCGGCCAGATTACGGCGCAGGTGACCGAAAACGTCTATGACAGCCCAACCGGCAGCCTGCTTCTGATCCCGCAGGGGACACGCATCATCGGCCAATACGATGACGGCGTGACCTTCGGCCAGCGCAGGGTGTTGCTGGTGTGGAATCGCCTGATCCTGCCCGGCGGACGCTCCATCGTTCTGGAGCGCCTGCCGGGCGCGGACGCCAGCGGTTACGCTGGCCTTGAGGATGGCGTCGATTATCACTGGTGGGATCTGATGAAGGCCGCAGGGCTGTCCACGCTGCTCGCGGTCGGCACGGAGCTGGCGACGAGCGACGAGGACCGGCTGATCCGGGCTATCCGCGACGGCGCACAGGATACCGTCAATCAGGCCGGGCAGCAGATCGTGCAGCGCCAGTTGCAGGTCGCGCCGACGCTCACCATCCGGCCGGGCTTCCCGGTCAGGATAATTGTGACCCGAGATTTAGTATTTGACAACGGAGGAGGTTGACCATGACCAAGCTGAAACTCGGCCCGCTGCCCGACGACAAGCCGGTCAAGGTCACGGTGGAACTGCCGGGGCCGCTCCATCGCGATCTTGCCACCTATGCCGAAGTACTGGCCCGCGAGACGGGCCAGCCCGCCGCTGATCCTGTCAGGCTGATCGCGCCTATGTTGGAGCGCTTTATCGCCACCGACAGGGGATTCACGAAAGCACGGCGCTCCGTCCGGTCTCCGAAGTCGCAGGTCTGACGGCCATTGCTTTCGCCAGACTGAGAAACCGACGGAAGGCGGGATTGTCGTTGCTCGCCGACCAGACGGCCGAAAAGGGCAGGATCTCACCGAGGACCGGCCGGTAAACCACACCCGGAAATTGTGCGACGGTCATGGCTTCGCTCACCAGAGTCAGCCCTCGACCGAGTGCGACAAGCGGCACCAGATTATCCCGACCGACATATTGCACCTGGATCTCGGGATGCCTGCCGAGATCCGCGAGCCGCCGCACCAGATGATCATGGATTTCCTGTCCCGGAGCAGTCTCGCTGACGATAAAGGATTCGTCGGCCAGATCGCGCCACACGACCTCCTCTCTGTTGGCTAAGGCATGATGGCCAGGCAAGACCACGAACACACGCTCCGACCACAAGAGGGCGCGTTCGCAATCCGGCCAGTCTCGTGTTCCAGTGATGAAGGCGACGTCGAGATTGAGTTGCCGGATCGCTGCGACATGCTCTGCGGGGTTCCCGTCAGCCACTTCGATTCTGACCGCGCTATGTCGCCTGCCGTAAACTTCCAGCAACTCCGCCAAAAAGCCGGAAGCGATCGACGAATAAATACCGATTCGGACACGTCCCTTTTCAGAACGACCTGCGGAGGCAACCTCTTGAGCGCCTTCTCCAACAGTCCTGATGACCCTGCGGGCGTGTATGAGGAATCGCTGGCCGGCATAGGTTTGCGATACGCCCCACGTGTGCCGGTGAAACAAGGAGGCGCCGATCTCGTCTTCCAGCTTGGCAATGGACCGACTGATCGCAGCTTGCGACCGCCCAACCGCAGCGCCTGCTTTACGAAAACTGCCATGCTCGGCCGCCGCCACGAAATAACGGAGATGGCGAAGCTCGACTTTATCCGAACACTTGACCCCTTTCCGCATTATGCGGCCACCTTGCTTCTGGTCGCCAACATCAATGTCTGGAGAAAGCCCAAACGAATCCGTATGTCGGCACCATCATCGAGGTCCGCGGCATCATCTGCATAAACGTACCCTTCCGCGATCAGCGAGCCGAATAATTTGTCGACGGACGAACGGTTCTTCGCTTGGTCTTTCATTTCTGCCGCCTTGCATTGACGAAACGGGTATCAAGCAAGATCGTGCGGCCTCCAACCATTGGAAGGTCAAGACCGAAATTGCTTAAGTCATCGGGTAATTTGTGGCCGCTTCCCTCGGAGCTGAAATGGCTCACACTTCTGGCTGTCGAAAGCTGAAGGAAGGAAGCAGCCATGAAACACTATGCCGGACTGGACCTGTCGATGGAAACCACGCAGGTCTGCATTGTCGATGAGAATGGCGGGAAGATCGCCTCGATGAAGGTCGAGAGCGCTCCCGACAAGATCGCACAGGCGTTGCGCGAGGTTGGTGGCGTCAAACGGGCGGTGATCGAAACCGGCCGCATGTCGCCGGCGATCTGTCACGGTCTGCGTTCTCTCGGCGTT
Organism: Brucella sp. NBRC 14130; assembly: GCF_040371715.1. Taxonomy (NCBI): domain Bacteria; kingdom Pseudomonadati; phylum Pseudomonadota; class Alphaproteobacteria; order Hyphomicrobiales; family Brucellaceae; genus Brucella; species Brucella sp. NBRC 14130. The sequence goes on from NZ_BAABTE010000014.1 coordinate 90,538, forward strand.
CCCGTCGTCTGTATCGATGCACGGCAGGCGCATCAGAGTCTGAAAGCATTGAAGGCGAACAAGACCGATCCTCATGACGCCGCCGGTCTGGCGCAATTGGCCAGGACCGGCTTCTACAAAGAGGTGCATGTCAAATCGCCCGCTGCTCATGGCGTGCGGAGCGTCATCACGGCACGCAACCATCTGGTCGAAGCCCGGGTACGGCTCGACAACATGATCCGGGGCTTGTGCGCGACCTTCGGCTTTAAACCCGGTCCCGGTCAGGGCAAGGCGTTTATCGACCGTGTGATGGAGGCTGCCAATATACCTGGCCTCGGCCAGAGCATTACCGCGTTGCTTGCCGTGAGAACCGGGCTGATGAAGCAGATCAAGGAAATGGATCTGGTGCTGCGTGAGTTCGCCCACCGATCGCAATCCTGCAGGCAGCTCATGAGCATCCCTGGTGTCGGTGTCCAGACTTCAGCAGCATTCGCCGCAGCAGTCGATGAAGCTGGCCGGTTCCGGCAATCACGAACGGCTGGAGCCTACTTCGGACTGGTCCCCCGACGTCATCAATCCGGAGAGGTCGACTGGACAGGCCGCATTACCAAGCAAGGCGACAGTATGGTGCGCAAGCTGCTCTACGAAGCGGCCAACTCGATCCTAACGCGCAGTCGCGGCAGCTTCGCCCTCAAAGGGTGGGCCATGAAGATCGCGAAGCGGCGCGGGCTGAGAAAGGCGCGTGTCGCGCTTGCCCGCCGTCTTGCCGTCATCATGCACGCCATGCTGCGCGATGGCACTTTGTTCGAAGCATGAAGTGAGGTAGAATCTGATTGCCAGCGGTGAAGCCCAGAAGCTGATCCGAGGGCGGTGTCCCGAGAGGGAACGCAGGGACGGACGATCTGCGAAGGTTACCGGATGGGCAAGTGAGCCCGCTTCGAGTCAATGCAACGTTCGGCCTTGTGAAACCCGATACAGCACGACCGCTGCTCGCAGCCGTCAGTGCGGACAGATCCTTGAAACCCTCAAGGGAAACACCGCCAAGCTCTGCAAATTACAGATCCCGGTCTTAACCGCAGCGTGAAGATTGCCGTGTCGGCGATAAGTGCTGCTGCCTGCGTCAACGAACGCATTAGAGGCCCGCTCTTCAGCGGTACAGGCATCACATCGCCAAGAAGCCTTGTTTGTCAGTCATCAAAGTGCTCCTCGTCGATATGGGTCGCCATGTCGATCAGCATGTCGCTCACGTGACTGTCTGCCACTTCGTAGAAAACCTGCTTTGACCGACGCTCCCCCCTGACGAGCCGTGCACCTCTGAGCAGGCGTAAATGGTGGCTAACCAGTGTCTGCGACAGTTCCAGGCTCTCAACAATGTCGCCGACGGACTTTGGACCCGGCAGACAAAAGAGCAGAATTCTCAGCCGTGTGGGATCGCCCAGCAGGCGAAAAGTCTCTGCCAGTACGGTTACGTCGTTCTGCGACAGGGACGGGGCTTGCTTCAACGTTCATGCTCCTGCTTGCTGTGGACATGCTCAGGCCCATGGTTGTGGTGATGCCCATCATGGTCGTGTGGATCCCCATGCGCGTGCCCGGTCAAGGCAGAGGCTTGCGACAGGCTGCACGCGTCCGCATCGTCATTCCAGTCGATGGCGATGGTCGGATGTTCGATCGTAAACTGTGACTTCAACTCACGCTCGACCGCGCGCACCACCGAGCGGGCATCGACATCGGCTTTCGGCCGCACATGTAGGGTGGCCAAGGTCCGCCCGGACGTGATCGACCAGACATGGATGTGGCTCACCGACGCCACGCCAGCGATGTTCTCGACAAGATGGCGTTCGATCTTCTCGGGCGTCGCGTTATCTGGCGCACCTTCAAGCAGGATATGTATCGACTTGCCGAGGAGATTCCACGCGGCGCGCAGGATCAGCAGGGAGACAAACACCGAGAGGATAGGATCGATCGGCGTCCAACCCGTGTACATGATCACGATGGCCGCTGAAACCGCTGCCACAGAGCCGAGGAGGTCGCCCAACACATGAAGGATGGCACCCTTGATGTTCACGTGCTCGGTATCTCCGCGCGTCAGAATCCAGAACACGAGAATATTGATGAGGAGCCCCGCAATGGCGACGCCAAGCATCGGACCCGCGAGGATAACATGCGGTTCCTGAAAGCGCTGCCAGGCTTCATAGACAATCCAGACGACGATCGCGAATAGCGTGATTGCGTTGATAAAACCGGCAAGGACCTCGAAACGCAGATAGCCAAAGGTCCGCTTGGAGTCTGCCGCCCGCCGTCCGAACCGAAAGGCGGCATAAGCTAGCGCCAGCGCAGCCGCGTCGCTCAGCATATGTCCAGCGTCGGCGAGCAGCGCCAGCGATCCTGAGATTAGACCGCCGATCACCTCCACGATCATGAACGTGAGGATCAGGAAGAACGAGAGAAGGACCTTGCGCTCATTATCGCTCGTGACGGTCGGCGCATGGGAGTGATCATGGGAATGGTCATCATGAGAATGACCATGGCTGTGTGAATGGGACATTTAGGGCTCATCCGTTTAACATGCAACATATGAATACGTGTTCATGTATTGCATATCCACTGCTCCGCTTGCAATTCGCCCGAGTAGGCGTCTGCACAAGGCATACGGCGGGTAGCGCGCCACGGAACCGCGCCGTAGGCTTAATGACTATCCTGTCAATGGACAGCGATCGTGCCGGGAGAAACCTGTCCCCTCCTGGCGTTGACCAGCACCGCTGCAATGACGGCGGCAATCACGAGGGCAGCTCCAGCGCCCATAAGCGCCAGACCATAACCGTGGATCAGCGCATCACTGGCAGACCTCACAACATCGCTGTCGCCAGCCACTCGCCCGCGATAGAGCGCACCGAGTGCATCCGGCAATCGGCCAGCCGTGGCCGAGACCGCAATAGTCGAAAGGACGGCCAGCCCCAACGCGACCCCGATCTGCTGCGAAGCATTGAAGAGCGCCGATGCGATGCCCGTCTCCTGTGCCTGCACGCCTTTCACGGCGGTCAGCGCCAAGGCAATCACCGCCCCTACGAAGCCGAAAGCGGAAAGGAAGGCGGCCGGCATGAAATGCCAGATATAGTCGAGTTCCTGTCCGATTGTGGCTAGCCAGAACAAGGCAGCACCACCGATCAGTGCGGCGGGCGCTGCCACCTCGCGCGGTGCAAACCGCGTGACGAGCTTGGAACTGACAATGGCACCAAGGATAATACCCGCACCGAAGGGCAGGAACGCCAGTGCGGTCATGATCGGGCTGTAGCCAAGGATATGCTGTAAATAGAGCGTCAGCATATAGATCATGCCCATTGGGCCAAAGCCGAGCAGCAGCATGGCGAGATAGGAGCCGGCGCGGTTGCGTTCCTTGAACAGGCGCGGCGGAAGAAGCGGGTCCTTGCTACGGGCCTGAAGGATCAGGAACACCGGCAGCAGGATCACTGCAGTGGCGAACGCAGCGAGGGTGATGCTGTCGGTCCAGCCATGCTCGCCGCCACGGGTGATTCCAAAGACGAGCGCCGCCATGCCGAGGATGCTGGTGAGCGCACCGGCAAGATCGGGTCGGCCCTTGTGCAGTTCCGCTTCGACAAGCGTTCTCGATCCGGCCAGCACCGCTAAGCCGATCGGAATATTGATGTAGAACGCCCAACGCCAGCCGAGCAATCCCGTCAGCAGTCCGCCAAGGATAAGCCCGGCGATGATGCCAAGGCCGGACATAGCGCCATAGACGGCCATGGCCCCGTTGCGGGCTTTGCCTTCGGGAAAGGTCGTGGCGATAAGGGCAAGGGCATTAGGGGCGGTTAGTGCCGCGCCCATCCCCTGAAGGCCGCGCGACGCGATTATGCTCACACCGTCCTGGGCAAGACCGACGAACAGGGACGCAATGGTGAAGATCGCCATGCCTACCTGCAACATGCGCCTGCGGCCATAGAGATCGCCCAGCCTGCCGCCGAACAGCAGCAGTCCACCAAAGGCAAGAATGTAGGCGTTGATCACCCAGGGCAGGTTCGCGGCCGAGATGCGAGATCGTTCTGGAGCGTCGGCAGGGCGATATTGGCGATGGTATCGTCAAGCACCACCATGAGCTGGGCCGTCGCAATGACGACAAGCGGCAATGACGTGCTTGCAGGTGCCGAAGCGACCGGAGGCTTCGGCGTTTGAGGGGAGATCGTAGACATCCGGGAATTCCTGCTACTTTTTTGAGTCGTTCAGATGTCGCAGACCTCTAATCCTTCCAATGGCTGGAAGGTCAAGAACAAATTGATTCCCAAATCCGCTGAAACTTGATCTATAAGCCGATGATCTGCACATCGCCCACATTTTGCATGCGAGAAGCGCCGATCAGGCAATGGCGATCAGTGGTCTAGCTGGCCAGGACATGACCAGCTCCGTCGTTCACGGACGGGCCGAGCGGCCTGGCGCGGCAGGAACGGGCGGCGGTCAGACGGTCCTAGCAGCAAATTCGCCGGAACAACGTTCGTCTTGACATGCTTCCTTCCTGATCCATTGCACCCCCGATGTGGCTTCCAACAATGGGAAGGTCAAGCCACCTTGGCCGCGATATCATTTTCCTCGTTGACCCTTGACCTTGCCAACGTGGCAAGGACCAGATTTGTCCGTGAACACCCAACAGAGGGAGTTCGCATGTTCCGATTCACTGTTCCCGACATGACTTGCGGCGGCTGCGCGCGCCGGGTCATCAACGCACTTCTGAGCGTCGATCCGGCGGCTGATGTCACCACCAATCCACCCACGCGCGAAGTGACGGTCACCACGAAGGTGGACGAGCAGGTACTTCCCGCCGCCTTAACCGAGGCAGGCTATCCGGCCGAGCGCAAGGACCAGTCGGCGGCCGGGTGAGGCTTCTGGGCGCGGTGGCGGCTCGGCTGCGCCCCTTCGTCTCCGCCATTCTCAACAGCTCGACTCGACGTGCAAGTACACTCAAGAATCGCTCCACCAGAGAAATGCGCCGGCGACAAAGAGATAGCGTGCCGCTTTGCCGATCGACACGAATATGAGGAAACGAAACAGGTCAACTCGCAGTGCTCCTGCCACAACTGTCAGCGGATCGCCGATAATCGGCAGCCAGGACAAGAGTAGAGACCACACGCCATAACGTCCGTACCAATCCGATGCACGGCTAAATGACCTGTCGTCAATCGGAAACCAGCGATGGTCTCGAAACCCCGAGAGGAACCTGCCCAGCGCCCAGTTCACCAAGGAGCCGAGCACATTTCCTGCCGTTGCGACGCCCACTAGGGTGACGAGGTTGGCCTGTCCCATTGTTAGAAGAGTCAGGAGCGCTGCCTCGGACGACCCTGGTAGGAGGGTCGCCGACGTGAACGCGCTTACGAAAAGGGCGGCATATGCGACAAGATCAGTTCCGATGTCTGCAACCAATGCCGTGCTGCCTCGAAGTTCGTCGTGCAGGCCGGCTCTGCTCATCGACGCCAATAGCTATTCTCAAGTCTGGCGCCAGAGCTGTTTCGCTCCGGCGCCGCGCTGCTTACTAGTTCGATCCGGCGTAGACTATGCCGTTCGGGCGATCGCCGACCGGCACGGTCTTGAGCACTTCCTGGCTCGCCACGTCGATGATCGAAACGCTGTCATCGGCAATGTTCGTTACGAACACGAATGCCCCGTCAGCCGATGCCGAGACGCCGTGGGCGCCGCCCCCGGTGGTGATCGTCTCGATCACGTTTCCGGACTCAGTCTCGATCACGGAGACCGTATCGTTCGGTTCCGCCTCGGTGCCCTGATTGGCCACATAGACGTAGGCTCCATCCGGGGTGGCGAACATCTGGATCGGGTTCGGCCCGACATCGATCCTGTTCGTCACCTCGCGGGATGCGGTGTCGATGACGGCCACCCGGTTCTCGTCTCGAAGAGAGACGTAGACCTGATCGCCCGAGGGCGTGAACCCGACCTGAACGGGCGCTGCGCCCACCGGAATGCGCGCAACCTCGGTCAGCTCCTGCGTGTCGATGACGGAGACCGAGCCGTCCTCGACATTGGCCACATAGAGCTCGCTCTCATCCGGGCTGAGGCGCAGCCCGTGCGGATAGGCTCCTGTCGTGATGTGCTCGATCACCGAAGCCGCTGCGAGATCAACGACCGCAATCTCGTTCCCGCCGGACAGCGAAACATAGGCGCGGCCGCTGCGATCGGCGACGACATGCGCCGGATGCGCACCGACTTCTACAGTGCCGACGGGTTGTGACAGTTGCTGCGGATCGAGCACCACCAGAAGCCCGTTGCCGGCATCGGCATGTCCCTGGTCATCCGATCCGTGAGCGTGATCGGAGGCAGGGCTCCCGACGGCGAGCAGCAGCCTCCCGTCCGGCGTCCGATCGACATTGTGCGGTGAGACTCCGATCTGCACCGTCTCGACCGAACCCGTGCCGAGTTCGATGGCGCTGATCGAATTGTCGCCCTCGTTGGCGGAGTACACGGTTCCGCCTGTCTCGACCAAGCCAGCAGGCTGCTGGCCGGCATTCCTGTCCAGCCACGCCTGCATTTCGGCGATCTCACGTTCCTGTGCTTCAATGATCTGAGACGCCCACTCTCTTGTCTGCGGGTCATCTCCGTATCGCTGCACGATCTTCGCCATGTCGACCGCACCCTGATGGTGCGGGATCATGCCCAGGATGAAAGCGACGTCCGGGTCCTCGGCCATGACGCCCTCCATCATCGGGCCGTGCATCTCCTCCATCGCATCGACATAGGCCTTGGTGAAGTCGGCGACATCGGCGTCGGCTGGAGCCGACTCTCCGCCTTGGGGAGCGGCCATCCCACCGTGCATCATGCCGCCCTGCATCATCTGCTGCATGGCGTCCATGCACGCTTGGGGCATGGTCTCCATCATGGCCCGGCATTCATGCGGCATGTCCTGCATCGAAGGCATCTGTCCTGAAGGGGACATGGAGGCAGGGGCCCGTTCCTCCTGGGCCTGTGGCGTCTGAGGGTAATGGGCGTCATGCTCTGCCTGCTGCGCCAGAGCAGCGCCGGAGACTCCCATCAAGAGACTAGCAGAAAGCGCAACTATTGTTCGGTACGTCATGGTTTATCCTTTGGCACCGGAGAGCCGCGTCTAATTTCTGGACGCGCGCCTACCGTGGCTTCGTCTGACTGTTTGCTGCTTGAGTGCCGAGAAGAACATCTCCCGGCCGATGCGTTCACTACGCAGGGGCGGTCAGACGCGGTGGTGTCAGGAGGACTGAAGGATTTCGGCCCAGATCGCTGGCCTGGAAACCGAGCAATGGCTCGCCGTCCGAGGATGGCATCACAGGCGGCGCCTCGGGTAGCAGGGCAACAATGGTGCAGAGCTGGCCGCAATCGCGGTCCGGCGCCGTTTCAGTGTGACAGCATCGTTCGTCCGCAGCCTTGCTTCGGTCGTCGGAGTAATTCGAATGGGCCTCATGCTGTGCACCCGCAACGGTCTGATCCTGATGCGAGCCGTGTGTGCCCGGACTGGCATGCGCCGCTGCCAGGAAAACAAAAGCGCTGAACGCAAGCAGCAGCAGGCCTGTCAGGAACTGGCGGAGCCAGTCGCCTTTCGATCCGAAAGCCGCAGTCGAGCTCCTGCTCATGGCTTGGCTTCTTTGTCGAGGTCGGGATGGAGAGTTGCCACGCACCAGATGACATCCTTGCGGCCGTCAATATCCGAGCCCAGGCAACCAGAGCTCCTGACAAAGGCAGGGTCTGCCCCGCAGGCCCGGTTCTGAATCGGACTGATGGCGACCGGATGGATCATGAGCAGCGTTCCACTCAGATCTCCCGCGCGCCGCGGAAACGCCCGAAGGTTTTCTGGACGGAAGGGCCGAACAGGAACACCTCGTATGGCTCGGGGACCACGCCGGGAAAGTCCATGCCGGGGGAGCCGGCGGGCATTCCGGGAACCGCAAGCCCTGTCGCGAACGGGCGCGCGGCCAGGAGGCGGCGAAGCGCGGCGGCCGGCACATGTCCTTCGATGACATAGCCGTCCACTTCGGCCGTATGGCAGGAGTACAACGCCGCCGGGACGCCGAGCCGCTGCTTGAGGCTTTCGACCTCGCTCGATTCCACGACGCTCACCGGGAAGCCGGCCGCCTCGATATGCTCGACCCATGCGCCGCAGCACCCGCAATTCGTATCCTTGGTGACGGTCACCAGAGGCAGTCCTGCCGAGCGAACCGTTCCCGCCGTTGAGAGCAGGACGGGGAACGCGGTGGCGCTGGCTAGGAAGGAGCGCCTGCTGATCATATGGATGGTTTGCATCTCAGTTCCTCCATCTGGGCCGCAACTTCGTCAAAGCTGGATCACCGGAAAAATACGTATTTGATCAAAGCGGCGGCGGTAAGGAGCACGAGTACCAGAAGAACGATGCCCCACATCATCCCGCCCGACATCATGACATTGCATCATGGCCTGTTCTGCCCTTCCGTCGCAAAGATACTCATAGCGGCCCCCTTCGCCGCAGACTTTGACTTAGCGCAAGGATGGGACGGTATCCGGGCTGTTGGCGCCACCATCGTCACCAATTTTTCCAGATGGAGGACCTTCGCCCACGTCAGCCTCCTACAATCTCGTGGCCCGCAGCCGGGAGGCGTTCGCGATGACGCTCACCGACGACAGCGCCATGGCGGCGGCGGCGATGATCGGCGACAGCAGGATGCCGAAGAACGGGTAGAGCACCCCGGCTGCCACCGGCACGCCGAGCGCGTTGTAAATGAAGGCGAAGAACAGGTTCTGGCGGATGTTGCGCATGACAGCCTCCGAGAGCCGGCGCGCGCGGACGATGCCCGTGAGATCGCCCTTGAGCAATGTGACACCTGCGCTTTCCATTGCCACATCGGTACCGGTGCCCATGGCGATGCCCACATCGGCCGCCGCCAGCGCCGGCGCGTCGTTCACGCCGTCGCCTGCCATCGCCACCACCTCGCCTGCCGCCTTGTGACGCTGCACGACCGCGCTTTTCTGGTCGGGCAGGACCTCGGCCTCGACCTCGTCGATGCCGAGCCGGCGGGCGACCGCCTTGGCCGTGGTCCAGTTATCACCCGTAAGCATGACAACGCGGATTCCCTGCGCCTTCAGCGCGGCAAGCGCCTCGGGCGTCGAGGGCTTGACCGGATCGGCGATGGCGAAGATGGCGGCGATGCGGTTGTCCACTCCCATGAAGATCGCGGTTGCCCCGTCCTCGCGCAGCCGGTCGGCCTCATCCGCCAGTGGGGCGACATCAACGCCTTGCTCGGCCAGGAACTTGGCATTTCCAAGGGGAATGCGCTTGCCTTCGACCGTGCCGTAGGCGCCTTTGCCGGTCGGCGAGTCGAAATCCGCGACCGGTGCGGTCACGATCCCCCGCTCCTCGGCAGCGCGAACGATGGCCAGCGCCAGCGGATGCTCGCTGGCCCGCTCCACGCTGGCGGCAAGCCGCAAAGCCTCGTCCTCGGTGAAGCCAGGCGCTGGCACGATTGCGGTGACAGCGGGCCGGCCCTCGGTCAGCGTACCGGTCTTGTCGACGATGATGGTATCGACCTTCTCCATATGCTCGAGCGCCTCGGCGTTCTTGATCAGCACGCCCGCCTGTGCGCCCCGGCCGACGCCGACCATGATCGACATCGGCGTTGCCAGCCCGAGCGCGCAGGGACAGGCGATGATCAGGACCGAAACCGCCGCGATCAGCCCGAAGGATAAGCGCGGCTCCGGTCCCCAGATCGACCAAGCGATGAAGGCGATGACTGCGACGACGATCACCGCCGGCACGAACCACCCCGACACCTGATCGGCGAGGCGCTGGATCGGCGCGCGGCTTCGCTGCGCCTCGGCGACGAGTTGGACGATCTGCGACAGCATGGTGTCTCGCCCGACCTTGCGTGCCTCGATCACTAGCGCGCCGGACTGGTTCATGGTGCCGCTGATGGCTTTGGCGCCGGCCTCCTTGGTCACCGGCATCGACTCGCCGGTCACCATCGATTCATCGACAGCGCTGCGTCCTTCCAGAACTTCGCCATCGACCGGCACCTTCTCGCCAGGCCGCACCCGCAAACGGTCGCCGACATGAACGGTGTCGAGTTGAACCTCCTCCTCAGTGCCGTCGTCACGAATGATCCGCGCGGTCTTGGGAGCGAGGTCAAGCAGCGCCCGGATCGCGCCGCTGGTGCTCTCGCGCGCCCGCAGCTCCAGTACCTGTCCCAGCAGCACCAGCACGGTGATGACCGCCGCCGCCTCGAAATAGACCGCGACCGAGCCGTCGTTCTGGCGGAAGGCGTCGGGGAAGATGCCGGGTGCAAGCGTGGCGACGACGCTGTAGATCCACGCCATCCCGGTGCCCATGGCGATCAGTGTAAACATGTTGAGGCTGCGGTTGACGAGCGACTGCCAGCCACGCTGGAAGAACGGCCAGCCCGCCCAGAGAACGACCGGCGTTGCGAGGATCAGTTGCAGCCAGTTCGAGACCTGCTGCCCGATGGCGTGAGTCAGCCCGAACACATGCCCGCCCATCTCGAGAATGAACACCGGGATCGCCAGAACGAGGCCGATCCAGAAGCGGCGTGTCATGTCGATCAGTTCGACATTGGGCTCGGCCTCAAGGCTGACCAGCACCGGCTCCAGCGCCATGCCGCAGATCGGGCATGATCCGGGGCCGTCCTGCCGGATCTCGGGATGCATCGGGCAGGTATAGACCGTCCCCTCGGGAATCGGTACTACCTCCGCCGCCGCCGGATCGAGATAGCTTTCGGGCTCGGCCAGGAACTTCGCGCGGCACCCGGCCGAGCAGAAATAATAGGGCCGGCCCGCATGCTCGGCCTTGTGCTGGGCCGTGTGGGGATCGACAATCATGCCGCAGACCGGGTCCTTGACCTTGTGCGCGTCGTCCTGCGCGACCGCCCCGTGATCATGCGCATGACCTTGGGCGGAATGAACGTGACTCTGATTCTGGTGATCGTGTTCGGTCTTGCTGGCCATTTTCACGCCTCCCCGGCGTCTTATCCTAAGCTTGCTCTTCGCCTATTCTGCGCCTTCCAACCGTTGGAAGGTCAAGAGGTGATCGAAATCCGGAGTTCCTGCCAATCAGTGATTGTCGTGGATCTTTCCGATGCTGGTCCGTTCTTGCCCCGTCTGAGACTGCATGATGTCAATCTCGGCCGCAGAGTCCTCGCCGTCGAGGCAGTATTTCTCGATCTGCAACGTCGAGAAGTAGATGTTGAAACGCTCGCGCAGGAGATTGCTTGCTTGTCGCAACACCCGTTCGCCTTCCTGAAAGTCCCCAACGCAGACGTGGCTTGAGAATACATTGCGCCCGGATGTCAGACTCCAGGCATGGACGTGATGCACGTCGGTAACCCCCTCTAGCTGCCGGATGGCCTCGATGGCGGCCTCCAAGTCGAGGTCTTCGGGCGTGCCTTGCAGCAGGATGTGCAATGCCTCGCGCATAATACCCCAGGAAGCCCAGAGCAGCACCAGTCCGAAGGCCATGCCAAGCAGCGGGTCGATGGCCACAAAGCCCGTGAATCGGATCACCAGCGCCGAGACGATGATCAGGAAGCTGCCGACGAAGGTCTGCAGTATGTGCCAATACGCACCCCGGATATTCAGGTTGTCCTTCTGGCGCTCGTACATGAGCCAGAGCGCGACAAGCTCGGTGGCGATGCCGCCCGCTGCGGCGATCAACATCGGCGTCGTGGCCAGTTCGATGGGCTCCATGAGGCGCATCGCGCCCATCCACAGCACGTAGAGAGCCATGGCGACGAGGAAGAGGCCGTTGAAGAGGGCCCCCAGGATCTCCGCCCGAATGTAGCCGAAGGTGCGCGAGGGGCTGGATTTTCGCTCACCCAGACGCATGGCGACCAGCGCAATGAGCACGCCGCCCACGGCCGAGAAGGTGTGGAAGGCATCCGACATGACGGCGACCGAGCCAGTCCAGATGCCGATCCCGAGTTCCACGATGAAGTAAAGGCCGGTAAGCCAGCCCGAAATGACGAGCGCTTTGCGATCACCACTCGCGGGCATGTGGCCGGCATGACCGCCGTGAGACATTGACATAGGGTTCACCTCCTTGTTGCACAGGAGGACGCCGGTGCCGGCGTCCTCCTGCCAGCACGCTGCCTATGCGCTGACCGCAAATTCGGTCATCATGCCTGTTTCAAGATGCGGCATGTGATGGCAATGAAGCATCCAGCGCGCGGCTTCTCCGGCGTCGAGTGCAATGTCGACCATCGACATTGGCGGCACATACACCGTGTCCCGCCGCGCGCCCGTAACCGCCCGTCCATTCAGCCCGACGACCTGGAACACATGCCCGTGCAGATGCATCGGGTGACCCATCATCGACATATTGTGGAAGGACAGCACGATCCGCTCGCCGCGCCTCGCGGTAACCGGGCGATGCTGGCCCCAGACGGCGCCATTCATCGTCCACACATAGGGCTGCATCGAGCCGCCCAGCATTACCATGTGGCTGCGGTCCACCGGCCGCTCCGGCAAGGATTCGGAAGCGATCAAGCGCGTCTCCTGTCCAAGGTCGGTGTCAAAAGCCGGTGCTTCGGACTCTGCCAAAGCATCAATGTGCCGTATCTCGGCGCCCGGAGTGGCAAGGATCAGACCAGTGCGCTCCCGCGCTCCTTCTCGCAGCGCAAGGATCGGCCAGGCACCACCCTCCGAAGGCAGGTCGATCTCAAGGTCGAGCCGTTGGCCCATGGCCAGACCGAACCGCGTGCCAGACAGCGGCTGAACGGCGTGGCCATCAACCGCGACGAGCCGGGCCTGCGCTTCGCCGGTGTCCAGCCAGAACACAGTCGCCGCAGCGGCGTTGATGACGCGTAGGCGGATACGCCCGCCGCGCTCGACCTGCACCACTTCCGGGTCCGAGAGCGTGCGATCGTTGGCAAGATAGGCGTCCCAATCGTAGTCGTTGAGGTCCATCGCCATACTGTCCATGGACCCCATTCCACCCATGGCGCCGTGATCCATGCCAGTCATCGGCATGTTTCCCATCGCGCCGTGGTCCATACCCGACATTCCGCCCGTGCCTGCGCCTGCGCCGCTTCCGTGATTGCCCGTGGCGCCATGGCCGGATGTGATCTCGGCCATCACCTCCTCGGGCGCCTTGAACGAGAAATCATGCAGAAACAGCACCACCTCCTGCCGGTCAGCGGCGACATCCTCGGCACTGCGCACGATCAGTGGCGCGGCCAGAAGGCGCATCTCGTGCAGCGGCACATGCGCGTGCATCCAATAGGTGCCGGGCAGCGGTGCGAAGTCATAGGCGCGTGTTTCGCCGGGGGCGAGCATCGGCAAGGGCATGTCGGGCACGCCATCCTGCGCATTGGGCGGAATCTGGCCGTGCCAGTGAATCAGTGTGGCGGTATCGAGTTCGTTTGTTAGATCCACCCGGAAGGGCATGCCGGGATCGAGTGTCAGGCCCTGTCCTGATGGCCCGGCAAGACCCCAGACAGTGGCGGCGCGTCCGTCGATGTCCAGAGTCCGGCTGGCGGCGCGAAGCGACAGCGGCGTGGCGTCCTGCGCTGCCGCCGTCCGGGGCACATGAGCGTAGGCCAGCATAGCTGCGCCAGCGGCGAGAAAGCCGCGTCGTGAAAGGGTATTCATGGTCGTCTCCTCGGGACAGCAGTCCCGTTCCTCAAGCTGTCGGAAGTCCGCGGGCCGAAGCCCGGGCGCGATCAGAGGAGGCGGACCTTCGGAGGACGCTCGTTCAGTCCAAGCGCCCCACCGGCAATGCTTGCATCAGGCGGCAGGACATAGATGGTTGGCGTGTATTGGTTTCCAGAACCACCGCTCGGTGATATGAGAAAGAGCGAAAAACCTGCACAAACCAGTTCACAGGTTCCCGCATCCATGTCTGCCGATCCGCAGTGTTCGCTGCTGCATGCAGGCTCGATGCCGGCTGAGACGACTATCATCTCGTTCGCATGCACAGCCGGGTCCGGCGTTATGCTCATGCGTGCCGCGTGCGCGGAAAACACCATCGTCATGATGGCGACCGCGGCTATGGCAAGCATGGAGACAACGCGCGCAAACATACTGGAAAGATAGGTACTACTCACCGGAATGTCTATTGCAAATGGTGTCGCACCACTGGCAAATCTTCCTTGCCATCTCGTGCGTTGCAATTCCTCGTTACTGAACATGCGTGCCATGCGAAAGAAGCCCCAAAATACTTTCTGGTCAAGGTCGTTCCTCGGAGGAGCGATCGTGGTAACATTGGCTGGGTGGCATTACGCCCGTTCCGAATCCACCGCTGCGGCATCAGCGGAGGTCGTCGAGCAGGGCCGACAAGTCTATGCGGATCAATGCGCGTCTTGCCACGGTGCGAATCTCGAAGGGCAGCCGGACTGGCGCTCGCCGCTTCCCTCCGGTCGGCTGCCCGCACCGCCGCACGACGAGAGCGGCCACACCTGGCACCATGCCGATGAGATGCTGTTCCGCATCGTCAAGGAGGGTACAGCGGCCATCGTCGGAGGGAGCTATGAGAGCGACATGCCTGGTTTTGCCGATGCCCTGAGCGAGGGCGAGATCCGGGCTGTCCTCGCTTTTATTAAGAGTACCTGGCCGGAACGAGAGCGCGGATATCAGGAGGAGGTCTCCCGCCGCCGCTGAGTTTCGGAGTCCCGCCTACGCGGGCAGTTGTTGACCTGCGAAGTCGGCATTGACCCGTCCCGTTTCCGGCTCATCCATCCTTGGGCCTCATTGAACGGATGATGTCCTAGTGATGCCGCTGACATTTTTTCGGAGGCACAGGAAGTTCTCCGATAGCCAGATAAGCTTGAGACAACGGCTTGTGCGAAGCTGCGACGCCGAGCCCTCGCGCATCAATCAGTTCAAGAGCCTGCAATAGCTTCTCGGCAACTTCCATGTCGCCGTCCGAACATGCCCGTTTGAACAGGTGCAGGATTTCGCCGGCAAGTGTCATGGCTATTGCTCCCTGGCACCGTGACCGCTTCTTTCCGCCTTCGCCGACACGACGGGCCTCGTGTGCTCGAACCTGTTCCCTGTCGCGCCGGAACGATCGCGGGTGTGTGTGGGGCTGGTCTCAGGGTCATCAGTCGTCGCCAACTCATCGATGATCGGGCAGTCCGGCCGGGCATTGCCCCGGCAGTTCTCGGCAAGGTGCTTGAGCGTCATGCTCATCTCCCTGAGTTCACGCGCCTTCCGTTCAAGTTCCTCGACATGCTCAAGGGCAACACGCTTGACGTCCGCGCTCGCCCGGTCTCGGTCTCGCCAGAGCGCAAGCAGTTCCGTCATTTTCTCGACCGAGAAACCGAGATCGCGCGCACGCCTGATAAAACGCAACGTATGCACGTCCTTGTCGGAGTAATCTCGGTATCCGCTATCCGTCCGCGACGCTTCCGCGATCAATCCGATCGATTCGTAGTAACGGATCATCTTCGCCGAAACGCCTGATGCCGCCGCTGCCTTTCCGATGTTCATCGCTGGTTCCTTTCTTCGACTTATGTAGGCGCTTCTTCGGGCGTAAAAAATACGTCCGCATGTATGTCCTCGCCGCGCAAGCCCAGTTCGCGAAGCATGATGCCAGAAGCATCGATCATGGCGGGCGGTCCGGCCATATATGCCTTCCAGCCATCGAGATCCTGCACGTCACTCACGATCGCATCCGTTACCAGGCCGGTTCGGAAGCGATCGGATCGGCTCACTTCCGAAAGCACGGGTGTGAAGGTGAGGTTGTCGTAGGCGCTCGCCAGAAGACTGAAATGTTCGACCAGATAGAGATCGCGCTCCGTCCGTGCCCCGAAATAGAGATGGATCGGCTGCCGCAGGCCGCTTGTCAGCGCCGTTTCGACAATCGACTTGATCGGCGCCAGTCCCGACCCGCCGGCGACCGCCAGAATTGGACCAGTATGCTGTTCGCGCAGAAAAGAGCTGCCGAGCGGCCCGCGGACCGAAACCTCGTCACCGACCTTGAGTGACCTGGCGACGTGTTCGCTCGTCG
>NZ_BAABTE010000015.1:0-95601 GCF_040371715.1 Brucella sp. NBRC 14130
AACACGAGATGAGAGCCACGGGATCGAGCCAAACCCCAAAAACGGTGTAAAATGGGCTGAATTTGGCAGGAAATCCGCACACAACCGGAGCGGGCGCGAAAATAATTGATAAAAATAGCAAAAACCGGTTGATTTAGTAAAAATTACATGATATAATTATAGACTGTGTGACAGAATTACAACAGCACGGCCTATTTTTATATATAACTACACCGGTGTAGTTATATATAAAAATAGGCCGTGCTGTTGTAATTCTGTCACACAGTCTATAATTATATCATGTAATTTTTACTAAATCAACCGGTTTTTGCTATTTTTATCAATTATTTTCGCGCCCGCTCCGGTTGTGTGCGGATTTCCTGCCAAATTCAGCCCATTTTACACCGTTTTTGGGGTTTGGCTCGATCCCGTGGCTCTCATCTCGTGTTCATCTCCTTTCATGTGCTCAATATGCCTGTAATTTCCTCATAGGTCAAGCCTAAAATCGCATTTTTATCAAAAATATTTTGCCCCTCTCGCCATTAATTTTTATTTTAATGCTTGACGGCCTTCGCCCTCTCGGTGTACTGTAATTTTATCAACAGCGGGGCGGTCTCGCTGCTCTGAACGGAAGGTCCGCAAATGTTCCAGACGTTTCAGTTCTGCCGCGCGACGGGTCGCTCGGTTAAGCGCTTCTTCCAGCGCATCGCCAAGAAACTTGCCCCGAAAGGATCGTTCAAAATCACCGCCGAGTTCTCGATACCTCCCTTCATCAAGCTCTCGGTTGAATACACATCCAAATCGCCGAAAGGATCACGGAAATGATGAACAATGACCAACGAGCAGCAACCGTCGCGAGCGCCATCAGGGCGTTCGCTGCGTCGGCTGGATTGGATGTCTCGCTCAACGCTGACGGCCCGCAGACGGCCGCTGGCGACATGATCTGCAACATCCTTCACTGGGTTGCCAGTAAAGACCCTGACGGCCGCGCCGCCGCCCTTATGGCGGTTCGCTGCGGCATCGCTCACTACATGAGCGAATCTTTCATCGATTACGAAGCCGACTGGATCGATGAACTTGGCCCCGAAGCGTTCATCGAAGTCTATGCTTCCTGCAACGGCGAGGTCTGGCACTCACAGACGGGCGAAGAGGTCGCTACGCTTGTTTCCACCTACCCGCTATAGGGCAAAGCACCATGGCTACTATTCATCCCGACCGTTTTCCCTCCCTGCGCGCGGCCGCTCGCCGACCCGATCAGTTCGATGCAGCCGTCTATGCGATTGCAGACGGCGTTGCCTTCGGCTCGATCCGCAATATCGTCCTAAAAGACGCCAAGGACACGATCTCCCGCGCCGTCGATGACGGCTGGGAAAAGGCCGTCCAAGACCCGTTCTTCTTCGCTGGGCGCTATCAGCAACAGCCCGAAGCAGTCTACCAGTTCTACAACAGCTTCACCGTCATGTACCTTCACGACATGCTGTCCGTGAGCAAAAAGCTCGCGAAAACCAAGCTCGACGGCGCTGCCATAGACGCGATGCGCGCGTTCGTGGCCGAAGCCTTGCCACTGGCCGAGGCCGTCGCCTCCCTCAAAGACAAGGTAGTCAAGGGACGTGCTCCAAGCACTGGCCCGGCAAAGCCAGTAAATCCCAACAAGATCGTGAAAACTTGCCCTTGCTGCTTCCGGCAAATCGCCGTCACCAATGGCACGATGGCTCACCACGGCTATCAGCGGCCCGGCTACGGCTGGCAGACTGCAAGCTGCCCCGGCGTCCGATTCAAGCCGCTCGAAATCTCCAACGAAGGGCTCCTATGGATGATAGAGACCACCAAAACCAGCCTCGCTAAGGACAGGGCAGCGCTTGCCGACAGCGACAAGCTTGAAAGCATCACACCCTTGCGCGGCGAGACGGTGCGGGTGGGCGAGACCGGTTGGGCGCGCCAGCTCGCCATCTATATAGCCGGCCTCGAAAGCACCATCCGGCAAGCAAAAGGATGGCTTTCCGTGCTCGAAAAGCGCCTCGCAGAATGGAGGCCGTCCGAATGACCCTATCCATGAAAGAGGCCCTGTCATGCACGCCGATCCCGGCGCGCATGGCGCACCTGCCTCGTGACCGACGCGGTTTCCCGATCCCCGCCAACGTTCTTCTGGACGATGCCGGAATGCCGCACTTCACGATCAACGACGAGGAAACTCGCCAGCGCTTCATCAAAGAGGATCGTTGCCCGATCTGCGCGGGCAAGCTCCATCGTGGACGCTGGTCTGTTGGTGGCCCGCTGAGCGCCTTCCATCCTGACGGCCGGTACATGGACACCCCGATGCACTACGAATGCTGCGCCTACGCCCTGCGGGTCTGCCCCTATCTGGCAATGCCTTCCTACACAAAACGCCTTGAGGGCCGGACGTTGAACGCTCGCGGTCCCGGCACCAGTGCAATACCGCTCACCGATCCGACTGTGATCCCGGATCGACCGTCTCTTTTCGTGGCGGTTATGCACATTGGCCAGACTTACACTCGTGCCCCGTGGGGCGTCCGCTACATCATTCCAAACCGCCCTTATCGAAATGTCGAATATTGGCAGAATGGCTCCAAGATGGACCCCGCCGAGGGAAAGGCCCTCGCAGATACCATCCTTGAGAATTTTCTCAATTCGGCCGATCAAAAGCCCGCGTAATTTGTTAATATTACATTGATAAGCGTGTAATTTTATTATACCCTGCTTTCAAAAATAGAAGAGGAAACCACTATGGAACCGCATGAAAAAGCGCCCAAGCGGGACCGGGGACGGCCCTCTGTCATCACCGACGCGATCAACGCTTTCGTTGCTGCCCTTCGCTCAGATGACACAGACGATTTTGATCAGCTCTGGGCGGCCGAATGGGGCGCCATGGCTGACAAATCGTTGGCCACCCGAACGACCTACACATCGCACTATCGTAAGGCCGTTCGCGCCGAGCTGGGCAACCACCCAGCATTGGCGGCAATCAAAGTGCTCGACAAGCACGATAGCCCGCTTCGAACTTCATCGCCGCGCTCGACGGGCGGAGGTCGGCCAAACACACGCCGGGAGCGGATCGAGCAGTTCGCTAATGATGTCGCAGCGCTATCCGAGAGCCGCACGGCCGCGCTAGGCCATGGCAGCACGCAAGGGCTGGCCGATGCCAACTACAAAAGAGCGCTGGCAAAACGCTGGAACGAAGAGATCAAAGACATGCGTGCATCGCTGGCAGCGAGCACGATCCTCAACACCACGTCCCATTACCGGAACGAGCTGCGCAATCGTGGGATAGACGACGATGCGACGTTTGCGGTGGTGGCGGCACCGGAGGATGTCATGCTGACCCGCACCGTGGCTTACCGTGAAGCTGTGATCGAGCAGCATCACGATCTCGTCGCGGTCGAGCATTGGCAAGAGCTGCTGGAAATCGCACGCTCTGCCCTTCCGAGCACCGATGCCTCTTGGCATCAGCTCGATGACGAAAGCGCCGAAACGGCACAAGGCGTCAGTAGATCAGACGCGGTACGGATCGGCATGGCTCTATGCTTTATTACTGGTCGGCGACCCTACGAGGTCTTTTGCCAAGGGCAGTTTGCTCCAGCTCCTATCAAGGCGACTGGCGATGCGGATACGTCATCGCACACCAAGGTTCGGGGCTATGAGAACTGGCGCATCCTGTTTTCCGGGCAAGCGAAAACTCGCGGCCGAGAAGGCACGCAGTTCGATCAGGTGTTCACGATCCCCACGCTCGCACCGGCTAAGACCGTTTTATTCGCGTGGAAGGTTTTGCGTGCCTCCGAGGCCGGGCAAGTCTGGGAGCAGATGACCGGTGAAGAGTTCAAGAACGACCTTCTGCGAGTGCCGGGCGTGCAGTGCATCTTGCCTGCTATCCGGGAAGAGATGTTCGCAAAGCTTTGGCCGGCCGCCGAGATCGGCGACAGCCGGCATGTCGCTGACGCCAAAAAGCTGAAAGCGAACAATATTCGGTCGCTTTATGCGGAGATCGCCGATCAATTCTTCCGGCCAAAATCCAAAACCAAGGCCGCCTTCTTCTCCGAGATTCTTGGCCACACTGAAAAGGACATAGAGACCGCTTCGTCGTACATGCGTTACTGGCTTCCCGATCAGAAAGATTCTGGGGCTACGCGGCGCGTCAAAAAGCACCTCTCACACAAGATTGCCGAGCAGCTCGATGCAAAGGGCCTGCCTCATGAGCGGCCCGATCACGAATTGACGGAAGAAGAGGTGTAAACCATGTCGATGCCTCTGCTGCCGAAAGCACATATTAGCGCCTAATCGACTTGACGATGTTCGCTATTCGTTCCTATCTGTTTAGATGGAGATCGAAACCCTTGGCGATGCCTATACCCACTCAGTCACAGTCCGCATGTGGTGTGCGTGGGGACCGTACACCAAGGGCTACCAGCGCGGCCGTGAGTGCAACTATTCGAAGGTTCTCGACATGGAAACCCTGCTTTGCACACGTGGCCGTGGCTTTCCCTTGGCGCGTCTAAAGGAAAGGCTACGGTGCCCTCGATGTGGCTCTCGCGAGGTTCGGATATTTTGGGATTTCCCGACCGAAGCACATTCCGGCCGCGCCCACGTGGCGCGCAGTTAATCTTGGCTCGGTAGCGGAACGATCTTGCCGCCGACAATCGAAAAACCGCCGCCGCGCATGATCGCGACGGCAACGCTATCTGCCATCTTTGGATCGTCCTTAATCGACCGGCCGACGCC
The DNA here is from genome assembly GCF_040371715.1 of Brucella sp. NBRC 14130. NCBI lineage: Bacteria > Pseudomonadati > Pseudomonadota > Alphaproteobacteria > Hyphomicrobiales > Brucellaceae > Brucella > Brucella sp. NBRC 14130. The sequence continues at coordinate 4,714 of NZ_BAABTE010000015.1, forward strand.
GTTGATGACGAAACGTTGCACGCCACCACTATCGCTTTGCTCGCTGATGGCCACCAGCCGCAGCAACGCCTTGACCGTCTTACGGTGCACACGGCGCTCGCCCAGCCAACACCACAGGCCATCACAGACGATCTCCGAATCCTCGTAACGCCCTTCTTGCTCGGCCTTGATCATATCTCCGAGGCATCGCGTCATGCCGGTTGTGACAGCCATTCCGACTTCCTCTATTTTGAGGGTTTGAAGTCCACTACCGTGACGTTCTCACCAATACCGACTTTCGTGGCCGACGCCAGCGGAGCCGCCTTAATGGCAAACCCGTCAGGGGTTCGGCTATAGGTCAGGCCGGTCGGCTGACCTATCTCGTTCAATGCTTTGTCGCATGCGTCTGCGATGCTCTCGGCCAGTTCGACCGACGCATTGCCACACTGATAGCTCCTGAGTGCATGAGACGCGCCGGTCAGCGCCGAGACGACCGCACCGGCCTGTTGTGCGCGATCCTCAAGAGCCTTTTCGAGCACTCGCATATGAGCGTTCGCCTCACTCGTCGAGGCGGCCGCAAGTGCCCGCTTCAAAAGCGCCAATTCCTGATCTGAAACGAGAAGGTGTTTCATTCCGTCCCCCTCTACTCGTGGCCGCTGAATGCGGCCTCTCGACGCCGAACATCGGCAGCGGCGAATTTGAACAGTGCCGCCATCGCATCGATGACTTCTGGCGTGGCATCTCGACAGCCATCTGCCGCGATCTCGGCGGCTACGCCGGTCAAAAGCTGGCTCCAGTGTGCTCGACGTCCTGTCGGATCGCCGGCAGTCGTTCTTTCCACGCCTAGATTGGCCATCTGTCCGCCTCGTGGGCTTCCCGTGCCTGCTCTTTCAAAACCGCTACAGTCGCCCGTGGCCGCTGCAACCTATCATCCCGTCCATTCATCCAACCGTGCCGGTAGGATGCGCCACGATTGGCGAGGCTGGCCGGAAAGTCATCCCTCTCGTCGGCGAAGCCGTCTCGATAGCCCTGCACCATGTCGTCATCGTCTGCTGCCAGCATCGTCTTTCTCCCCCTAGTTCGAAGTGACGTTGGCGATCATGACTGGCGCAACCGGCGCAGGATCAAAAACGCCAAGGTAGAACGCGCCTGCGGCCGTCGCCAGACAGGCGAGGCCGACACACGCGGCAATGCTGCATTTGATGCTGCCGGTGAACACGCCGCTCATCGCGAAAGCCCACGCCATCAACAGCAGGGAGGGCAGAAGAGAGAAGTGGTAAGGGTTGGAATGCGCCCATTCGTTCATGGTGTTCTGCCCTTTCATTTAGACCTTCACGACATATTCCGGCTTCACCGGTATGCCATCTTCCATGTTCACGCAGCATGGCGGAATCGGGATCACTCGCCCGTCCGCCAGATGGCGAAGGTGGCCACGCCGCCAATGCGGTCGGACGATCCAGCCGCCTTCACCCTTCCGCATACTGGCGGCCTGCTTGCTTGCCCGAACATCGATGACAATGACGGGACCAATCGGCGTCTTGCCTTTGCTCGCGCGCTGCTTGTTGAGCCTGTCAGGGGCGGGCTGCTCGCTGCGAATAGCCTGCGGCGTAGCCAGAGCGCCCATCAACGCTTTCACGACGCCGAAACCATTTTCTACCAAAAGCCCAGCGGATTCGCTGTCGGCGTGGCTGATCAGTACATGGTCATGATCCTGCACCACCATCAGCCCGGATTGGTTGACAAAAGCGAAGCCATCCCGCCGCATGTTTTCGAACATCACTCGCACAGAAAGCGAGGTAAGGGCGTTGTCATACTCGCTGAAAACCTTCTCGCAGAAAGCCGCCATATGGACGGTCTGACCGAGCAGCATTTGCGACCATGACACCCAAAAGAAGTTGTGCGGTATGGGAGCTATCCCCGCGTCCCAGAGATCGTTGGCGAAGGCTATGAACGTTTCGAGCGCGTCAGCAGTATTGTCCGTGTCCAAGAAGCTGAACGAAAACTCGACCGTCTCACCCGCATGAGCAACGATGTAGCGGGCGAGCTGCGCCGGTTCACCCGGACCCCATGTCTCCATCGCCCGGTAATGACTATTCGCGATGTGATCCAGCGCAGCATGCAGTCGCATCAGCCCCTTTCCTCTAGTTGGCCAACGGCCGGCAGCGCCGCTATATAATCTTCGATGTCTATCTGCGGTGACTTCCTGCGGCGCGTCAGGCTGGCGTTCATCGCGTGATGCTTCGCATCCCAATTCAGGTGGCAGCGCTGACACAGCGCGCGGCAGCGCTTCGGGTCCATGTGCGTTTCATCATGGTCCATGTGGGCTACCGTGAGCACAACTTTGCTGCCGGTTTCGGGGTGCGACCGACCGTTGACCGCCTGACAGGTCGGGAATTGCGGGGTGCCCTCACAACGGTTCCCGGCCCTGTCCAGAATAGTCACGCGGAACGCTTTCCACTCCGGGGAGGCGGTGCTTCCGCCCGGATACAGCAGCATCTTCTCCTTTGAGATCGGCATGGGGCCTCCGCTCCTTTGGATCACCAGTACCGATTGCCGCGAAGGCCCCGCATGAGGCTTCCTTCCGCGTCGATGCGCCAGCTATGGCCGGCATCGCAGCGATATGAAACGACATGATCGACCGTCACCGCGAAGGGGCGCGTAGGCCGATCAACGGCATGCGCCAGACGCATGCAATATGGGCAGTCTAGGGTGTCATAGGTTGCGAGCAGCAGACCCATATCCTGCTGGCGATGCGCGCGTTCTGCCTGAAAATCGTAGACCTTTGCCATTCCCTGCTCCTATCTGGCGTAGATGTGCGGCCGAGCCTGCCGGTCCTCGCGAAGGAGGATCGCACCGTAATTCTTCCTTGCTCGCTCGACATCGGCCAGCGCCGCCGTAGGATCGCCGCGCTCGGCCGCCAACGCCTCGATGGCAGCGACATACTTCCGATGCACGATCCGCCGCTCTTTCGACGCATCTGGCGGGAGGTAGAGATTGAAGCTGTGCCTGTTCTCGACCTGGCTCAAATCCTTGAAGCTCATTCTTCAGCTCCGATCCCCCGCTGCTGCGGGCAATAAATCCTAGCGCTAACTATTGACGTTGCGGATTTATAGCGCTAAAAATTGCGTACGTCTATCCCAAAAGGAAACTGTCCCGTGAAACTCACCAAAGCCGACTACAAAGCGCTCGACGCCGTGAAACGCGGCATCGTCAAGCGCATCTATCGTGCAGACGGGAACACGTTCAAACGAACAAGCGGCGTTTCGGCCGTCGCCCTATGGCGTCTCGACCGAATGAAGCTGATCGGCGAGGACGGTACGACGATGACGGGTGGCGTCATGGCAACCGAAGTTGGCGTGGTCCTCACCGCCGCAGGTGAGCGCGCGCTGCTCACAGCGAGCTGATACAGGAAGCCCTCAGATGGACGGTTTTGTGATCGATGACGGCGGCAGAGCCGAAGCGGGGTTCAAGGGCAAAGCAGGCGATTGCGTAGCTCGTTCCCTCGCCATCGTCACAGGCCGTCCATATGCGGAAATCTATGCTGCATTGGCGAAAGGTACTGGCGCGCAGCGCGCTACCGCCCGCAGCGGAAAAAGAGCCGCCAGCGCTCGGAACGGCATCAACACCAAGCGCAAATGGTTCCGGGATTACGCTGCCTCGCTCGGCTTGGAATGGGTGCCGACGATGAAGATCGGATCAGGCTGCACCGTCCATTTGACTGCGGACGAGCTGCCGCCCGGCCGTCTCGTGGTCGTGGTGAGCGGCCACTATACGGCGATGATCGATGGCGTTATCCACGACACGCATGATCCTCGCCGGGAAATTCACGCTATCGAGCCAGATCGCGGGCAACCGCTGAAACCCGGTCAATGGCGGAACGAAAACGGCGTTTGTTCCATCCAGCGGCGTTGCGTCTACGGCTATTTTCGGTTGGCGTCATAATTTTTAGCGCTAACTATTGACGCGCACAATTAATAGCGCTATTTATCCAATAACAGCCACCTATCCCGTTCGCGGAGCACTGTCATGAACGATCTTTCCGATCATCCTTTCTCCCCGGAGAATATCGCCTACGAGCTGGGTGGTTCCGACAAGAGCGAGCGCGCATGGCTGCGCTGGTGCGGAGATGCCGAACGACTGCTCGGCCATAGCCTCGACGGCGCTGATGTTGACGGCAAGGGCGAAGGGTATTCGATTGACGAAGCGTTCGAGCGCTTCGAGCGTGGCGAAAGCGCGTCGGCATACGTCGCGATGGTCAAGGATCGCCCTCGCTATCGTGGCCGTCAGGACTGACCATGCCCCGCCTGACCAAGCCCCTTCTGGAAGCCATCGAGAGCGCCCTTAATGCGGCGCTGGCCGGTGACGGGTTCGATGGCGGCGACTTTGACGGCATGAACCCAGAGCATTTCCAGCGCGCCCTTGAATGGGTGGCGCAAGAGCAGCAGCGGCGTGCGGAACGCCGCAGCGATTCCAAGTGAGGTAATGATGCTGACCGCCCTCGAAACCCTTAACACCCTTTGCCCCGGCTGGTCCGAGAGCGGCAATGGGTTGATCTGCAATCCGAATGACGGTGGCGGCATTATCGACCGCACCTTTGCATCGGGCGAATGGTTCATCGTCTTCAACGATGATCGCGAAACCCTCGATGGTTTCGCTACGCGCGACGATGCCGTGGCGGCGTTCGTCGCCTCGCATCAGAATTGAACCGGAGGCGACCATGGGCACCGCACCACGACCCTTTGAACCGGGAGATCGCATCATCGATGAAGAAGGCGAAGAATCGACCTTCGTTCGCTACAGCGACACCGGTTTTTGGGGATATTTCGCCTATCGCGGCCCGCATGATGTCCACAAGCTGCCAATAGCCGGATTGCGAAAAGTCGAAACGCCCCTTGCGCAACGGGCATGGGAGCGCGCGATGGGGATGCGCGGCTACCATGGATCACCTGCGGCGGCCGACACGGCCGAGAGCCGCAGCAACAAACAGAAAACAACCCCCGGAGTAGAGTGATGAACACCGCGATCCTGCACTACTACCGCCAATACCGCGCGCATCAGAACGAGATCGCCACGAGCGGGGGCGGCGCGCTTTCCACCTATCCGAGCGGCCGGACGGAGTTGTCTTTCGGCAGCGCGCCTTACGGACAGCACGCCTTGTCGGCCTACACGGCGGCGAAGCGCACGATCTACTTCCGCAAGGACTTGGCTCGCATGGTCAAGGGGAAGAAGCGAAAATGAGCCGCATCGTTAAAGACTGGAAGCCGGATCGCGTCGAGGACGCGAAGATCGCGCCACACCGCTACACGTGGGATGCGTCGAGCGACTACCAAGACGCAAAGGAGCTGAAAGCCTTCCTTGCCGGCGTGCCGTATAAGGCCGGCGAAGTCGTGTACGTCGAGCGTGGCGGCTATGGTGAGTATGTCGCCCGAAAGGCTCGCATCCTGTTTGTGACGTGGGATCGCGAGCACCGCGAGCGCACGGGCGAGCGGCGCGAGATGTACCGCGTCCAATTTGAGACCACCGCTGGGCTGTGGTCCAAACTGTGGGAGTACGTTCACCCCGGTCACGTCCAGCGTGGCTACAAGCTCGCTGGCTTAGCGCCGGACGTACACTGAGGTTGCGAGAGGAAACTCCGATGGAAAAGTTGCGTGCCCTGACTGACGACGAGATTCGCGCCTTGCGCGCTTATGCGACCAAACACGGCCGCCGCTGGAAGAGTGTCCTGCAAGGCGCATGGATGGGGCACGCTCCATATGACGACGCCGGCATCCTGCGCTCCCTGCGCAATTCCCATGGCCCCTCGTGGCTGGTGACATATCGCCTTCCACCCCTGCAACAATGAGACGACCCATGCCCAAACCGAAGTTCAAAGTAGTTGCGCAAGTCCGCGACGTACGCAGTGTCACGGTTTCCGCCGCCGACGAACAGCAAGCTATCCAGAAGGCGGCGGCTCGGATCGAGCGAACCGGCGTCGAAACCATCGCCTTTCGTGCCGAGCGGATCGAGGATTGAAGCTTCCTCGTCCTTTTATCGCGGCGGCGGTGGTGGCGGAGCGCCCGGATGTTCCGGCGCTATTGCTATCTGTCCTCGCGTCTCTTGCGGGGCCTTCAACGTAAAATATCCCGTCGCGACTGCGACGAGCAGGATCATGACGCCAAGTGCGTAGTGGGTGAGCTTCATAGTTCCTCTTTCTGATCGACGCTGGCTAGTCGACAGATCGAACCTTCGTCCTGTCATCTGGAGGACGTTTCGAGGCCCTGCATTATTCGTCGGGCTACCCGGCCTGTTTTTGATCTGACCAAACTCCCCCCCCCAAAAAAAGTAAAATTCATTCTACGCGGTCTCAATAATTTTTAGCGCTAACTATTGACGCGCACAATTAATAGCGCTATTTATTGGATAGGTTCTTAGCGATTTTCGAGGCGTGCCAAATGATGATGAAGCGGGATTACGACGAGCTGATCGCCGCTCTTGCGCGGATCGAGAAGACGACCGGCCTCTATCTGACCGACACGAATGTTGACATCGAGAACGTGACTGACGGCGGCGTCAACGAAAGTGACCCGGAATATTGGAGCCATATGTATTCGGCCGCGTGCATGGCCGCTGGATTGAGGGCCGAAGAAGCCAAGCAGGACATAAATGCCCTGATCGGTTACATCATCTACTAACCCGGAGACGGTCTTATGAGTACTCGTACCCGACAGGAAAAGTTCATCCGCGACTTTGACTACCGTGGATCGTTCGACGCGGCTCTTGCCAATGTCATCAGCAAGGCCGGTGGCCTATCGTTCTTCACAGACGAGCAGATTGAAGAGATCACGGCGGAGATGGTCCGCAAGGAACGGTGGCACAGCTCCTTCCGTGTGGTTCAGCGCCGGCAAGCGCTCGCCCGGCAGCGCGCAAATGCCTGACGAACCTGTGCCCTTCCGATAAGGAGTAATCAGCATGTGGAAGGTCGAGCACTGGTACATCAGCGGCGTTCACACGGGCTTCCGCGTCGTGCGCCGTGGCCCTCGCGGCGAGATCGAGATCAACAGCGGCTATGTCGGCAACTGCTATGAGCCGGGCAGCTTCGAGAAGGCCGAAGCGGATGCTGACTCCCGATGCGAAGAGTTGAACGCACCCTATGGTGACAAGAACGTTCATTGCCTCTTTGGTCCCCAGCAATCCGAGAGCTGATCTTATTTTTAGCGCTAACTATTGACATGGCGCAATTGATAGCGCTATTTATTCCGACAGAGTGATCGGAGAACACCATGCTTATGACCCCTACGGCCAGCCTCCACGGCACGAGCGCCGAAGAGCTGATCCAGCAGCGGATCAGTGCATGCGTAGCTCTAGACGCCGCCATAACCGCGCTCACGGCAATGGCTCCCAACATGCGCGACTATGCCGGCAATCCTGACGGTTTTTCCCGTGATGCCGCTATTCACAAAGGGCGTGTCGCGTCCCTGAAAGAGCTTCACGAAAGCCTCATGAACGAGGCGGTGGCCATCCAAGAACAGCAGGCATAGCGAGGATGCCATGACCTATTCTATCGTCCCTCAAAAAGGAAAATGGCAGATCGTCAACACCAAGACGAACAAGCTCTATGGCGATCCGTTCGACAGGATCGAGGACGCGCAGCAGCTCGTCCGCGAAGCGGAAGCGCAGGCTGTGATCGACCGGCTGACGGCGTGTAGCCGCGCAGGCTGCTCGGTCTAGGTGAGATGGGTACGGACATGCTGGCGCGAGACACCGCCGCTCCGTACCGCGAAGCCCCGAACAACATCGAGGCTGAGCAAGCCCTTCTGGGCGCGATCCTCGTCAACAATGACGCCTTCTACCGCGTGTCCGACTTCCTTACTGCAAACCATTTCCACGAACCCCTTCACCGCACGATTTTCGAGGTTGCCACCGGATTGATCCGCATGGGCAAGACGGCCAACCCTGTCACGATCAAGACGTTCCTCCCGGCCGATGAGAAGATCGGCGACATAACCGTGGCACAGTATCTCGCCAGACTTGCGGCCGAGGCCGTCACGGTGATCAATGCGGCCGACTACGGCCGTGCGATCTATGACCTCTCGACGCGCCGGGCGCTGATCTCGGTCGGCGAGGATATGGTCAATGTCGCGTATGATTCTCCTGTTGATGTCTCCCCTTCGGAACAGATCGAGGATGCCGAGAGGCGATTGTTCGCCCTCGCTGAGACTGGTCTGAAAAGCAGCGGTTTCGAGAATTTCAGCGAAGCCGCGAAGGCCGCCATCGACATGGCGAACGCGGCCTATATGCGAGATGGCGGCCTGTCCGGCATAGCCACCGGCCTGCGCGATCTCGACCGAATGATGGGCGGCTTACAATCGTCCGACCTGATCGTCATTGCCGGCCGGCCGGGGATGGGAAAGACCGCTCTTGCAACCAATATGGCCTTCAACATCGCCAACGCCTATGAGGCGGAAACTGACGCAAGCGGCGCGTTCAAGGCGAAGAACGGCGGCGTTGTCGGTTTCTTCTCTCTCGAAATGTCCTCCGAACAGCTCGCCACCCGGATCATCTCCGAGCAGACGGAGATCGCCTCTTCGAGGATCAGGCGCGGTGAGATCACGGAAACCGATTTCGAGAGGCTTGCCGGCTGTGCTGCGACGATGCAGCGCCTCCCGCTTTACATCGACCAGACTGGTGGTCTGACAATCGCACAACTGGCCGCGCGCGCCCGGCGTCTTAAACGCCAGCGCGGCCTTGATGTCATCGTCATCGACTACATCCAGTTGATGCAGGGAACGACACAGCGGCAGCATAATCGCGTGCAGGAAGTCACCGAGATCACGACCGGCTTGAAGGCGCTCGCCAAAGAGCTGGGGGTGCCAATCATTGCCCTTTCCCAGCTTTCCCGTCAGGTAGAGAATCGCGAGGACAAGCGCCCCCAACTCTCTGATCTGCGCGAATCCGGTTCCATCGAGCAGGATGCCGATGTCGTGCTATTCGTCTACCGGGACGAATACTATCTCAAGAACAAAGAGCCGCAGCCCGGTTCCGACGCCTTCATGGTGTGGGAGCAAGCGATGGAGGCGGCGCGCGGCAGGGCAGAAGTCGTCATAGCCAAGCAGCGCCACGGGCCTACCGGCACCGTACAGCTTGGATTTCAGGGGGAATACACCCGTTTTTTCTCGCTCGCGGATGACGCCCGGTTGCCATCCCGAACTTTCTGACCCGCAACGCGGCACATGGACCTGCACTAGCCGTCGCTTCTATGACCGAAGCGCGGCGTGCCGCGAGGGCCTAGCTCGCGGTAGAGCGTGCGATAGCTGATGCCAGTGCGACTGGCCACCTGCTGACCCGTCAACCGTTCGTCCTCCCAGAGTGCCCTTGCCTCGCTCAACTGCTCGGCCGTAAATTTTGGCGGCTTGCCGCCATGCACGCCGCTTTCCTCCTTGGCAGTCCGCATGAGAGCTGTGAGGTTGCGATTCCGGCCGATTTCGGCTCTTTCGAGAAATGCCACTGTCTCCATGACATCTGGATGCCACCGCACCAGTTGCCCGGAAGCAGCATCCCGCACCATCGCTTGCCGCTCTCCGATGGCGACCAGCGCCGTGAGCAGATCGGCAAGCGATGTCCCAAGGCAGGCAGCATTTGCAATCACCAGCTCGTCGCCGGGCGCGAGGCCGTTTATCGCGGCCGTGCGCTGCGGCAGCGCATCCTCGTTCGGCTTGCGCCGTCCCTTCGGGGCCTTTTCCACGAAGACGGTTCCGTCTTCGTCAATACCGGCCGCCGCCAGCGCGGCGCGCTGCGCGCCTTGGCCGGGGCCGGACTTCGATAGGCGGATATAGCCGTATTGCATCCCCGATTAGTACCTTTCAAAATGTGCCATTACTTTTATGCTTGACATCGTGGCAGATAGTACGCATTGTGTCAAGGATAGCAGGGAAAGGAGTTCTCCATGGCAACCTACAGACTTGGATCGAGCGATTTTGCACATGCACCGGGCCTGATCGCTTGGGCAATCAATGGCTATGCGTTCAAAAAGGACCAAACCACGCTTCGCAAGATCGTTGCGGACACGTGGGGCATACCGGGCGACATCGCGCACAAACTTTTGAGCAAGGAAATTTCCTACAAGATCGAGGACGAGAAGGTTGTGTTCTCGGTCGAGGACAAGGCCGGGCGCTAGGGGACCGGCCGGCAATCTGAGAGACGACGATAATGACCGACAGCCGGCAAGACGCCACCGTTGAACGCATGGAGCGTATCCAGCCCTTGCAGGCCGGACAGTATTGGCGCTCACTCGGCGACATCGCCGAGCAGGGCATCAACAAGGATACCGTTCTTCTGATCGCATCGATCCGCTGGGTGGACGATGCGCCTCACACCATCATCCTGCGCCCACACCCCGACAATATCGGTCATTCCACCTATATCACGAAAACCGGAGCGGACGGCCAGACCGTCAAGTCGTGGTTCCGCTACGACGAGCATCGTTTCCTGCTTGACGATTTCCTGACCGGCTTCGAGTACGAACCGGATTACGAGCGCATCCGCGCCGGCGAAATAGCCAAGGTGCAGGGCAAGATCAACGACCTGCAAGCCGAGCTGCTGGAGGCGCAGGCCAATCCGGCCATTCTGGCTCCCATCGTTGAAGAAGGCTTGCGCGCTGCCGATGAAGAGGCCGCAAAGAAGCAGAAGCCGGGCCTGCCGGTGCCGGTGGCCGTCTCGCCGGCCCAGCTTGCCGACATGGCCCAAGGTTCGCTGCAAAACGCACTCGCGCATTCGGTAACGCCGCAATCCATCGACGCCTACAGGGCGGCGGCGCACCGTCAGGCGCAGATCGCGACGATCAAGGCCGACTGGATCAAGTCCAAAACGCAGAGCATCGGCGATACCGTCAAGGCACTGACGCCTTATTTCGAGGAACAGGCGGCGGCGGCACTTGCCGCGACGGAGGACGTGCGCACCTATGTCGCTCGGCTCCTGCGCGGCATCGAGACGCTTGACCTTTATGTCGGCAAGGGCGTCAGCGTCGAGACGATCCGTGAGGGCCGCTCGGCCCCGAAGGCCGAGCTGCTGACTTTCGTCCAGCGCAAGCTTTTCATGGACGAGGAACTTGCCGTCTATCTCGATCTTGATGACTGGTTCGACTTCACGAAAACCGAATTGTTCGACAAGGCGCTGCGCGAGCACCCTGCGCTTGTGGAACAGATATTCCCGGCACAGCGCTGCGTCGTCGCTATGGCGACCACGCGGCGGGACATCGACTACGGCGACCCGTGGACCAACTACGCCAAGAACGAGCAGAACCGGATGGTGTTTCTGCTGATCCGCGACGGCGAGAACATCCATCGCGTCTATTCGCCGGTCGAAAGCCATCTGGGGTCCGCTCGCCTGTTTCCGTCACATGACGAGCACAAGGCGCGCTTCCGGGGCTTCGACGGCAGCGAGATCAAGCTTGATGACGTGGCCTACACGGACAAGCTGGCGCGCCATGAAGTGATGGTGCTCCACTACAAGCGCTTCCTGATCTTGGCCTGTGGCCTCGATCACAGACTCAAGCTGTTCGGCGACTTCTACGAAGGCCCGGCGTCGTTCGACTTCGTGACGCTCGCCTTTCAGGAGCGCTATTGCCGCTTCCTGCACGACGAGGACGGCGCGGGCCTGCTGCCAGCAGAAAACCGCCTGCCGCTTCGCGAATGGCTCGCCGAAAAGAACGCCTATCTGCGTTCCGGCTCGCGCGTCATGTGCAACTGGCATGCGGTCATGACGACGAAAACCGCCCCGTCCGCAGTCTTCCGCGAACACGGCGGCCATATCGAGCATCGCTACAGGCCGAAGGAAACTGCCGGCATGGCGATAGCCTACCGGCAGGGCAAAGACATCCGTGTCGATGTCGAGGTTTCCGGCTACTCCTACAGCTCCCATAGTGACCGGACATTCAACTGCAAGGTGACGCTCGCGACGGAGGGAAAGCCTTCCTACACCGATAGTGTCGAGCGACCCTATCTCGTGCTCGATGCCGTCACCCCAGACGAAATCCATTGGTACATCCATAATCGGGAGTCGCGCCGCGATCACGTCAGCTACATCCGCTTCTTCAAGCGGGCGCTTCGCTATGTCGAGGCCGAGATCGCGGCCGAGGCCGATACCCGCAACCGCCTGACGCAAGCGCTTGGCGATGGCGGCATCGCGACCGACGCAGAGGCGGCCGGGATCGTCCAGCAGGCTGTAATAGCATGGCGGGCCGCCCATCGCGGACGGCCGCTTCCGGTCTTCGCGGACGGCCGCGCTCCGTCCGAATGGAAGTCGCTGCTCGACCAGATGTACATGCTGGCCGGCAACGGCAAGCGTCAGATCGGGGAGATCGAAGAGTTCGCCCGCAACCTTGGCTATGATCCGCTGCGGCTCGTCCTTTCAGGTGGAGCAAAGCTGATCATCTATTGCGCGCCGCTCGAAAGCGAACGCGACGACAGGTTTGAGCCGCATGCTTGGGTCCACCGCATATCGGTGGAGCGCGGCAAGACGAAGATCATCGAGAAAAGCCGCCGCTGGGCCGTCCTGCCGGACAAGGCGGCGTCGGAAACGCTCGTGCATGAATGGGACGGTGCTGCTGCATGGGCCGGCGCGCACACCGATTTCCAGTCCTTCGCGCACAAACAGGACGTGCTCGGCTCGTTTGACGACTGCGCCGAGCTGCTGCGCCCGTTCGGCGCTATCATGAGCGAGGCCGAGTTTGCGGTACAGTACGAGCGCTGGACGGCCGCGCGGCAGGAGATGATCGCTGGGGGCCGTTACGTTCAGAACCCGGCATTCGTCGTCCCCTTCGCTCTTTTGAAGGATCGCTATGACCGTCGCCTCGACGTGCTGTGCGTCTCCATGACGAACGCTCACGCCGCGCTCTGGCGGCTCGCGCCGAGCGACGAGGCCCGCGCCCAACTGCGCAAGGCATTCATCAAGGTCTATGCGAACAAGGCCAGCGCGGCGGAGAGGTTCGACCGCGATGTTGTGACAGCCGATTGGCAGTTGTCGCGCGCCGCGTTGGCGCATGTCCCGGCCGGTGGCTATATCGATGACGCGATGCTGTCCCGAATGCAGGGGCAGGTGCTGTCCGATCCGCGACTGGCGGAATGGTTCCTCCACTGGCAGGCAAAGCGTCGAGACGAAGAACGGCTATTCGTGCCGGCGAGCGCCACGGATGCTACCGGCCGGCTGATCTTCGATCACGTGCTCTCCATCCGCCTGCCGGACGATTACGAGCCGCTGGCTGTACGCGCGATCACGCTGACTCCCAGCGATTCCAATCGCCCGATTAAGTACGGCAGGCTTTTCGACATGACCCCAGACACAGCAGACGACGACCGCTCATTCGCGAAGTTTGACGATAGCCAGTTTGAGGCTCGCGGTTACAGCATGACAACGCACCGCTTTGTCAGCCGGGAGAGTGCCTTGGCATATGTGCGCGAGGCCGCCACGTCGAACGAAGATGGCGTGACCTATGGAGCAACACCGGCCACCGAACTGCCCGACGCTCCCCTACCCCCGTCCGGCGTCGAGCGCTGGTACATCGTTCCGCAGACATGATCGAACGGAGGCCATCTATGTCGAACGACCCTACCAATTCGCCGACAGAGGATGGCGAGGCATCGCCCCAAACGGTGAAAGACCTGTATCTCGCCAATCTGAATGCACTCGCCGAAAGCCATGGGGAGGACTACGCAAGGCTGACGGCGGCCGAAACGATGGCGCACCTTTGGTCTCTGATCAGCGCTGCCACCTACCGGCTGTCCGGCCCGATTATCGTCTTGCCAAATACCCCGGAACTTGGTTCCGACCCCGATTGATCTTCGAAAAAACTCCCCCCATTTTTTCTTTTCAGAGATCGCACAATCGCCCTTTCGGGCGGCGGATCGTTATCTTCGCAAATGTGCCATTACTCTTATGTATTGACACGCGGCACACGCTATGCAATTCTCATGATCAACGAGTAGACCGTGAGAGAGAAGGCAATTCCAAAATGACCACCTACGTGCTGGCATTTTACGAAATCGACAAAGCCTATGGCGGCCCGGAGGAAGGCGGCTGGTGGTACGACACGGGTCGTCTGGTGCGGATCGTGCGGACTTTCAAGAGCGAGGAACGCGCTTATAGCGCAGCTCGCCGCGCCAATTCCCTGCTGGATCGACTTCAACGGAAGCTTCGCCCGGTCAGCTCTGTCGCCTATGACGGTGGGCGCTACTCCGCTTCCGTGTACAAGGATGTTGCACCGAACTACTACCCCGAACATCGACCGCACTACGAATAGGCAGCGCGGTCAAGGCAGGACTGAAATGGCCCTCAATGTGAAATCGGCCCGGCGCATGCCTTCCAAGGTCGAACTCGGAAGACCGCTGTCAACGACTATGGCCGCGCCCATGCTTCGACATCGCAATTGGCGCGCCGAGGCCGGCGAAGCCGCTGACGGCCGCTATGTCATGGGATTCCGTCTGCCGGCGTGGCAGCGGGGGCTTGTATGGAGCACGCGCCAGAAAGTTTCCTTCATCGAAAGCGCGTGGCGCGGCATATCGCTTGGAACTTACTCTTACAATGACGCGCCTCTCGGCTCGCCCTTCGACAATCTGCTGATCGACGGCCAACAGCGGATGAACGCTATCGAATGCTACCTTCGGGACGAGTTTGCCGTGCTCGGATGGCACTGGTCCGAAGTCACCGAGGTAGATCGCCGGGTGTGGGAAATCAGCACGGTCTTCGGCTGCTATGTTACGGAGACGGAAGACGAACGCTACCTGCGCGAATACTACGATCTTCTCAATTTCGGCGGGACACCGCACCGTTCGGATGAACGGGCGGCCGACGCATGATCCGGGAGGCCACCTTGCCATTCGAGGTCTATGTGGAGTGGGTGAACGGCAGCACGGCCGAGCGGCTGTACAAGCAGCGCCGCGCTGCCGCGATCAAGAAAGCACATGAGATCGACCCCAACCGCCCGACGAGCGAGATCGTCAATCCAGAGGATCAGGATTCGTGGTGGGATTGGGTGGAGATGGACGAGTGCCATGAACATCGTTCCTTCCCTTCGGTCGCCATGGCGAAAGGCTGGGCGCAGCGCAACCACAAGCTCGATCTCTTCGAGATGCCGCGCGTCTACCGAAACGAATGGCCGGAAGGCGAGCGCTCTTGGAATAGCGAAACGACCGTCCAGCTCGAATATCAGGGCGACGGCGAATGGCTCGATCTGGACACTGGTCAGATGGTGACGGCTTCATGACCGCTCGCAGTCCTAGATCGGCGCTCACAACCCTTACCGGCGCTATATGGTCCCGCCACGACAAGCACGAGCGCTGGGAGGCTCTAGGCGACATCGAGAGCATGTTGCCCGCCCGCACCTTCTATCGCTGCTTCGTGCACGTATGGGAGAACAGTGAAAGCAACGATCTGCATATTCCGCTGATCGACCGTCTGATCGAGCGGCGCAAGGTCTCGGCTGTGCGCGTGATGCCATGTCTCGGCGTATCAGATCAGCGCTTCTTTGATCGGCTTCCTGACCGATTCCGCGTCTGGCGCGGAACCACCAAAGAGACGCCATACGGCGACTATTCATGGACCACCGACCGCGCCGTCGCGCAGCGCTTCGCAAATCGCTGCGCCGAAGCCACGCCGGCCGTGGCGACAGGCTGGGTGAACAAGGCCGACATGCTGTTCGCCACTACCGGCCGCAACGAAAGTGAGATCGCCGTCCGCACGGATGGTGTCACCGGCAAGCGGCTGCGGGCCATCGGTCCTTGGCGCGAAAACGCCGGCTACAAGGTATTTGCTGCATGTCAGCGCGACGGTCTGTTCGACCGCGAGATGGTGATTTTCCGGGTGCAGTCCGCGCCTGCGGTGAACATGACGCCGCAGCGAGTGCGTGACATCCTGTACGAACAGGTGGACGAGCTGGAGGCGCTGGGATTCCGAACCGCTCCTATGAAGCGGCGTGCTCTGCTCGATAGCTTGGACTGGCCCGCGATCTTCAAGGCAGCGGCCACGGCCTCGCCCATGCTCGCGATCTGACTTTTTTGGTGACGCGCGAGGATCGCGCACGTACTCTCCTGCCCGGTAATCAATCCGATTCAGGAAAGGAGACGCTATGCGATGGATCGTCGTAGTTACAGCATGCACCATCGCCACGGGTGCTCTTGCACAGGAGAAAACCGAGGCACAGAAAACCGCCATGCGGCAGGCTGGCAACGTCTATTTGGCGGCACAGGAGTGCGCCACCTTCAAGAATGATCCTCTGGTCTTGCAGAACCAGATGAAGGCCGCAGCCCGCACGCTGGGCAAGTCCGGCCAGTTCACCACGATGGCTGATCAGATGCAGGCCACGAACGAAGTGGTCCAACTTTACGGCTCAGGGCAATTCCAACCAGAAGCCACCGGCCAAGCCGCTTGCGATCTGGTTGATGAGGCCATGAAGTAGCTACCGTCGCCGCATTTGTTCGGCTCGGCGCTGTTCCTCGATCCGCCGCTGTTCCTCGCGGCGTATCTCTTCACGCCGTTGTTCCTCCCGGCGCTGTTCCTCGATTCGCCGTTGCTCTTCCCGGCGCATTTCTTCGCGCCGCTGCTCTTCCCGCCATTGATCATTGTTCATATTCCAGCTCCGCTTTTTAGAGAGATGAGGCGGACGAGTTTTAACCGGCCGCCTCATAGAATGCCAACGCGAGCCGTCAGGCCGCCGTCGCGTAAACGAGCCGCCTGTGGCCTTCGCACCAAGAGCCGCATCCAGCCGGAACCTTGTTTCCGCAGAATAGCATGGTTCCGCGCTTGTTGTGGCCCACGGGATAGCGGCAGCTTGTGCTTTCCAGTTCGAGCGTGGTCACGGGGAATGGCGACGAAACAGCCTCCAGTGAGGCCGGACGCGCCACAGGCGCTAGAACCGCGATCTTGGCTGGTTTCGTCGGCATTTTCGTCACCTTTGCTTCCTGCGGCTGCTTGGGGGGTAAATTCATCTGCCCGGACTTCCTGCGGAACCCTATGGCCCGCAGACGCTCGTCCCGATGGACAACGCCGATGATGGCGTTGCGGCTCACGTGGAGCGGTCCTGCAATCTGCGAAGCGGATAGGCCGTCTCGCAGCCCTTGGGCGATCTGATCGCGCTGTGCGTCTGTCCAGCCGGAATTTGCACTCATTTACGTATTCCTCTTGACACAAAACGACATTGTTTTACGTCTGTGTTTTGTAATAGAACTTTGGGCGCGGTTGCAAGCGCAAATGATCGTCATAGGCTCTGGAGGGTGCCTGAAACGGTCGCGCGGTAGACGGCCCACTTTGATGCGGCAAGCGGAGATAGACACGATGGCGCGTAGCCGTCCGACCATAAGCATCGTCGGTCTGAAAGATCGGCTGCGCGAGATTCGACGCTCTCGCGATATGACAATCGAGCAATTTTCCAAGCGGTTCGGAGTGAGCGAACGCGCCTACTCGGCTTACGAGCATGGCGAACGTAACCCCCCCGTCACGCTGATCGTGGCTCTGGTAATGGAGCTGCCGGTGGACGCGCATTGGCTCCTAACCGGCAAGCGATTTGAAATGTCGCTGGAAGTTGCACGGCAAAAAGAATAATTATGGTTCGGCGGCCCTGCTGCAAAGTCGAGAGGGGATGAACCATTTGGCCATAGACGCCGTAGATAACGAAGCAGAGATGCGAAAGACCTATCGGCTCTCGCCCGTGGTCTTCGTCGGCCCGCTGATTCAGGCGCTTGTGGTGACGGCGCTAATCCTGTGGTTCAATCTCGGCAATCTGGCCCCCTTGTACCAAGCAATTCACGCTATTTTCGGCCCGGCGATCTATGACGGGTTTGCCCGCAGCTATCCCCGCCTCGTGACCTACGGCTGGGTTGCCGCGATCTTCCTCGTGTGGCTCGTCGCCATGAGCTTCGTCAAGGTCTATATCCGTTACTGCACCACAGAGCTGCGCGTATTCGCCGACCGGGTGCAGTGGCGATTCGGCTTCATTCGCCGCGACGTTATGACGGCCGCCATTGAAGAGGTCATAGGCGTCCAGTTGGTGCAGACAGTGCTTGGCCGCATTCTCGGCTACGGTCGGCTGATCATCAACACGCGCGGCGACGATCAGATCGTTGCCAGCATGATCGGCGATGCACCAACCGCCAGCCAAGAGATTATGGCGCTCAAATACGAGCGCTAGGGGTGTCGCGGCGGATCAGAAGACCGCCGCCGCCGCTATTCTCCAAATATCGCTACTGCCACAAGCACCAAACCAATAAGGAATCCGATAAATCCTGCTCCTCCCATGATCCGCTGCAACGCGGTATTTAGCCCCTCTCTCCGTTCAAATCGCACTTTTTCGTCGTAGGAGTCGAACTCCAGAACGCCACTAGCATTGGTTCGCTCAAAGCGCTCTCGGTCAATTTTCTTGGCCCCTCGCACCAGCTTGACAACTATCCACACCCAGACAGCTATAAGTGCCAGTCCGAGGACGAGAGAAACAAATCGCTCCATAAGCTTTCTCAGTCCCCCTGACGCCGAAGCTGGCCCGTGCCATCTCTGGTCGTGAAGAGCAACGTCGAGCCTTTCAACTGCAAGGTCGTGTCGTCTTTAAAACCACCGCCTTGATCGGCAACGCCGCATGTAATCCGCATACGCCAGCGGTTCGACCCGGTGGACTTTAGAGATGCTATCTTGCAGCCGGTATCAGGCCCTAAATCGACCCATCGTTCGTCAAAGTTGATCGCGAGATCATCCTCGCCAGACCACAATCCGGTGAGCGCCTTTTCGGCGCTGGCCGGTGCTGCGAATGTCATGAGGATCATCATCGACAGAGCGCCGGCTGCGCAGCTCTTCAATAGTCCAGATTGCTTGTTTTGCATTTTGGGTTCAGTCTCCTCGTTTCTAAGTCGCCGCCGCGTCTCCATATATCGAAATTTCACGGCGAACTGATCAATTCCTCGACCTTTTGCTGTCCCTTTTTTTGCCACTCGGCTTCCCCTTGCCACCCTTATTCGAGTGCGCGTCGAGAAAGCCGCTCGCATCTTCGAACATAAGATTGTCCGGCCAACCCTTCGGCGGCTCAACGCCCTTAGCGTCAATGATCCGCTGCACGGCCGCAACCTGCCCTTCCGTGGCAGGCCGTGGCGGGCGGGCGGCCTTCGCCTCTTCGATCCAAGCGCTTAGTGCGGCGGCCGTCGCCATATGCTCGTCGGTGAGCGCCCTACCCGTCTCGGTCGCGAGCTTTCGGGCAAAATCGAGCTGCTTATCGCTCGGTTTGCCATCGCGCTCGATCACCGGGCCGGGATTGCCGTTATTGTCCTCACAGATGACCGTGCAGCCCTCGCTATAGCCCGTGCAGGCAAAGAACGGCCTTCCGGTGCGCTTTGACTTCAAACGCCTCAGCGGCCGTTCACAGGCCGGGCACGGCCATCGCGGTGCCTCACGGGCGAGGACGCCAAGTTCGCCGTCGAGCTGGCGATCTATCAGCTCGACCACGGGAACGTAGCGATCTGCGCCGTCCGCGATCTTGTCGAGCTTCGTTTCGAGTTCCTTGGTGTAGGCATACTCCACGAATTTGAACCGCCCAACCAGATTGCGCACAATCGCCCGGCCGGCTGCGGTCGGTACGAGGTTGCGCTTCTGGACCGCAACGTAGTCTTCGTCGCGGATTTTCTTGACGATGGCGGCATAGGTCGATGGTCGCCCGATTCCGAGCTGTTCCAGCTTCTTGATCAGGCTCGTCTCTGTGTAGCGGCCGGGCGGCCGTGTCGCTTTACGCAACAGCTCGCCCTTGGTCGCGATTGCCGCGTTGCCAACAGCAAGCAGCGGAACCCGGCCCGAATCTTCTTCGCTCTCTTCCTCGTCGCCGGCCTTATCCGGCTCCGCTTCCTGCGATGTCGTCAAGACGACCCGCCAGCCGGGATCGGAGATCGTCGCCGATCTCGCCCGGAAGGTGAAGGTATCTGCCCCGTCCTTTGCATCGAGATCGAGCGTGATGGTGTTGTAGACGGCATCCGCGAGCTGCGAGGCGACTGCCTGACGCCAGATCAGAGCATACAGCTTCTTTTCGTCGTCAGTGTCGCCGGCAACCAGTAGGTCCGGGTGCGTCGGCCGGATGGCCTCATGCGCCTCTTGCGCGCCTTCCGGCAGCTTCCATTTCCGCAGCTTGCCGGCGAGCGGCCAGCCTTTCGATTTGGCGACGGCCGCGATGGCGGCAACGCCGTCATCGGAGAGGTTCGGATTATCGGTGCGGTGATAGGTTATGTGCCCGTTCTCGAAGAGCTTCTGGGCGACAGATTGTGTCTTTTCGGGCGGAAAATGGAGGGTAGCGCCAGCAGCTTGGAGCAATGCAGACGTTGTGTATGGCGCTCCCGGTGCTTTGCTGACCGGCTTCTGGACGGCTTGCGCGACCGTGAAGCGTCGGCACGCCGCCGCGCGCTCGGCAAGGCGCTGGTCAAGAATATACTCGGCATCGGCCGGGAGGAATGGCTTGGTCTGCCATTCAGCCGACCAAGCCCCATCGTCAAACTCGACCTTCGCCCCAAAGTGGTCCGTCACTTTGAAATTCGTGATCTCGTCCTCGCGCTCGACCACCAGCCGAACTGCCGGCGATTGGCACCGGCCTGCTGACAGGGCCATGCCGGCAGCATCGCTGATAGGGTAGGATACGCGATAGCCGATCATGCGATCCGCACAGCGCCGGGCCTCTTGCGCCGCCACGAGGCGATCATCGATCTGGCGCGGCTGGTTGATTGCGGCCCGAACGGCTTGCTCGGTGATCTCGTTGAAGGTGACGCGCTTGTAGCGAGATAGCCGTAGATTCCGCCGCAGGTGTTCGGAGATGGCTTCTCCTTCGCGGTCGGGGTCCGTGGCCAGATAAATTTCCTGCGCACGTGCAGCGAGCGGCTTTAGGTCGCCGACGACCGATTTTCCTCGTTGCGACAGCTCATAGGACAATTCGTAGGTGCCGGCGGCGATGCCGTACTCCTTTGGCACCATTTGCATGATATGACCCATACTGGCTTTGACTACCCAATCACCCCCCAAAATGCTGGAGATTTTCTTGGCCTTCGTAGGACTTTCGACGATCATCAAGTTCATGTGTTAAATCCCTTGGCAGGAACGGCCATTCGATAATAAAATCAGCACACAAATTAAAGTCGAATTTGAAAATGGGCAAGGCGTATGGCGAACAACAATCAATCGACAGTGACATGGCCGCAGGTAGCGATCGCGCTCGCGTTCCCTCTGGTCCTGCTGACGATCCTGTGGCTGCTCTTCCGGCCGCAGATCGCACAGGTGTATTACAACATCCGTAGTTTCGAGACGCTGGGACTGTGGCGCTCGACAGGGTGGGGACGCTATTTCGGAGACGGCGGCCAAGGCCCTTACGAGATCTGGTCGATCTACGTTTCGTCGTTGCCGTTCGGTGTCGTCTGCGCAGTGTTGATCGGGATCATCGGCGCGATTGTGTCGCGCCGGGCGCACACGCGGCACATCATAAACTTCCTGCGCCCCGACCCGGACGCCAAGCGTGCGATGGAATGGCACAAGCTGATGAAGAGGCTTGCTCCGTTCTACCCACACAACGAGTTCTTCCTGCTGTTCCCGATGTACCGCTATTCGGTTTCAGATCAGAAGGGTCCGGCTTCCCAGCCGATGTCGGCGCTGGAGCTTCTGGTCGATAGCGGCTCCCTGATCTTCGAGGACGAAAATGCTGCACCTGCCAGCCCGTCCCGGAAGGACACCAAGCCCGGTGAGCGCGTGGTAGATCGTGGGCGCATCAAAGAGCGCCTGATCGCACCGTTCGGCCCCAGAAACCCGTTTCTGGGCGTTTCTTTGCGCAACGAGAAGGAAGTGGCGGAGGCAGTCGCATCGCTCCCGTGGTATGGGGCTATCATCCTTTATTCCGCCCTGCGGCGCATCAACGCCCTTCACGACGCGGCGGCCGAGCTGAAAAAGGAGGTCGATGGAGCCGAAGAGTTCATGCGCGACGTGTGGCGCGAGATCAACGCCGAGAAGAAGAAACCCGCGCTGGCAGATCGTCTCGTTCTTGGTCCATTCGATTACCCGGACCCGCTTAAAAAGGGGAATAAGGGAGCGAAAAAGGGATTCCTGTCCAAACGAAAATCATCGGGCGAGGCGGCCGTGTCCGGCTTCAATGAGACACCGCCGAATATGGTCACTTTGACCGATCATCTCGCCGAGGTCGGGCCCGGCTTCAAGACGACAAAAACCGCGCGCGAAGGGCTGATAAAGATCATCACCAAGCCGGCGCTTGGTATCAACCCAAAGAAGCCGGTCGATGTCATCGACTGCATCCTGCAATACCACGGTTATGTTTTCGGGGTGCTCGCGTCTTCGCTGACCGACGGATCGAACAACACGCTACCCGCAGCTCGTACGACTGGCGTAATGGCCCCCAACACGTTCCTGTGGCTCCGCTTCGTGGATCGCTCTCTTTGGCGCTTCCTCAATTATGTGGGCATGCAGACCCCCTGCCCGGAGGCGTCAGGCATGTTCGATCACTGGCAAATGGAGCTGGTCCTTAAATCCGCTCGATCCCGCCCTGAAATCGCGGACACCACGATCACGTCGATCATCCAAGAGGCCCGCAAGCAGGGGAAGGATGCGCTTGCCGCCCGTGACATGGATGAACTGATGAAGCGGATGAGGGAACAGACGGACGCTCTATCGGCGATTACGAAAGCATCCGAGGTTTGGAATGATGACGCGAAGCCTGCGCCAAGTCTGGGCGCTGGCCATTGATGACGGCCCGTCACTGTGAACTGCGAAGGGTCAGGATTTCGCGTATCCTAGTCTGGACCAAGGATGGAACGTCATTCTCGGTGATTTCGACAAAAGCGATACCCGCCTTTCTGAATGCTTCCCGTTTGATGGCATCTCGCAACAGCGCATCGCCCTGATAATGGGCGACCCCCTGACGACGCCCGCCCCCATTATATTCGATAGCCGCCACGGGCATTCCGTAGCGATCAACGATCAGCATATCGACACGCTTGCTGTTCACCAGAGAGAAAGCGTTGCGGTTATGCGACCGGAGAATTTCGCCGAGGCTGACCTGAGCGAAAAGCCGGAAGCGAGCGTGCTTGTAGGACGGCTCGGTCAATACGTCTTCAATCGCATAGAAATAGGCGGCCTCGCTCTTGTTCAGGAGAGGCAGGGCATCAAAAGAAGCGCTGGACACGATAGCCAATTGCCGGGCGGCATCGGATGACCAGTGATGGGTTGCAACGTTAGGCGACAGTTGCGCCGCGCCGCTCGGCGCGGATGGGGAAGCCGAAACGAGGCTGGAAGAACGTCTAGGAAGGAATGAGCGCCAATGTTTGCGCGGTCGGTTCCTGCCCGACCGAACGAAACGCGCAAGAAGGCCCAAGGCCACAACGACAGCTATCGGGTAGAGGGGGACGTACCTGATCAGCGTTTCCGAGAGATGGTATAGGAAGGCATCTATCAACAGACGGTAGAACCCGCTCCTTGCAGCATCCGGCGCTTCCTATTTGTGGGTGCTGCTCGACATGAGAAGCAGGTGAGCCAAGGCACTATCCATCCGGGCGGAAAGCTTGTTCGAGTCCTCACCAAACGCCCTGACTTCCAGAGCGGACTGCCGCCCCATATCGATAACCAATGAACGCCGGTCATCTTCGGCCGTGGCAACGGCCATGGCTGGGCTGGTGTAATATTCGCCCTCGCCTTCCGTCATGGCCGTGGCGGTGTCGTATTCACCGGCACTGGTCGGAGTGTCGGCCACGCTCGATCCGGGCGTACAGCTATTCGGCAGCGATTGCGTGCGGCCGGTGCGCGCGGTTGCGTTGCCCTGCACCGGCACGCGCTCTTTCAGATAACGCTCCGGGTTCACGTAGTACCACGTGTTGGGCTTCGCCGATTTTATCGCATCGGCCGTCGCGTAGGCATCACGGCTACGCTTGCTCGACCCGGACGGGAACACGCAGTCGTCGTTGTTCTCGCCGGGCAGGCAGCGCGTGCTCGAAATGGCGCTCGGCGGCACCAGAACCTCGAAATGCAGGTGCGGCTTCCCGGCAGAGTTCACTTCGCCGATCTTGCCGATTTCCTCACCGGCCTTGAGATCGCGAGGCTCGCCCTTCGTCGGGGAGTGCAGGTACTTCGTCCAGAACTGGCCGCTCTTGAGCTGCGGCCCCATCGATCCGTACGAGGTCTTGCCATCGTGTGCGGCATACATGGGCTGGCCCTTGCTCGCGCCGCCCTGCGCCCCAGAGGGGTAAATATCGACGCCGCGATGCCAACCATTGTTGCCGGCCGTGCCCGGCCGGTTCCACGCTCCGTACTCGGAGAAAATGACAGGGCTATCGACAGGATGCGCCGAAAGGCATGTGCCTCCCCCGCCGCCTTCATCCTCACCGGCCTTACATTCGTCGTTGGTCTGATTTTCTCCGACATAAGTGCCGGCGCACGTGCCGTTGCCGTCAACTGCGTCGGAACCTGTGCCGAGATTGGTGCAATCGCCGCCGCTGGTGAGCCAATAGCGCATGCCGCCAGCGCCGACGAGATGCGAACCGGCGATCAGGCCAGCACGGGTGACTGTAACGCCGCCGATGGTCTGGCCGATGTATTGCTGCCAATTGCCGAGGTAGCCCAAGTTGGCCTGTCCATAGCGGAGAAAGGCGTCATCTTGCGCTGCGGGATTGTTCAGATAGTCCTCAAGCGAATTGACGCCGTTACGGCCCGTCCATGTGCCATCCCTGTTCATATACCCGGCGTCGATCAGCGCCGGCTGGCCCATCTGGTATGCCCCATAGAAGCCGTTCCCGGTATTGGTCTGATAGTTCCCTGATCCTTCCGAGTTGCGGATGTTGACCATGAACTGCTGGCAGTTGTTCGCGACGGGCTGCGCAGTGCGCGCATCGGCAAGCGAAGTGGTCGCCAGCAGCGCCAGCGCGAGCCAAGTGGTGCGCCTCATGCGTGTCATGGCAGCGTCGTCTCCTTGCCGCAGATCGTGAGCTTGTCACCGGTTAGATCGACCTTGTTAAGCTCACCACAGGCCGTGAACGTTTTGCCGGCCGCTTCGACCTTGTAGGACGACGACAGTCGCTGAACCTGCCAAGCACATTCGCGCGGGGTGCAATTACCATCCCGAAATGACGATATGAGGTACTGTTTTCCAGCGGCCTCGAAGAGGGCATAGGAAAATCCATAGCTGCCCATCACATTGGAGATTTCGCCTGCCCATACCTGTTTCATGATCGCGCCGATGGCGTTCTTCGGATCATCGATCTCGGCGGGGTCGTACGTGCTCGTGACCGAAAGGGGCTTGGCGCATGCCGCTGAGACTCCCGCCGCGAGGCATATGGCAATGACGGCAGGCGAGAGCTTGCCGCGTGAGATGGTGTGTTTCATGGTTTTCGTCATCACCGCGTCCAAACCAGATCATAGGTTCATGCTGCCGCGCGAGGCGGCAACGTCATGCGGCAAGATGTCAGAAACCGAGGCAAATGACAACGTAGTGCGCGTCGTGAAAACTGTTAAACTTCTGCCCGACTGTGGTATAGGAAAGACCATGAACCTGCGCAAAATCATCCCCCTGTGCGTCGTAGCGGCCGTTTTCAGCGGGCCTGCCGCTTCGCAATCGACAAGTGAGCCAATTTCTCCGCCCGCTCCCGTGGTCCAGCGGCCGGGCGGAGACGACAATAAATCGCGCTACGAGTACACCCCTGAAAATCAACCGTCTTGGCAGTACACGAAGCCTTCGAGTGAGATCGAAGCCTGCTACAACGAGGCGGACTTGCTGCGGGAACAGATACGAGAGCTGGAGCAATCCAAGTACGAGCTGAGCGAAGAGCTGCGACTGACGAAGAACCGGCTGTCGGCGCTGCAAAAGGGCGAATAGGACCGTTCCATGACAGACCTGTCAGAAGTCATCATCAATTTATTCTCGGTCAACTCGATCATCTTCGCGATCATGATCCTGTCGATCACGGTCTTTGGCCTGATAATGGGCGCGATGGGGCTGCTGGAAGGCTATAACTACACCACGGGCAACGACCGGTTCTCGACGCGGCACGCGACGTTCTCCGGTTCGATCATGAAGCTGGTGCTGGGAAGCGCCGCTGCGGTCGGTGCTGTGCTGTTCTATCAGATGGCGGGCACGTTCGCGGTGGCGGACGATCCGACCACGGCGAATGTGCTGAACTATGCCCAGCAGCGGTCGATCTCAGGGACGTATTGCCAGCAGTTCCACTATTCCGTGACGCTGATCTGGATGATCATCGGTACGGTTGCGTTGTTCAATGCTTTCCGCACGGCCTACCAGAAGTCGAACGGCGAAACGATTTCGTGGGGCACACCAATAGCCTATTTCATTGCTGGCGTGCTCTGCTATTTCGTGAACGGCATTACCGCAATGGCCGCCAACACAATCGGTCTCAATGTCGGTCTGGACAATCTGTGCCGGGCATTCGGCATGGCGGGAGCAGGCTAGAACGGCACACGCCCCCTGCCCTGCTCCATCAGGATCACGCCTGCGGCGGCCGTCCTTCGTGGTCCACGCCTGCTTTCTCCATTAGCCATTCCAGTGTTTCGTCATACGGCAACCGCAACGTCTTGGAGAGTTCCACATATCGGTTGTAGGTGGCAAGCCGGACCCGCATGCCCAATGGCTGAATGATACCCTTGCTTTGCCGCTTCCGGCTGACGCGCAGCGGCGTTTGCGGGATGGTTCCAGCCTGCGCATCCACCGCACGCTGGACCGCCTCTACCGAGGGTACGCCGTTTTCCTCGACGGGCTGCGGTTTCATCTGCGCCGCAGCCGCCAACGCCTCGTTGACGTGGGCCACGTTGTCTTCCTTGCCAATAGAGGCAAAGCCCAATCCCTTTTTCATGCTGCCTTCTCCCCTTGCTTGGCGAGGATGTGTTCGACCAGCTCGGCCGCGAGCCGGTCCGCATTCTCAATGGCTTTATCGACCCCATTGAACTCTTCCCGGTTCACTTCGGCCAAGGGCACTGCATCGAGGACCATCGCCTTATAGGCCGAGCGCTCATTCAGGTGCGTCTCGAACGCCGGGATGTCGTTTTCCGTGATTTCCTGCATGATCCGCCGTTCAACCCTCTGGATCATGTTAGGAACGGTCCTCGCCCAGAGAATCTTCTTGTCGATTTGACGATTTAGCGTCTCCTCGTCGCTCTGGATCAGCGCGAAGGCCCGCGCCGCTAGTCGTGCGTCTTCGGGGCTTGGCTGCATGGGGACGATCATTAGATCGGCCCTGCTCACGACCGGCGTGCGCATATCGGAGGTGAAACCTGCCATATCTATGAAGACGAACGCGGATCGCTCCGATGCTTCGCGTATGGCGCGATGGATACCAGTGCTTGACTGTTCCTCGACCACCTGAATGGTGGAGGTTGTTGCTCCCTCACGCCAGTTGGCAATGGAGCGTTGAGGGTCTGTATCGATGACGGTCACGGTGGCGTTGCGCCTAGCGAGCGCATCGGCCAGCACAAGGATTGCGGTGCTCTTTGCCGAGCCGCCCTTGGAATTAAAGGCTGCGATTACAGGCATTTAGGGTTGTTCTCCCAACAATCGGATTGCAGCATCATACGCAATAGTGATTTCAGGATCGTTAACAATCATTTGCATGATTTCGCGATCTAGCGCAGTCACGCTATAGCGTTCGCAATCGTATGTCAACATGCGCAATCTCGTGCAGTCGTTTGCAGTCGTGTGCAATCTATCGCATGATAGCAGATGACTGCACCTGCATGCAGTCGCAATCTCGCCCCAAAAAGCAGGGGGGCGGATAGCCAATACCGCCATAAACGGCCGTACAGCGCGTTTAGGCGGCTCCGATGAGGAAATCTACGTCGAAAGTGCGCAAACGCGCTGTACGGGCTTCCTAGCCGGTCACTTTTTCGACTTTCCACGCTTGCTGACACGCCGTGTCGTCCAGACTTCATTGCGCTTCATGACGGCCGCCCGCTTTTTCGCGAAGTCAGCAGTCCACAGAAGGTAGTCGTCGGGCAAGCCAAACAGGCGTCGGTAGTCATCACCATCCAAATCGTAGTGCCGAAGGCCACGCGAGAGGATACGGCCTTTCCGTCCGTCGATTAGGTTGACGATCCCATCCTTGGTGACAGCCTTGTTCACCGGCACCACCGGGGTCATACGCGCTTCGCTGTCGAGTTCTTCGAACCGGGCCACGGAATGAAGAATGTCATCCAGATCGGCGGTATGCTGCGAAAGTACGGCGTGCATTTCCGCAAGAACCGTGGATTGGTTAGCCGGCGCGCTCATTTGCTGCTGGGCAAGAAAGTCCGCACGGACATGGCTACGCTGAATGTGGCGAATCAAATCTTGATCCGCCCGAATCAGTTCCGAATATTCCCCGACAAGCTGCCTAAGTTCGTTGACGGCCTCTCGAATCCGTGCGCGAATCTTCTGCTCAGCCTTCCGGTCGCTCCCCTTGGCGCGTCCGCTCTCTGACAAAACGTTTTCCTTCTCGTGCTGCCCTGTTCCGACAGCGTTGTTCTGATGCAAATTCATGTCATAACGTGCATATTCGAGCGCTAAAGTATCTGCCGCCAATTGCCTGTCAATGAGGCGTTTATGATGTCTAACGGGCATTTTTGGCGAACAGTCCCCGCAGCTCGTCCTGCACGAAGTCACCAAAAGGTGCAGTCTGCTCGAACATGCGGTTGTTGCTGACCTGCCACGCCCTGTAGCGCATCGCAAAGACCGACATGAACAGCGGCACTGAGAAGACGAGCGCGAAGACGAACATCATCCACGAGCCGCGCCATGCGCTGTAGAGCACGGCGCAGGATAGCAGTAAGCAGGTGATTACAAAATAGATCGTTGCCCGGCGTAAAAAGAAGTCCCTCCGCTTTTCAGGCGCATAGAACATCGGCTCTGCCGCGTTCGCTACATCGTGCAGGGTGATCGTTAGATCGCAGGTATCGCACCTGCGCATGTTGGCGCTCTCCGGGACCGGCAGAAGCCGTCCCTTGCGGCCTTGCGCTTCGCAATCGGGGCAGGGGGGTCGATCAACACGAAAGGCGTCCTTGACCATGGACGCCATGTGGACGTTTTCAGACTTGATCTGCTTAGGAGTGATGATTCGACGGTACTTGCGGAATATCCCATCCTTGCCCGCCTTGGGCTTTTCCTCGCCGTTATCTTCTCCCGCAGTAGCAGCTTTACGCCGCCGCCACAGTGCCATGAGCGCTTCTCCCGTGGTTAGGTTGGGACTTTTATTATCAAAAACGGTCGAGAGTTAAAATCGCTTTGGCGAAGAAATCTGCCGAACCAGTCATGGACGAGGCAGTATCTGGAACCAGTCGTCAAACGCCCCCAGCTCGAAAATCTCCCCTGCTGGCACTGAAATGATGACGGGATCGTCCTCGAAACCGCCGATCCGCAGTATCATGGCCTCGGCCGTCAATCTGATCTCGGCTGGATCGTCCTCGCTGGTCGTGAAGGACGCTGTGACGCTTGCGTCATCGGGGTCCACGGCGAATGACACGGGGCCATCCACGTGTTCACCGGCCGAGGTTCCCCATAGTCGCAGGATGGCGACTGCGAGGGGAGGGTGCCCCAACCCATCAATGACGGATGTGTGCGCCTGATCGAGTGGCGTCCAGCTCGAAAAGGGCGTTGTGGGGGTCGCGAAGCCCATAGAAGCGCTCCTTATGGTTGCGTTCTCAATACGTTAATGCAAAAATGCGTTATATGCAACGCATGTGCGTGCGTTATAGCGCACGTTCGATACTGATATTGATCGACCGGCACTATTACCGCCCGTGCGGCAGTTACAACGCTATTGCGAACGACTGTCAAAACGTGCATCCTACTGAAAGTCGATTGCTGCGTCCCTCCAAAAAGGACTGGCGATCTCGGAGCTTACGGATGGCAAGACGCCCTAAACGACAACGCGAGACGGGAGACCGCGAGCGTTACGAGACGATCAGCTTTCGCCTTCCGGGCGGTCAATCGGAGCGCCTGAACCGTTTCCGGTCGCTGAACCGGTTAAACGTGGATGAGGTCGTGTCGTTCCTGTTCAACCAGCTCAATGTGAACGGGGAGGGGACTTCGCGCATGATGATCGACTACGCCAAATACGAGCCGGTCTGGAAGGAAGCGGCGCAGGCTGGCTATGAGGACCATTCGATGCGCATTCCGGCCTCTGAGGCCGCGCGCTTCAAGACTTTCAAGACGACGAACCGGCTGGCCTACAGCGAGGTCGTGATGTTTCTACTCGATGAAGCCGGGATAGCGCCTGATGGTGAATCCGTGTTCTGGATCAACTATCAGACGCTCACGGTGAGACCATTCCCGAAGGCGGCGGTTCAGGCCGCCTGATCGACCCGGTTCCGTCCCTTCTGGACGTATTCGAAACCGGCCTGCTCCACGATCCCGCCCGGCGTCAGATGTCCCTTGAGCAGAAGCTTGCCGGACGGCCGATCCTCGCTCTGGATCAGCGCGCGCAGGGTTTTCACCTGTTGGCTCTGTTGCAAAAATCGTGAAGCTTGAGCATGCTTGGCGGAGATTGGACGGACGGAACGATGACGGATTTCAAGTGGCGCCATTTCCAGGGTGATGTGATCCTGTGGGCGGTGCGCTGGTATTGTCGCTATCCGATCAGCTATCGCGACCTTGAGGAAATGCTGGCGGAACGCGGCATTTCGGTCGACCATACGACGATCTATCGCTGGGTCCAGTGCTACGCCCCGGAGATGGAGAAGCGGCTGCGCTGGTTCTGGCGGCGTGGCTTTGATCCGAGCTGGCGCCTGGATGAAACCTACGTCAAGGTGCGGGGCAAGTGGACCTACCTGTACCGGGCAGTCGACAAGCGGGGCGACACGATCGATTTCTACCTGTCGCCGACCCGCAGCGCCAAGGCAGCGAAGCGGTTCCTGGGCAAGGCCCTGCGAGGCCTGAAGCACTGGGAAAAGCCTGCCACGCTCAATACCGACAAAGCGCCGAGCTATGGTGCAGCGATCACCGAATTGAAGCGCGAAGGAAAGCTGGACCGGGAGACGGCCCACCGGCAGGTGAAGTATCTCAATAACGTGATCGAGGCCGATCACGGAAAGCTCAAGATACTGATCAAGCCGGTGCGCGGTTTCAAATCGATCCCCACGGCCTATGCCACGATCAAGGGATTCGAAGTCATGCGAGCCCTGCGCAAAGGACAGGCTCGCCCCTGGTGCCTGCAGCCCGGCATCAGGGGCGAGGTGCGCCTTGTGGAGAGAGCTTTTGGCATTGGGCCCTCGGCGCTGACGGAGGCCATGGGCATGCTCAACCACCATTTCGCAGCAGCCGCCTGATCGGCGCAGAGCGACAGCCTACCTCTGACTGCCGCCAATCTTTGCAACAGAGCCGTCCGAAGAACTCATGCGAACGATGTAGTTCTTGTTTGTCAAGTTTTGAGCGAACAGGCGAACCTGATACTTGTCATCAGCGCTGAACCAGATCACGGAAGCATTCAGGAGCACGTATGCGCGCTGCGCATCCAGCGCGGTGTTGAATTCCCGGAAGTAGATCTTCGACCGATAGCTGACATCTAACAGCGTACGCACATGTCCACCAAACGCGATCGGCTCGCTGTCATAGGTCAGCCCGACATTTGCTGAAACCCGCGGCGCATTGGACAGATAGTTGCCCGACACGTCCTGGGCGCCGAGCGCGGGCGTGAGCGTGTCCAGATTGACGAAATCCTTGTACGTCGCCTTGAGAAGCGAAAGGTTGCCGGTCAGAGTCCAATGCGGGTCTGGGCGCCATGTGCTTTCAAGTTCGGCGCCCACCACGCGCGCCGCGGCGGCGTTGGTGATCTTCGAGACTAGGCCGACGACTTGGTTCAGCTGTAGGTCGGTGTAGTCATAGTAGAAAGCGCCAACGTTCAACAGTAACGCTCCGTCTAGGAGCTTGTTCTTCCAGCCCGCCTCGTAGGAAGTGACCTTTTCTGGCTTGAATACCTGGTTGCAATCGTAAGGGTTGAAGCCGCCGATCTTCAAGCCCTTTGAAAATGTCGCGTATAGGTTGCTGTTATCGCTGACGTCATACTGCGCGCCGACCCTTGGAGTCGTGGAGTGGAATTGGATCTCGTTCCGCTGCAGCGGACAGGTGTCGATCGGCGCCGCGGGTCCAAACGTCAGGAAATTGCGCTGGACATCGCTCTGCCGATCCTCGGAATATCGCAACCCGCCGATGAGTTTCGCCCGCTCGGTGAGGTGCCAGGTGAGGTCCACAAACGCGGCATAGGATTTGGTGACGTAGTCGAATGACTCGAAGTCGAGGGTGCTGCCCGCCGGCAGGGGAGAGAGCCCCAATGGGAAATTATAGTGCAGCTTATCGTAGGCGGTGTCACGCATATAGAAAGCGCCGACGAGCACCTCGACTGCCCCCAGACTGCCCGCGACATTGACCTCCTGGGTAAAGGTGTTTGAGCGCGCCCAGCGTTCCACGGGGAGCCCGTTGACGTTGATGGCGTCATCATCCCGCTGTTCTTGGTCGGCGAGCCGCTGATAGCCCGTGATCGACTTGACCTGGAGGCCTGCCACCTTCCACGTGATGATCGCGCCTGCTGCAGCGTAAGAGCGATCGGCGCCGATCGGATCGTCGGCTGAGATGCGACGCGGCTGCAAAGGTACGATAGCGGTGGCCAGGTAGGGATTCTTGGCGACGGCGTCGGCCGAGGGTTTGTTGGACAATGTGAAGTAAGAGGTCGGTCCGGAGGAATGCAGACCCGTCGCACTGAGATCGAGCGCCAAGTCGTCCGTGACATCCACCGCCAGTTTGAACCGGCCCGAAGTCGCGCGACCTCGATCGACATCCTGGCCGCCCGGCAGGACATTTTTCACAAAGCCCTCGTCGCGGCGCCAGCTGTCTAGCACTAGTCGAGCGCGGATGCGCTCATTGACCGGGACGTTGAGCACGCCCTGAAGTCGACCTTCGTCATAGCTGGCATAGCTTCCAAGCACGTAGCCTTCGAACCTGTCGGTCGGGTCCTGCGTGACGAAATTCACAACCCCACCGTTGGCGTTGCGTCCGTACAATGTGCCCTGCGGTCCGCGCAGCACCTCGACACGGGCAATGTCGGTTTGCGCAAGGTCACCCATCGAGGGGCGAGGTTGATAGACCCCGTCCACGTGGATAGCGACGCCTGGCGAGCCCTGGTTAAGTCCGACACCGCGAATGGTGATTGCTGTCTGCCCCAACAAGCGGCCAGCCTGCATGCTCGGCACGATGAATTGTAGGCCTTCAGGTTGGGAGACCCCCCGCTGCTGAAGCACCGCGCCACTGACAGCGGTAATGGCGGCGGGGATGTCCTGGACGGTCTCGGAACGCTTCTGCGCGGTGACCACCAATTCGTCGACCATTGAAGCAGGACCCGTCTCTGCCTGCGCGCCCCATGCATCCGTCGTGAGAAGCCAAGGCGCCATCATGGCGGACGCACACAGAGAAATGCGGACGGCGTGTTTCATGGTTCCCCTTCAAGTTTCGCTCGCTCAGGTGAAGCGAAGGTTCGCCCCACAACCGGCGGCGAAGGCGCTTCCAAGTCTGAGGGCAGACTCCGACTCGTCCTCCCATTCGTCAAGCATTTTAGGTAGAACGTCCGACTTTGGCGCGTTGCTTGGGTGCAGAAAGGTGCACCTCGGCCGCCGCCTGCGTGCGCAAAAATGCACCCGGATACCGCGAATGATGTGGATAATCGCATGTTTTCGTCCACGAGATGCGCGGCTGAGGCTCCACACGGTCACTTGACAATCTAGGACATATGCATAATATTTCGGCTGTCGGCGGTGTCGTCAGGGCATGCGCCGGAGCTGTCGCGGTAGGTTATTGTCCACGCGGCTTAGACCAGCAGAAGGAGCGCGACAGTGAGCAAGGTGGACCTTTGGCAGGATGCGACGGCCCAGGCCGAACTCGTGCGCTCGGGAGAGATAAGCCGGACCGAACTGCTGGAGGCGACGATCGCTCATGTCCAAGCTGTGAACCCAGAGATCAATGCCGTCATCATCCCGCTCTTTGAGAAGGCGCGGCGTGAGAGCGAGTTGGCCTCCGGGCCCTTCGCTGGCGTGCCCTATCTTCTGAAGGACCTCACCGTCGTGAGCCAAGGCGATATCAACACGTCCAGCATCAAAGGCATGAAAGAGTCCGGCTACAGAGCCGACCACGATGCCTATTTCGTGCAGCGGATGCGCGCGGCGGGGTTCGTTTTGCTCGGCAAAGTTAATACACCGGAGATGGGCACGCAGGTAACGACGGAGCCCGAAGCGTGGGGCGCCACTCGGAACCCTTGGAACCTCGGACGGTCGGTTGGCGGATCCAGCGGCGGCTCAGGGGCTGCGGTAGCCGCGGCTCTGTCACCGGTTGCGCACGGCAATGACGCGGCAGGTTCCGTGCGCATACCTGCCAGCGTCTGCGGCGTCGTCGGCCTCAAGCCGACGCGTGGGCGGATATCCCCAGGCCCCTTGGTCACTGATTCAGACAACGTCGCAGGAGCCGCCCATGAAGGCCTCTTTGCGCGAAGCGTGCGGGACATCGCGGCGTTACTGGACGTCGTCAGCGGCCATCGGCCGGGCGACACGTTCTGCGCACCGACAGCGTCACGGCCCTACGCCCAGGGCATAAGCGAGAATCCGGGCAGTCTCCGCGTGGGGGTCCTGACCCACAACCCCGTTGGCGACTTCGCTCTGGATCCGGAATGCGCCGCGGCGGCACGGGGCGCCGCTGCGGCGCTTGCCGCGCTCGGCCATGACGTGAACGACGCCTACCCAGAGGCGCTCGGCGATCGGTCCTTCCTCAAGGACTACTTGACGATTTGCGACGTCGCGATCGCGCGAGAGATCGAACGCAACGGAGAACTGATCGGCCGGCCGCTGACGGAGGATGACGTTGAGTGGACCAGTTGGGAAATGGTCAAACGCGCAGACCAAGTCACGGGGCGCGCCTTCGCCGCGTGCGTGGACGAGCTTCGATACTACGCTGGGAAGGTGGAGCGTTGGTGGGAGGCGGGTTGGGACCTCCTGATCTTGCCGACTGTAACGCGTCAGACGCCGGAAATTGGGGAACTCATGCTCGCCAAGGGAACCGACTTGGAAGGGCGTCACACCGCCCTTATCTCGGGCAGTCTGCGGATGCTGGCCTTCACCGTTCCCTTCAACGTTTCGGGGCAGCCGGCTATCTCCCTCCCCATCGGCATGTCTAGCGATGGGATGCCGATTGGGGTGCAGATCGTCGCGGCCTATGGACGCGAGGACCTCCTCCTTCAGGTGGCCGCGCAGTTGGAAGGGGCGCTGCCATGGGTCGCTCGGCGGCCCCAATTGCTGAACCCGTCGCGGAAGATCCCAGCGGCCTGATGCTTGCGGGAGATGGGGTCCGGCCGACAGATACGGGCCGGGCCCAGGTTTCGTCCCCAACTGGCACCCCACACCGCCTTAGTGAAGGTCCGCCTCGGGGACGCCCCACAGCCGGATTGAGGCCACTCTTTTCTGTGCTGGAACCCCGGCCTGTCGTCGCCTGCTTGTGAGCTCGCACCACGGTCGAGCTTAGCATCAGGTACTGAGTGTCTCAATCCTTCGTCAGTTCGTCGATCAGACGCTCCCACACCCGGCCGCCGCCCACCGACTGAAGAGCTTGCCGTATTCCACTTGCCGTACCGCTCGAGCATGCGCCGGCCAGATCGAGCCGGTCGTGGGGCTCTTCCAGTCGACGGCAGGCAAGAGGGCTCTGTTGCAAAAATCGTGAAGCTTGAGCATGCTTGGCGGAGATTGGACGGACGGAACGATGACGGATTTCAAGTGGCGCCATTTCCAGGGTGATGTGATCCTGTGGGCGGTGCGCTGGTATTGTCGCTATCCGATCAGCTATCGCGACCTTGAGGAAATGCTGGCGGAACGCGGCATTTCGGTCGACCATACGACGATCTATCGCTGGGTCCAGTGCTACGCCCCGGAGATGGAGAAGCGGCTGCGCTGGTTCTGGCGGCGTGGCTTTGATCCGAGCTGGCGCCTGGATGAAACCTACGTCAAGGTGCGGGGCAAGTGGACCTACCTGTACCGGGCAGTCGACAAGCGGGGCGACACGATCGATTTCTACCTGTCGCCGACCCGCAGCGCCAAGGCAGCGAAGCGGTTCCTGGGCAAGGCCCTGCGAGGCCTGAAGCACTGGGAAAAGCCTGCCACGCTCAATACCGACAAAGCGCCGAGCTATGGTGCAGCGATCACCGAATTGAAGCGCGAAGGAAAGCTGGACCGGGAGACGGCCCACCGGCAGGTGAAGTATCTCAATAACGTGATCGAGGCCGATCACGGAAAGCTCAAGATACTGATCAAGCCGGTGCGCGGTTTCAAATCGATCCCCACGGCCTATGCCACGATCAAGGGATTCGAAGTCATGCGAGCCCTGCGCAAAGGACAGGCTCGCCCCTGGTGCCTGCAGCCCGGCATCAGGGGCGAGGTGCGCCTTGTGGAGAGAGCTTTTGGCATTGGGCCCTCGGCGCTGACGGAGGCCATGGGCATGCTCAACCACCATTTCGCAGCAGCCGCCTGATCGGCGCAGAGCGACAGCCTACCTCTGACTGCCGCCAATCTTTGCAACAGAGCCCACCTGTTTGCGAACCACTTTTCCCGACAACCGCGCCTGCAAGACGGCACCTGTGGCAGGATGATTGACCCGCAACATCACGTCTGGCTGCGGCGCGGGCAATGGCTCCAGCTCGATGTTCAAAAGCACGTCGATGGGCACGGCAAACCGCAAGGGGATCACCGGCAAAGAAATATCGATCTCGCGCGGTGGTAGCTGATCCCGCCCCGGCCTAATCAACCAACCGTCCTTGGTGTAGCGCCGCACCTGCTGAGTGGTCTGCATTCCATCCATGGCCAATCACCCGTTACTCGCCTCGGCCGTCGCCTTGAAGAAGCGAGGCCGGCTGCTAGAGACTACCTCGACACGCTTGGTTTCCGTGAGCAATTTCAACGCTGCTTGGACCCTCGACGTGGCACGCTCTCTAGGCACCTTATACAGGTCCGTGAAGACAGTCGCAAATACTGCGGTGGGTGCTTCGCCACCCTCCGACAGGATGTCGTGGATCAGCTTTGCATCACGCCCCTTCTGTGAAGTGGTAGTGATTCCGGTCTGATAATCCTGCAAGGCTTTCTGGAAAAGCGCCTTCGCTTTCGCCACGTCAGTCACCACGTCCGCCTGTTTCGCCACCGCTACTCTCCATGCACTGTCTCTCGCACGGCGAACTATACCAAACGCGCCCTATACCACCAACCCTTTTTCACTCTTCGATTGCACCTTATTCGCGCTTGTGCGGACGGGTCAGCGTGGGCTTCGGAACTGTCGTCGCGGCACTTTGGTTCGGAGACCTCGCAACATCGCCGCGAACGCTCTTCGCCGCGAAGAAATTCGTTACCCGCGCAAGTGCTCGCTGGAGCCGTCCAACAGACTTCCCGTCAACACGTTTCACGCTATCAGCGCTTGGCTTCACCGGGGTTCGCGAACCCGCTCGGCTGCGATTTCCATAAGCAGCCTTCGCGGTCATTGCGCTACGCTGTCCCATAGCTGCCGCAACCTCTCCGCCACGATAATCAAGATCGCGTTTAGCATTTGCCGCGAACTGATGTCGTGCCTCATAGATGCGCGTCCGCGCCTCCTTCGGTGTGATCGTCCGAGCGCGCAACAGCGCCTTCTTGGCGTTGTTAAATGCGCGCCTCACGTTGCCCCCGATAACCTCCCAACGTGTTCCATTTAGCTCGCTCAGTACCCGCTTGATCGTCGCGATCTGACGCGTCGTCAGGTTCTCTTTCAGTAAGCTCAACTCCCGCTGTACGCCATTACCGGAGATGCCCGGCCGATACTTCGCATTAGGCACAATCAGCGTTGTCCCGCGCAATGTAGCGCCAGCCCATTCACAGGGCCGTAAGCCAGTGAGAGTGCCAGCTTCAAGGAGGTCTGCGGCTAGCGCTTTGTTGCGCCCACGTCGCCCGCTTCGTAAATACGCGGTCATCATATCGGCGATCTTATTTGGCAACTTCTTTGGATACCGAATGCGCGCTTTAACGGGAGGCCGCGCGTTCGGAAATGCAGCGGTAAATTCGCCCGCTGCGGCAACACTAATCGTCTCGCCAATCCACCACTTCACCGCAGCCCGCATAAAACGCCAAGTCGCATTCGCCAATGATGGCTGCTCGGCGGTCATCACCGCGATGTAATTCGCTGGTGTCGCCGCAAGCCCGGCTGCACTCAAAGCGCGATCCATGCGATCTGCCACTCGCCTGTATGCGCTTTCTGTTCTGGTCGATAGACCCATCTATTCGCCCACGTTTACGTATCGATGCGTTATAAACTTCTATCGCAATGGTGTTTGAATCGCAAGTGCGTCATTTGCAACGCTCGTGCGTTATTCGTAACGCAGATGTCGGAAACCGCTTTTCATTATGTCCGGGAT
Source organism: Brucella sp. NBRC 14130 (assembly GCF_040371715.1). Lineage (NCBI taxonomy): Bacteria > Pseudomonadati > Pseudomonadota > Alphaproteobacteria > Hyphomicrobiales > Brucellaceae > Brucella > Brucella sp. NBRC 14130. The sequence continues at coordinate 43,098 of NZ_BAABTE010000015.1, forward strand.
AGTGGTAATCATAATAGAACGATGCTGACTTCGGAGTCTCTGATGCCTAAGAAACTTGCTGCCCTCTTCCTCGTTGGCCTTTCACTGGCGGGTTGCCAAACCACGTCCACGGCCTCGACCGATAAGTTCGTGACAGACACATTGAGAGACGGAATGCCGCCTGTCGCTACACCGGCCTCGACGGATGCGAAGAAGGTTTTTCCGCCCGCGCCGGATGCGCCCGCACAGGACGCTGCCTCTGAGGTTTGACGGCATGTCAGGGCGGGCGGCTGTTCTGGCGATTGACATCGGAGAGGTTATGACCAAGGCGGCGGTGAGCGCGCCGGGCGGCTCTCGCCGGGTTTGTTTTCCGACACGTGTTGCCATGGGCGAGCGGGACGTTGACGGTCGCGAGGCTCCACCCCGCGCAGTGCTCATCCGAGGCGGGATCGCGCGGGTCGGTGATGTAAGCAGCCGCTTGGGGTTTGTTGAACGAGAAATCGCTCCTGCTCTGTCGCCCAGCGAAGTGTTGGCAGCGCTCGTGGGCGGTGTCGTTATCGCGACGGGCGTCGATGCCATTGACGTTCTGATGCTCACAGTCAGCGAGAATGTGTGCAACGTATCAACGGAAGATGTTCGCGCCGCTCTGTCGAAGGTCCGACTGCGGGACGGGAAAGCGATTACACCGCCTACCCGGATCGGTGTTATGCCGCCTCGCGAGGCGGTCCTTGCTGATCTGATCCTGTCTTCTTCGGGGGGGATTGAATTATCAGAACGGGCGGTCAAGCAGACACGCTTTAGCGTGGTCGATTGCTCTCCCCGCGCCTTGCGGATTGCTCACGTGACGCGGGGAGCCAAGGGCGTGACGGACATAGCGACTGACGAAATCGCCCTCGACTTTGCAATCGAAAGGGCGGTTTGTTCTGATGTCGAATCGCGCATGAGGTCGCAGGTGTCGGGCGTGGTCGAGGCGATGGCAAATCGCTTCGTGCGCGGTCCACGCAACCGGTTGGACATTGGCGTTTATATTGATATGGCTGCTACAGCGGCGCGTGAAAAAGTGCTGCCTGCGCTGGCGCGCTCGATAGCGTCAGCCGGGTCGGAACTTGTAGTGTTTAGTGGCGGGCACGCAACAGTCTTCGAGAGACGCGACGGCGAGGAAAACGATTATGTTTCTCGCATTGCGATTCAAAGTGAAACGAGTATAGTGCGGGGCCTGTTCAGAAGCGGCAAACGCTGGGGGAATCCGGCGCGATGACGGGGAAAGAGCAGCACGAGGGTTACACCGTAGAGGTGTCCGTGGACACGCTGGGCGACGGGTTGTTCGATTATCTGGACAGGTTGCCTCCACGTCTCCAGCCCTATGAGCTGGCCCGCTTGGCTTTCATCGGCTTCCGGTCGTTGAACGCGAAAGGTGGCCGATCTTCCGGTCGGAAGGGGATGAAGGAAGAGTTGTTGATGCCAGTGGCGAATTTGATAGGGGGAGCCATCAAGTGGTCGTAATGCGATCCTCCGTCGCGACGTTGGTCGCGGGTCTCATGATCAGCACGTCCGTACCAGCGCTTGCGCAGGATAACGGTACTCCTGTTCGACAGAACGTTTATGGCCAGCAGGCCGCTGGGGCGTATCCGGTCTATCCGGCGTATCCGGGCTACCCGCCTGCGGGCTACCCCGGCTACCCACCTGCATATCCCGGCTATCCTGCATATCCCGGCTATCCCGGCTATCCACCACCGGGCTACCCCGGCTATCCGGGTGGCGAGGCGAATGTGAACATGCCGGGGATGCCGGGCCAATCGGTCATGCGAGACCCCGCAACTGGCGAAGTGTTGTCTTCTGGCGGTGCTCGCGAGAACGGCCCCGAGATCACCGTTGATCCTTCGGTTCGTATGCGTGGTCAGACGCCGACAAGTCGCGGCCCACAGCCGTCGCCCGGATCGGGTTTGGGCGGCCAAGGGCCGGCCCGTGAGCAGTTGATGAAGCGTTCCGCGCGTATCGCTGGTGTCCGGGATGGGTTTTCGCAGGAGTCTGCGAGGATCAACGACAGTCTGAACAAGCAGGCCGGCTGGCTGGATCGGACCTATGCTTTTCCCGATCTTATGATCTCGGATTATGTCGTGCCCCCGGTCGTGCTGTTGACGGGCGACCGGGTGGAGAAGAACGGCCCGCGCGTGCTTGAGCTTTCACTAGGCCGTTTCGAGATCGCTTCGCCGCCGCGTGTCACGGCGCAGCCCCCAACATGGCGGACATACCTGTACATGCAGGCGAATGATCAGAACGGGGTGGATGTGCATCCACGTTCGAAGGAAGACGAGAGGGCGTGGGACAAAGGCTATCGCGACGGGATGGCTACGGGGATTGCCGAGGCCCGCGCGTCGTTCAAAGAGGCCGTCCGCCGCATGCGACGTGATTATGAGGGCATGTTGCGCTATCATGATCTGGCGCGGCGCGGCGCGATCTCGATGCCGAGCACAGTCGAGAACGGTCGCGCCCTTCGCGTATCGAAGAATGGCACGGTCGCGCTTGTCGGCATGCGCCGGATCGAACTCGTTGTAACACCAAAGTTCCGGCCACAGGCCGGGGCGGGATCATTTCCTGTAGGGTCTGCGGATGTGACAATGCGGCCGACCTACAAGAACTTCATGGGCAAGGCGAAGCAGAAATAGAGACGGACGGTCGAGTGAACGAAATTAACCTCGAATTGCTGCGCGAAGCGGACGGCACACGGCCCATAGGGGTGTGGTCCGGTCGCCGCGACTTGTCGCAAAACTTCGGGATCACAGAGAACGCCGAAGATGTGATGGCGATCCTGTGCTACGCCGCGAAGAAACGGTGTCAGGACGTGATTTTTCAGACTGGCGCGCCAGTGCTGATGAACCTGATGGGCGAACTCATAGCGCTCACCGAGTGGCGCTACGACAAGACCGATTTTCTGCGTGCTGCAAAGATGATGGCCGGCGGCGGCAGCGATTTGGAAACACGCCTTGCTGGCGGCCGAGCCTTCAACAAGGCCGTTGACGCTCGCGACCGTTCGGAGCGTGATGACCACGGCGAGCATCGCACCTATCGGTTCCGCGTGAACGTAACGGCGTGCCAGTTCGGCGACGACATGGGCGGCCAGATGGTGTGCCGGTATATCCCTTCTCGTCCGCCGACCGTACAGGAAATCCAGCTCGAAGAAGAAATCATCGAGGAATCGACCCCGACGATGGGCGCTGTGATCCTGTCCGGCCCGACTGGTTCGGGAAAGACGACGACATTTGCGGCCCTGCAACGCCGCGTGATGGAAGAGCGCACACCAATCCAAGGCAACGTGGTGACGCTCGAAGAGCCTATCGAGTTTATTTTCGATTCGGTGGTGTCGAACCGTTGCGTGATCGCGCAAAGCGAAATCCCTACGCACTTTGGCTCCTTCGAGATCGGCATTCAGGAAGCGATGCGCCGCGTGCCGCGACTGATCGTTGTCGGCGAGCAGCGCGACTATCAGACTATGGCCGCCGCACAGGAAGCGGCCAACACAGGCCACACGGTCTACACCACTGTGCACTCGAACACGGCGGCTCTGGCTATTCAGCGCATCGTCGGGAAGTTCCCGATGGACCAGCGCGAGCAAGCTTTCGAAATGGCGGTAGCGACAACGCATATGGTCGTGTCGCAGGTCTTGGTCAAAACGCGCGCAGGTTCGCGTATATGCCTGCGCGAGTGGGTGATACTCGACGACACGATCCGTAGCGAGATGATCAAGCTTGGCTTTGTCGGCACATCGGGCTTTCTCGGCTCTGTCATGCGCAAGGGTGGCAACGGTCGCGCGATGATCGAAGCGGTTCGCACACAGTTCAAAGCCGGCGTGATAGACGAAGAGACGGCACAATCGGTGATGCAGCGCTACGGCTATGCCAGAACGGAGCGTGTACTGTGAAGACGCTACCGCGCCGCCAGATATTGATAGGTTTGGGCAGCGCGGCAGTGTTGCCGCTCGTCGGCATTCTGCCGGGCGATTGGCGCAAGACGCTCGACGCAGAGCGCCGCGTTGCGGCCGTTGCGCCGCCTGTACCACTGGCGGTGCAGCCAGAGACGGCGAGTCTGCCGGACACTCTCGAAGAACCCCAGATGTCGGTGCCTGAGACCCAACGCTTGGCCCGTGAGGCGGAGCGCGCAGCGCCTAGTGCGCAGCAGCGCGATACCCGCGCACACGGTTTCGGTTCGTTGCAGCTCGTACGAGAGGGGACGGATGATTCTATCGCCGCCCGGTATCGAATCGGGGACGAATACGACACTCGCGCGCTCGCAGAGCTATCGTGGTTCTGGCGCGACCGCGTGGATGGCGATCAAGCGGTGTGGGTTGACCCGATGCTCTTCGACTTTGTTTCGTCGGTCCAATCCACAATGGCTGAGATACATGGCAGCGTGCTCCCGTTTGTGCTGACCAGTGGGTTTCGTACGCAAGCGCACAATCGTTCGATTGAGGGAGCCGCCCGCAACAGTCTGCACATGGGCGGCCGAGCCGGCGACTTTAAAGTGCCGGGTTATCCTCCGAAGGCATTGGCAATCGCCGGCCGCGTGTTCCGGGGCGGCGGCGTCGGCGTTTATTCCCGTTTCACCCATCTGGACGTGGGTGCTGATCGGTGTTGGCCCCGTGGGTGTGAGGGATTGGTAGCAAGAAATGGCTAGTGACGACATAAGCTTTTCGAGTGAGAACTGGCGCTGGACCGGCGAACCTTTGAACGGGCCTCTGGGTCTCCATGGGACCGTTGCCTTGATCTTCCCGACATTCGTTCTGGCCGGCATGTTCCTCCAAATGACTGGAAGGAACCCGTTCTATCTATTCTTCCTTTTTTGGGGGGTTTATATCGTGCTCTCGATATACGCGCGCATGACAGGCTATTCCCCGCGAGAGGCGATCCGCCGCATAATGATCCGACAGGTCTTCCGGGGCCGGTACAAGGTTTAACATGCTGGACGGACAGGGTTTTCCGGCGTCGAGCCTCGCTATTCGGACGGTGGAGCTGACCGTCTCGCAGATGATGGTCGAGCGGATGCGGGCGCAGAAGGATGGGCGTGATCCGTGGGTGGTCCAACGCGAGATGTTCGGGCACGTCACATCCGCGCTTCTCGATCTGGTGGACCCTGTTGCCCGCAAGGCGCTGGAGGCTTCGTGGCGATCTCCACAATTCTCCAGCATGGCGTCTTCCGTGTGGGTGTCACCTGATTTCATCATGCCCGTGATCATGGGCCAGACGGTCGAGCTTGCCGGCGAGATCGGTATGGACGAGGCGGCTCGCATCTTCGCAGTGCGCCTCGACGCATCGCCAGCCGGCGCATTCGGGGTGGTATTCACCAGCGCAACGGTAATCAGCAGGCCCGACGAGAGGAAGGCGGCTGGGCTGGCGTTCGCGCAGCTCGTGGTGGTCGCAACGCGAAGCGTTTTGACAAGCACGCCAGCCGCCCAGATCGGGCTTATGACGGCGCGCCGACTGGCCGGAATCAGGGACGCCATCGCGGCTTGATCTGACGATAGCAAACGACTTGCAAAACACGACTGACTTGACAATCGTTTGAAATCTGCGTTTTCATGCTACCGGCAGCGATTTTCGGATCGCTGCGGACGTATCTGGTGCAAGCGCGGAAAAACCATGGAACACTCTAAGCAGAGGAAGCCCGCGCACGGACTTCCTCTGCTTTTTTTGTTCCGCGACGACCGCGAGCGGCGATAACGGAGAAAGGACCGGGAAATGGCTAAGGCGGCAGGAACGCGGAATAATCAGGGCGGCGGGCAGGGCGGGAACCGCCCCCGCCGTGACGGGCACCTTCACAATGTGAACCTAGAGGTTCGCGAATATACGGACGGCGGCGTCAAAGGCATCAATCTGGCGACCGGCAAGGAACTTGCCGTCGAGTTCATGACGCCGGCACGAGCCGCGCGGATGCTCACCGGAACTGCCGAGGAATGGCAGGAACGGTTCAAGGATCGCGTCGAGATCGCCTCATATGCTGATCCTAAATCAACGGCGCATGTGAAACCGGGCGGCGTGTTGCAGCTCAACAACGTGCGCCTCGATTTCTCGAATAGCCAGTATTACGCCCATTCGGGCTACGGGATGGTGCAGAACCCTGAAACGCAGGCGCTCATGCGCGGCCTGATCGCGCTCGATCACTTCGAGAAAGATAACTCGATCCGGTTACAGGTGTTCGATCCGAAAGGATCAATCGATCTGACCAGCGGCGATATTCAGAAGAACCGCGTGGCGGTAAAGGAGGCACTGACGCCTGTATCGCCGGTTGGGAGCGGGGGCACGATGCCCCGTGTCGGCCTCGTGGTCACGTCCGTCCAGAAGCCGGATGGGACGTATGCGTTCAGCCACACTTTCCTGCGCTCGGCGAGCGAAGAGAAGCCGGACGAACCGGGAGCATACGTTGTTTCGAACGGTTTCGCAGAGACGTTGGCGAAGACGACGCTCGACAAGAAGAACGGCCCGGCCTTTGCGATGATCGCTTCGCTCTGCGACGTGCCGTTCGAGAAGGTGGCCGAGCGGCTGGACGCTTCGGGCGACCCGGAATTGGTCCAGTCGCTGCGCCAAGATTACGACTTCGCCCGGCAGGCCGGCGTAAAAGTTTCCATGCTGCCGGGCTATACGGTGCCGATCTTCACGAAGGTGGCCGAGCGACTGAAAACAGGTCAGCTCGCCAAGATCGGCGCATTCGAGGGCGCGGCGGCAGTGAACCATGTGTCGAAGACAGGTGAGCCGTTCGCTCGGCCTGCCGCTTACGCGGTCATGAGCGAGCGAGCGATCAGCAGATCGTCGGAGGGTATGGAGATCGGCCGGCTGGCGGTGCGCGCGCATATGAAGCAATTCAACATCGAGCTGCCGAAGCCGGCTCAAAAGAGCGAAGCGAAGGAAGAAGCGAAGCAAGAAGCACCGGCCCAACAGCAGCCGCGCATGGGCGCGGGTGCCAGCCTCGACTTCTAGTCGGGGGAGGGGGTCGGAGGGGATGGTCGCTTTTCCGCTGCCGCAGTTTAATATCGATGGTGTCGGCGCGTCGTTCATACCGCGCGCCACGCGGATGCACGGGGCGGCCAACGATCTCTTGATCGTGGCCTCCCCGGCCAAGCGCGCACAGGTCGAGAAGTCCTTGAAGGACTTCGGCGGTTCTGTGCTTTCGACAATCGACAACGGAGCGGACACCGCCACCGCCATGGTGGTCCGGTTCATGCGCGAGGGTGACCCTGCCGCGCTGTGGAGCCGCCTTGGCGTCTCTCGCGAGCGCTTGGCGGCACCGGAGTTTTCAGTGGATACAGGCGACCATATCAGCATGATGCGGCGCTTCCGTTCATGCTTGGTCGCGGCTGACATAAAGGCGTTGGAAACGCCTCGACGGATCGGCGTTAATCTCGCTGGTTCGACGGTCTATGAGACCATCGGCGGGCGCGTTGCGGTGAATGACGAGAACGCCGTTCACTACGAGCACGATGTTTTGCCGGACGGCACAGTCAAGGGAGCGTATCGAGAGCGCTTTCTGCGCGCGACGAACGAAGCCGAACTGGCGGACTGCGCGGCCGGCGTGGTGCGCTCGATCCTGACGGGCGAGACGTTCTCGCCGAAGGAGATCGCGCAGCTTCACCGTGACGTGACTGGCGGGCTGGATTGGCCGGAATTGGGCCTCTTCGCATTTCAGGAAGAGATCGAGGCCGGCCTTGTTATCGCCGCTTCGAACAGCGATGTCTATGGGTTGCGTCTGCGCGATCTGGCGCGCGAGATAACCGACCGGGTTGCTCCGCACGCAGAGCGGCCGGCGCAACGGCAGCGCTTGCAGCAATATTCGACGCCGTTGACGATCTCGGCGGTGGCGTCCGATATTCTGCGCATCCAGCAGGGCGAGAGCGTTCTCGAACCCACGGCCGGCAACGGAGCGCTCGCGCTTGGCGCGGCGATGGCCGGCGCGGCTATTGACGGCTTCGAGATCGATCCGGCGCGCGCCGCTCGCGCTACCAGAGTGCTGCGCGAGGTCGGGGCGCAGACGGCGCATATCCGAGCGCGGGAGTTCAAGCGGCCGTTGCCCGATGCGCCGGGCAAGACGTTCGGCGTCGTGCTCGCAAATCCACCTTTCGAGGCTATCCCGGCACAGACGGTCAAAGATCGCGCAGGCACGCAGCTCCGCATCAGCCGTCTGGATCATCAGATCGTATTCGACAGCCTCGAACAGCTCAGAGATGACGGAAGGGCGTTCTTGGTCCTTCCTGCGGAGATGATCGAGGAAGGCGAACTGGACGGCGCACGCCGCTTCTTCAACAACTATCTGAACGCGACTTTCGAGGTCGCCGGCGCGGTGGCTCTGGACGGCAAGCTATACCGGAAGTCGGGTGCCGAGTTCCCGGTGCTGCTGTACGCAGTTGGCCCGCGTCGGCAGACCCCCTTAACGGCGGCCGAAGCGGCCAAACTGCCGAACAAGCTGCCGGTCCTGCGAAGCACGGACGAGCTGTTCGCGTGGGCGGATGCTACGACCGAGAAAATGGCCGCTTTGCTCGACGCGAGAAGCGGAGCTTCCCGTGCCTCCCCCAGCGAAGCGCCTGCACCGACGCCCGAAGCGACAGCACAGCCACCTGCACCGGCAAAAAAGGTACGGCGGTGGTGGAGCGGCGGGGTTTCTGCGCGCCGCGTTGCCACACAGGCTGGGGCGCGGCCGGGTCAGGCAACACCAGTCGCGCCCTCTGGCCCAGCGACGACTACGCCAGTGCCACCGCCGCCAAGTTCGGCCGTTGCCGGGGAAAGCCCTCCCCCCGGCCCCGGTCAAACGGCGGGAGAGGGGGCGGAGACGGTTACGCCTCCGCCCCCTCTCCCAGCAACGGAAGTCGCACCTGGCACCACCCCGGCCGTCGCTGGCGCTGCTGGCGAACCGGACGTGCCAGAGACGACGCAGGTGCCGGATGTCATCGAGCAGCCAGAAGAGCCGGACGAGGAAGCCGTGTTCCTCGCAAGCCCGGATGTCCTGCTCGATGACATTGTGATCGAGAACGATCCGTTCCAGATCACGTATGAGCCTGCCTCGAAGGTGGGCGGCCCGAACCTGAAAATCCAAAAGGCGCTTGCGGAGCCTGTCGCAGCGGCGCTCGCCGATCTTGAGCGGCGGCGCGGCCCAATCGACAAGTTTGTCGCTGAGAGCCTTGGGGTGGACGAGGCGGACCTTGGTGGTCTGCTCCACGCTGGACAGGTCGATGGTGTCGGCCTTTCGCTCCACGCCGCGCTGCGCGGGGAGTCCGTGATCATCGGCGATCTCATGGGCGTCGGAAAAGGCCGGCAACTCGCCGCGCTTGCGCGCGCGGCCATGAAGGAAGATCGTCCGGTGATATTCTTCACGGACAACCCGTCGCTGTTCACAGACTTTGTTGCCCGCGATCTGGCGACGGTGCTTCGCCGCCCGGCCGCCGAGCTGCCGGATGTCGTACGGCCGTTCATCATGAACAGCTCGCCCTCCGCCTCGATCCTCGACCCGGAGTTCGAGGGCGAACGGCGCAAAGGTGCCGGCGTCATTTTCGCTGCTTCGACGGAGACGAAGAAGAAGATCGCCGCCGGGATCAGCGCAGATGTGAACCTTGTGCTGTCATCCTATTCGCAGCTCGGAGCGGCCGGGCGGCAAGAGAAGCTGGCCATCATCGAAAAATGGATAGCTTCGCTTGACCAGCCGCCTTTGCTGATCATGGACGAGTCGCACCGCGCGGCGGGCGAAACGTCGAATGTCGGCAAGCTGCTGACGGGGCTGGTCGAAGCCGTGAAAGCTCGCGACGGCACCACAGTCTATGCGTCGGGAACCGCGCTGAAAGGGGCGAAGAACCTGCGCGTGTACGGCTCGGCGCTGCCGGCGCTGGGCATGCCAACGGAGGTTTTGATTTCACTGATCGAAAAGGAGCCGTTGGCACTACAGGAAGCACTTTCCTACGAGATGGCGCGCGGCGGGTCGCTGATCGCGCGCGAGCTGGACAATACGGATGTGGAGCGCGAAGTCGTGACGCTCCAAGACATCGAGCCTATCCGCTACTCGCAAGTGCTCGAAAAGGTCGATCAATTTGCCTATCGGATGGCCGAATTGCTGCGCCTTGGTCGCGAGATCAAGGATTGGGCCGGCGAGCGCGAAAAGGAGATGAAGTCGGACATCCGCGACAACGTTCGCGATGAGTTGGAGCGGGAGAAGGCGTTGGGGAACGTGAATGTTCACATTCAGTCGCCGGCCTCGCGGTTCCATCATCTGTCGAACTACCTGACGCTTTCCATCAACGGGGTCTTCATGGAAGACATGGTGATGGAAGCGCTGGCGCGAGGGCACAAGCCCGTAGTCGCCGTCGCGAATACGGGCGATGCGCTTGTAGCCGATCTTGTCGCCGCGAATCTGGCGGAGACCGAAGTGGACGGTGAGACACCGCGCATCTCGGCTTCCGGCGTAGTGCTCCCCGAAAAGCCGCATCTGGGCCATGTCGTGAAGCGCATGGCCGACAGGCTTTTGACGGTGAAGGAGTGCGACGGCTTCGGCGTGATGGAGGAAAGGCGGCTGGTCGAGTACGAGGACTGGCTGGCCGATTTCAACGCCCGTGTGGACCGCGACGATTTTGCGATGTTGTCGCTTTGCGTGATCGATGATCTTGCCGTCGCGCTCGAAAAGCATGGCTTGTCGCTGGGCGAAATCACCGGCCGGTCGTTCATGGTTCGACCGGACGAGAAGGGATTCCGCGTAATGGGACGCGGCAAGCCGCTGAAACAGGACGTGGTTCGCGAGTTCAACAACGGTCGATCTGACGTGCTGGTCATCAACCAGTCGGCGGCTGTCGGCCTTTCGGTACATTCGTCACCAGCGAACGGCTTCGACATCCGCCGCCGCCAGATGATCAAGGCGCAGATGCAAGGCGACGTGACACAGGAGCGGCAGATCGACGGCCGCGTCAATCGCGTCGGCCAAGTGTCGTCGCCGCTCTACACGGTGCCCATGCAGGGCCTCGCGTCTTCCGACCGACTTGCGCAGTTGTTCAACCGCAAGAACCGTTCACTGACGGCCGCGAGCACCGCTACCCGCGAGAACGAGTCGAACATCAAGGAATCGCTCGATCTCTTGAATGAGGTGGGTCAGGTCGTTTGCTACCAGTACCTACAGAACAACCCGGACATTGCTGAAACGCTTGACATCAAGCTCGACTCCGACATCGAGAAGCTGATCGAGGACGGCACTGCCCCGCGCGGCTTCGCCGAGAAGCTGATGGGTCGTATGATAGCGCTTCCGACGCGGACACAGCAGGCGATCATGAGCGAGCTGGACAATGCGTTCAGCACGCGGGTCGCCATACTTGATGCGCTTGGCGAGAACCCGCTGCGCCTGCGCGAGTACGACTGGCGCGCGAGGGTGAAGCTCGAAAAACGTCTGATTGCCGGCGTCGAGAACGCCCGTAAGATGTCGGAGCGGCCGCTCGTGCTTAATCGCGTCGAGTATTTCGAAACAGTGAAGCCGTTGCGCGGCGAAGACATCGGCCTTGCCGTCAATCGCGGCATCGATCTTCTCACCGACCATGCGACAACCGGCCGGGTGATGAGCATTGTCGAGCGACTGGAAGAGATTGCGCCCGGCACGCCGGGCATGCCGATCTCTTTCGCGGACGAGATTTTTGACCGTGTGATGTTCCGCACGGACGATCTGCGCTCGATGGGAGCGGTAGAGCGGGCTGCGGAGGAAGCGGACGGGATATTCGCCCGGCGCGCGCAGTTGAAGGAGAAGGCAAAGGATCTGAAAGGTTTCGAGCGTCAGGTTGTCGAAGCCGGCGAGAAAGCGCTTTTCCTCAAGGACCACGCCCACCTGCTACAACCCGGCGCGATCCTCGATCTGAATCCTGCGGTCATCGGCAATGTTCGCGAGACGACGCTATTCCATGCGGCAAGCGATCTGATCGACGGGACCGTTTACGCCGATCAGGACGTGTCGATCCCTGCGGTTTTGCTGGCCGCAACCTTTGACGAAAGCAAGCCGCTTAATCTGGGATCGTGGAAGCTGTCGTTCGCTGTGCCGGGGCAGGAAACGGGGTTCATGGTGACGATGGCCGCTATCTACGCGGCCTATGAGGCAGCGGGCGACGAACCGTGGTGCATCCGCCGCGCTGTGACCGGCCGAGCGGGCTTCGGCCTGATGCAGGAGGTCGCCGGCATCTGGTCTCCGGCTATCGCCGACGAGTTGTCGCGTGTCGATCAAACGTTGCCGGCCGGCGCTCCGTTTGGCGACATGGAGAAGGTCGCACTGTATCAGGAAGAGTGCGTGGAAGCCGCCACGATGCGCGCCGTTTTCGAGGGCGCTACTGGTGGCAAGGTCAAGCGGTCGATGATGACCCTCGAAGGCAATCTGTTCTCGGCGGTCGCAACGCTCGCCGGCAAGCGTGTCGGCGAGAAAGCGATGTACACCGACGAAAACGGCGCGATCCGGCACTGCTACCTTTTGAAGAAGGACGCCTCGAAGAAGCTCATGGAGAAGCTGACCACGAGTGTCGGCAACCGTGTCGCCTTTGTCCCTGCCGACGAAGAGAGGATCAGGTCGTTCCTGTCGTCTGCGGCGCAGATGATAACATGCTCGCCAGCAGCCACGGAGACGTACCGGGCCAGCACAATCAAGGCGATTTCCGCTGATCTGCTCGGCCGCCTATCCGACACGGCCGTGCCAGCCGAGTTCGCGGCAATGGCAAAAAAGCTGGCCGGGAAGAAGGGAGAGCCGCCAGAGCTTGCAAGCTGGGTCGAGAATATGGTTGCCGGTCGTTTCGACGCGATGCGCGTCGATCTGGTCCAGAGCGTCCGTGCTATGGGCGTGGTGAACATGGGTCTCTTCATCGGGAGTGACCCTTTCGGCGACGGCCAGACATGCCGCACGTCCCTGCGGTTGAGGGAAGAGAAGGACGACGCGAAAGTGACGTTCTACCTCAACAATGACGTGGACGGCGCGGTCAACCTGACGCGCTACATGAGCGACAAGGGCGCGTTCATCGTACCTTCGGGCGCGCGTGGCGAAATGCTCGCTGTAGTGAAGAGCGGAAACCGCGCCTGCGCCAAGGGCAATGTCGCGGCAGATTGGACGAACGCTCCGTTCTACAGGACGCGGGTGCGGCATAGCACGGTTGGCAAGGAGCTGACCGATCAGCAGTACATTGCAAACTTCCTCTGCTCTGCCGCGCGTGACGATGCCGCCGACAACGTGATCGGCTTGAAGGGAGCTTACGTCGCCTGTCACGAAATATTGGAGATGGAAGCTCGCGCGCTGGCCGACAAGCTTGTGGCCGAGGCTGATCTGCGGGCGGCTGTCGAGAGCGTTATGTCAGTATCGACGGATGTCGAGCACCAGACGCGGACGGACAGTCGCCGCGCCAGTGCGGCGGCACCGTCTATAGGATGAAGAGACAATGGCGAAATTTGACAAATTCGACATTGTTTGTCTTCCTACGCACGTAATTGTTTTGCGAAACGAGTCGCAGGACGTTGCGTGCACGTTGAAACTGGAACGGAGATCGAATGAGGGCAAAAAAAAAGCCTCTCCAAGACCACTAGGAGACGGCTTTTTTGGTACGATTGCTAGAGCAAGCTAGCGAGACTTGAACATCCATTTGGCCTCTTTCGATCTGGAAACCGGAGGGTGGCCTAGTTAGATCGGACATTCACGTTGTGAGTGAACGTATCTTTTTTGCGCCCGGAAATCAAGCCTGCTGGCCTCAAAAAAAGCGGTCGGTGCTCTCCTCGTCAGAGGGGAAAAAGATGCGAAACACTGTGTCGAACGGCCTCGATAGAGGCACGGTTTCGAGCTATCTGCGAACATGCAGCAACCAGCAGTTAGATGAGTTTTTGACGACCGCTTATCGCGATTATGGCGATGGGCGGCTGGACGATGATGGGGTCCAATTCATATCCGAAGAGATCGAGCGGCTTCGCCGTGACCGATCTGGAAAATCGGCTTTTAGGCTTCCCGAAAAGAAGATCGGCTTTCTGCCCTTGGGTATCTTGTCGGCGCGCCGCAGGGAGGCGGAGCGCCCGGAACAGCCCGGCGAGCCAACTCGTGATCTCTTGCACGAGCGGAGCCTCCGGCTGGGTCGGATTATAGGCCAGTTACCGAGCGAGCTATGCGAGGAGCTGGCAACGGCGAAGCTGGCGACGAAGTGCATGTACACGCTGCTGGAGGCGCTTTGCCGGTTTGCTGCCCGCGATCTGGGGGAATGCGTGGCTGCTCGCGAAACTCTTGGGCGTGAAGCGGCCTGTTCGCGAGCCAGCGTGAACTACTATCTCGGCGAACTGGAGCGCAAGTTGGGATGGATCAAGGTCCATTCGCGCCGCTCGAAGGGTTTGCCGTCGCGTATTGTCATCACGAATCCGCTGCTGCTGCGTTTCCGCGACTTCCTGCGCGCTAAAATCTTCGGAAAAGGCGGCTCTGGCCCGGTGGGGGGGGGTGGCCAGAAAAGCCGCCAGAAAGCTGAATCTATATATTTTAATAAGGATCGAAAGGGTGATAATCGCAAAACGCCGGCCCAAAACGAGCCTGACGCACAGTCATTCCCGGTGAAAGGATCGATCTACTTCACCAACTGGAGGCAGATCGTGATCCGTGCCGCGACAGGAACCGTACCAGACTGCGATCTGGTCGCGAACGCCTTCCGAAAATGGGCATCCGGCCGGAAATTGTCGCTGTCGCATCCGTCGATAGTACAGATTTTCACAAAATTTGTGTCCCAGCACCGGCTTCAATAGCCGGAAAAGCTGGGAAAACCCTTATTTTTAGGGCTTGGCGTGCTTCGGTGGCCGAGAACGGGGAGGGGTTGGCAAACGCATGTGTTTTGCAGTATTTCTGAGAGTGATTTCATAATCGTTCGAGGCATGCCGTAAGGGAAGGCAACGAAGATGGCGAGCGCAGAGCATGCGGCGTTGACAGCCGCGACGTTGAACGACCTATTCTGGAAATGGAGCCAGAAGCGGGCGGACAATCCGAATGCGGTTGCAGCGTCGTCACGCGCTTCGGATGCTCTGGCGACTATGATAGATGAGCAGAATGTTAAAATCGCCTTGAAGGCCGTCGCGAGCTGGGAACGCTAGGCTCGAACGCTAAGGGAGCATGAGAGATGAAGAAGGGTCTTTTGGGTATCGCCTTGGCGACCGGTATAGCCGGCACAGCTTGGATGGCGAATGTCAGTCCGGCGAACGCGCAAGCTGGCGGCTGCGCCATCCAGCAGGCAGCGGACATGGCGGTTCAAAAGCAGCTCGCATTGCTCGATGCCGCGAAGGTGGACTCGTCGCAGTTCTTCAACGGCGTCAACTCGTGTCTCGGTTCAAGCCTTTTGACCAACCTCGACTTGTCGAACCTGATCCCCACGTCCTTTGATTTCAGCGCCGCCGCAAGCGGCCTGATCAACAACGTGATCCAGCAAGCCCAGCAGCAGGTATGCCAAATCCTGAACGAACAGCTCCAAAAGATCGTGGGCAATATCAACGGGCAGATGTTCGATTTCCAGTCTCTCGTTGGTCAACAGATGGGCGATCTGCTGGGTTCGGGTTCATCCTCGATTTCGTCGCTGAACATCCCGGACCTTCCGGGGATGGGGCAGTACGACTTTACGCAGGCATCGGTAACGAACCAGCCGGGCGAGTTCAGCAATCCGGTGGTGACGCCGCCCGGCCCACAAGAAGGATCGCAGTTCCAGCAACTGCCGGGCACCGGTACGCAGCCGCAAAATAACAGCTCTCCGTTCGGGAACATTTTCAAATGAAAAAGCTCCTGATCATCGCCGCAGTGTCGTCCGTGGCAGCGGCTTCGCCCGCGCACGCGACAATCACGGAATGGGCACTGTCTTTTGAACGGTTTCTTGGCGGTCTGAAAGTGTACGACCGGCAGGTATCCGCGTCGGAGCAGCAGACCCAGCAGGTGACGAAGAAGAGCGCCGAGGCGATGGCTAATGCGGAGAACACGCAAGAGCTGGCCTACAAGATCGCCGAGGCAAAACAGCGCTACAGCTATGAGACGGGGCAGGGCGACTCTGCATGCCTAACGGCCTATTCGAGAGAGGGCCTGACTGGCGTGTCGAACAGCCAGCAGCGCGTTCGTCAGGCTTTCAGCAGTGCTGAAAGCGGCTATATCTCTCGCGGTGGCAATGCGGCGGATGTGGCCCGCAACTCAATCCTCAAGCGCGTCGGTTATTACTGCACGGACGTTGAGCAGGCAAAGCTCGGCTCAACATACTGCCAGTCGGATGCGCGCAGCGCACGCGATGCTGGCGACAGCAATGCCGCTCCTTTTCTGGTCAACCGGACGTACGGCGCGGCGGAGGCGGTCGCAGCGGCGGATTACATCGATGTGCTCGCGCCGTATCCGACTATCAATCCCGATGTGTCAACCGCGTCCGATCAGATCAATTTGGTGAAGGCGCGGTTGCGGGCAACGGTAACGTCCGGCGCGCGCTCGGCGATGATGGGCGTGGTTATCTCCGGTATGGGAGGCGATAAATGAGACTGACGAAGGTCTTGCTTCTGGCCGGGGCAGCGCTGCCGGCGTTCCTGATGCCACAGGTCGCGAGTGCGGCGATCTGCGCTGTGCCGGCAGAGGTCATTGCCCGCACAAAAGAGCTGGAAGCGAAGGTGACGGCGCAGATCGTCAAGTCGGAGGGATTGCTGATCACCGAAGAGCTGCGGCAACGCCAGATGTTGCTTGGCGCGCTCAAGGTGGTGACGCGGCAGGAATCGGGGTCTGGCCAGCAGTCGGCGACGGTCATTGCCAAATCGCGCGAAGCGGCAGCGAACGCGAACACGACGCAGCGATTGGCCTACAAGATCGCCGACGCGAAAGAGCGTTACAGCGCTATAGGGTACGATTCCTGTACGCTGCTTACGAAGAGCCAGAGCTTCTATCAGGCCAACCAAGCGGAGCAGGGCAGGACAAGGGGCCTTGCGAGCGGCACGAAATTTCGGCCCGGCGAATGGGGATCACCGCGTCCATGGGCTGCGCTAGCGACAGGCAGCGGTGCGACCGATGCCGAAGCGCTGTTCAACGGAAACAGCGGCGAGGCGCAGCGGTACATCGACATGGTGGCCGGGCCACCCCTCGAAAAGCCGAATATGTCGGCCGCTGAAACGCAGGTTGCCACCTTGAGAAAGCACGGCGACGATGTGAAGCGGTCGCTCGCGGTGCAGATCATGTCGTCTATTGCTGCGGAAAATGACAGTGGCGGCGCGCGCGCAAAGCTTCAAGAAATGGTCAACCACTGGACCGGCGATGACGGCGGCGAAAAGTGGGCGAACGCGATGGCGGACCAGCCGCTGCGCGGGGCGCTGCTCGACGCGGTTCGCATGGAGGCGGCCAACGTGTCCTTGCTGGCGTATCAGGTAAAGGAGACGGCTCGCACCGAACTGGCGCTGTCCGGCTACGCGCTGGCGCGGATCAACGACATCATAACCGGCAAGGATCGCGTGATCGCGCCGGTCGAGGTGCGTGATGGCGGAAGCCAGCGCGCTGCATTGAACCAGTAGGGCAGGGAGACGCATGATGAATAAGATCGGTCTCGCTGCCCTCGCCGTAACGATGTTGACGCCATCATTCGCCATGGCGGCAACCTGCTACTACGTGGACTTCTGGAAGCGACAGCACGAAATCTCGGAAACGAACCTGATCAACCGGACGATTGAACTCGAACACAACGTCTCGCGAGAGGGTGCGCTAACCTTGGAGCAGCTTCTTGGCGCGCTCAAGGTTGTGAACAGGCAGAAGTCGGGTGAAGAGTCGCGCAAACAGGAAGCGACGAAAAAGGCCGACGAAGCCTATGTGAACACAGTCAACGAACAAATCCGTAATGAGCGGATCGTTGAGATCAAGGAACAGTATAGCTACGAGAGCGGACAGGGCGCGAACGCCTGCGCGACGGTCGGATTTCAGCAGAAGGTCACATCGGCGCTGTCCGGCTACAAGTCGGGCGGTTCTGCCATCTACAAATCGCTCGACGTAGCGCCGGGCGCGGTGCCGGATGCGAGAAGTCAGGCCGCCGCACGTATGGACCCGGCGTCGACGGATGCGTCGGTCCTGCTTGCAAACGGATCGGCAGCCGAAAAGGCAAAGGTCATCCAGCAGCTCGCCGGCTTCGCGGTAGCTAAGCCGCTTCCCGCGCAGTCCGGGACGGTGGATGGCGAATTCCAGTTGATCCGCTCCCGGCAGGCGGAAGCGTGGCGCTCACCCGCGCTGGTGTCGATCTCCACCGTATCGGCGATGAACCAAAGCAACTCTTTGGGGATCGGCGACACGGCGGGAAGCGTGTTTCAGGCGATGGATGCGCTGATCGACAATTATGGCGGCGGCCCGGCCTACGCGAAGTGGACCAATGCCTTGCAGATGCAGTCAGAGCGTGGCCTGACGGTCGAACTCAACCGGTTGAGAGCACTTTCGATGCGGCTGCGGACTGTCGTGTCGGAATCTCTGGCACGGCA
This sequence comes from Brucella sp. NBRC 14130, assembly GCF_040371715.1. Taxonomy (NCBI): domain Bacteria; kingdom Pseudomonadati; phylum Pseudomonadota; class Alphaproteobacteria; order Hyphomicrobiales; family Brucellaceae; genus Brucella; species Brucella sp. NBRC 14130. The sequence continues at coordinate 61,535 of NZ_BAABTE010000015.1, forward strand.
AGCGGCCGTGTCGGCCAGCTTGCTGGCGGCCGAAGCAACAGGGAAGTAGTAGCGATGGCAGGCCGCGACATCGAGCAGTTCAAGATCGACCAGCGCGGCGAAGACGACGATCTCCGCAGCACGCTTGTGGAGAGCGGTGACGAGGACATCCCGGACCCGCAGCCGGACGATCTGTTCGGCGACATGGAAGAGCTGGACGAGGAAGTCGAGCTTGATCCGTCCGGGTCGGATGACGGTTCGGTCGATATTAAGGATCGCGCCTTGAAGGCGCGAGCTGCCGAAGCGGCGAGCTTGGGCAGGATCAGGTTGAGCGCCAGCGCTATAGACGCGGCCGTGGAAGCGGCAAGTCGCGTCCGGGCGCTCGCGGAAAGCAGTGAAACGATGCTGCACGGAGCCGAGGCCGTGCGAGCGGAGGTAGAGGAAGGGTCCACAGCGACTTTGAGGATGTCGCCGGACCATAACGAGTGATGGCAAGGAATCGCGATGCGGCCTCACGAAGAGGAAGACTACGAAGACGACGATGGTGGCGTATCGCGTAAAGCCGTCGAACGTGAAATGGAGATGGAGATCGAGGACGAGGCCGCCCCTGATGAGACAGAGGCGCGGCCGATCAACCTCGCGGATCGCCTTGGGCCGGTGCACGGCAAGGTGGACGATCTGACGGAGCTTGTGATCCGGGGGGAAAGCTCCGGGCTGTCGCTTCCTGACTATCTATCGAAGGAACTCGGCTTCGAGACAATCCGGCCGGGGCGGTCGGTACTCTGGTACAAGACCGTCGATATGAAGCTTTCCAATTGGCTGTACATGATGGCCGACAGGACAGCGCAAGACGGCGCGGCCGGTGGATACGAAGTCATACTGGCGGTAGGCGACGACAATGAAGGCGAGATCAAGGTTTCGTCGCTGGCGCTTTTGCAGGCTGCGAACAGTGACGGGTCACTGCTGAATTTCAAGGGGGCGTGGAGCATCGACTACGCGGATGGGGGGAAGCCTTCGGCGAACGACGATCTCACCGAAGACTTGTTGAGCGGGCGTGTTCAAAAGATGCAGTTCGGGATGAACCCGTACAATTGCAGTACGCCGTAGGAGGCGTGAGATGGCAACAAAGTGGTTTGATTTCGGAGATGAGGCGACCGTTCGGCTGAGGAAGATCGGCAGTGATGTGACGCTGCGGCTCGAACTCGCGACGATGCCGCCAGCGGAAATCGTGCGCCGTGCGCTCGACGCCTACTGGAAGCGGGCGAACAACGAGGCTGGCGTGGTGTTCGATCACTACGGCCCCGTGTCGAAACTGAGCGAAGTGAGCGAGCACCTGTCCTGCTTCTTTGGGCCGGATCGTGTTCGCGCAGCGCTTGTCGAGCGGGGCATGCCCAAGCTGGAGATCAACGCGCCAACAGCGGTAAAGGAAGACGTGCAGGACAAGGTACAGTCCCTCCTTGCCGGTCTGCCCGGCGCACCGGCAGGGTTGATCGAGCATGCCAAGCGAACGGTCGAGTTGGCGGGCCAGATCACCTCCGCGCGATTGGGCGCGGCGAAGGTGCTGCCCTTCGAGGGACGCGGCTTTGAGGTTTACGACGAGCTGGTGCGTCTCGGTGGGGACTATGATGCGGCGCTCGTGTGGGCGTCGGCGGTGCATGCCGCCGCGCGTCATGGCGACGGATGGGAAAGCGCCGTTGGCGAGGTCATGGACATGGCCGCCGGCGGCCGGTTCTATCTGACGGAGATTCCAGAAGCGGTGGCGCAATTCTGCGCACGCTCAAAGGAAGCGGTCGAGATCGTTGCGGAAGTTACCGGTGAGAAGCCGCCGCTCGCGGCGGTCCTGCGCGGCGACATCGTGCAGATGCTCGGCGACGGGTTGGGCTACCGTGCCTATGATGGGGCACTCGTGCAGCCAAAGGGCGCTCCTGATCTCGGTACAGCCAAATACAGGCCGCAAGCTGGTGTCAGCATGGAGATCGCGGCGGAGGCAAAGAGCCGGATCAGCGCAGCTATGGGCGCTGCGGCTCGTGCAATCGGGTTGCCGAAGGACGCGCTGTTCGGTGTCAACAGCGTGACGTTCAATCTGACGCCCGTGGTCTCGCGCCGCAGCGCCGGCACGGCCGGACAGGCGTCCATAATGTCGTATAGGAACGCCGAACACCAACTGGCGGCCGGCAGCATCACTATCTCACCGACACGGCCTGCCGCGTTGGTGCACGAGATCGGTCATCAAATACATTATGGCGGGAACGCTTCTGAGATCGCCGCCGCCGTTGAACGCCATCCGTTCATGCGAGACGTGAGGATCATCACGTCAAGGCTGGAAGAGAGGCAGTTCATCACCGCCAAATATGGCGAGTATTTGAACGATCCGTACGAGGTCTTCGCCCGTGCTTTCGATGAGTTCGTCGTAGCGCAGAACCCTGACGCCGCCGCTTATGGCGGGTGTCTCGCGGCGTGCAAGCAGTCGAACCAAGTACCGGGCGGCGAAGCGCTGAAAGCGTTCATGGGAGACATGCGCCGGCTGGTGGTCGAAAGCCACGCGGAGGTCCGCGCAGCGGCCGAGGCGAAAAGCCGTGCACAAAATGCGGCAAAGGCCGGGCCTACGCCGATGGCGATGGGCATATAGGGGGCGGTGCGATGGAAGGTGAAGACGTAAGCGGCCTTTTTGAGCCGGAACGCAACTCGGTAGCGCTGATTTTCCTTCGCCGTCTCGTCGGATGTACGTTCGAGTATATCTGGACGCCAGCCGGTGGTGCTGCCGGTTCATGTAGTGGCAACGGTGATGTCTACGACATCATCGCCACGCTGATCGAGGTCTTCAATTGGGCAATGCTGGCGGTTATCGCGGCTGTTGCCACATATCTGATCTACGCGGCGCTGAAAGACACGGCTAACGATGGTCAAGCAGGCGGCCGGTCGATGAATCCGAGCTGGACGCTCGTTATGGCGGCTATCGGTGCCATTCTGTGCTTCCCGGCCTTCAATGGCTTCTCTGCCTTGCAGATGGGAACGATGCAGGTTGCCGTGTGGTCCACAGGGCTTGGCGACAATATGTGGCGCAAGGCCGCCGAGAAGATGGCGAACGCCAACGCGGTGGACCGGACGTTCAACATGGTCTTTACCTCCGAAGGTGAAGACGCATGGATGCCTTGGAATGACGAGGAAGGGTCAGAGGGCGATCTTCGCACGAAAATTGCACGCGGGTTGCAACAGCGTGTAGCTGGCGAGTTGTGCAAAGACGGGATTGTTGCCGGCGCGCAGGCGATGGCAACGACTGGCGACACGACGATACGGAGCGCCACGGTCTCGACGCCGGCAACGGCGGACAATGCGCGCGCATCTGAAATGTTGCTGTATCGCGCTGGTGGCGCGTTCGCACAGTCGGTTGGACTGTGCGGCAGCGTCACGGTGTCCTACGTCAACGCCTCGCCTATCGAGGATCGCGGCGGCGGCGATGCCAGCCTTATTCCCGTCAGCAGCGACAGCGAAAAGCAGATCGCTTCGCAGCTTCGCAATTACTCGAATGCGGCCAGCTCGGCCGTCGCGCGGGCGATCATCAACGGTATTGACCAGCGCTCTTCGGCGCTGAAAGCGCGGCTGTTCCCGGCAAGCGGCCAACGCTTGCTTGGCGACGAGCAGGTAACGGCCATCAACGAGGCCGTGCAGGGTATCGCGCAAGAAGCGAAGCAGGCGGGCATGGCGGCCCTCGAACCCGCGCTTCCCGCGATCAAGTCATTGACGCAGCAGGCCATGGCCCGGAACACCGAGAATGGCTGGATGTATGCGGTGCTCTACCAGCGTCTGCTTGCCAGCTCCACCATGGGCCTGACGAATTTAGGCAATAGCGGCATCAGCGTCTCGTGGACGCAGCCCACGACCGATCTCGCCAAGGCTTTCAACTGCGGTTGGATACTCAATGCCTGTGCGGAACAGCTCGACGTGTTCTTTCGGCAATACAAGAACGACATCGACACTATCGACAAGCTGGAGGGTGCGTTTGTCGCCGCTTCGCAGGGGACCAACTCTGCCGGCACCAACGATCAGACGCAGCGGGATGTGGCCGGGGCGACCGGCTGGATCGCTCGCAAGATCGCAGGGCTGTTGAATGGGATGCTGGGCGTCAATTCGGTTGGCGGAGACGGCTGGGTCGATCCGATCCCGCAGATGCAGCAATCGGGCGGCCAGATCATGGCGATAGGCGGTACTATCGCGGCCGTTGGCGCTGGCGGATCGGTCGCCACGTCGATTCCGGGGCCGTGGGCCATCATCGGAAGTATCGTGGAGATGGTCAGCCCCATCGGCTGGCTGCTGCTGACAATCGGTTTCGTGCTGGCGGTGGTCATCCCGTACATGCCGCTGATCTATTTCTTCCTCGCCGCCTTCTCGTGGCTTGTTCTTGCGATTCAGACGATCATATCGGCGCCGCTCGTGCTCATGCAGATGTTCTATCCAAATCGGCAGGGCGGCATAGGCGGAACAAGTCTGGCTCGCATCTTGGTTATACTGTTGGGGCTTTTGCTGCGGCCTGCTCTGATCATCATCGGGCTGGTCTTCTGCATGGCCGCGATGCGCGTTGGCATGGACTTCCTGAACGTCCTGACGCGCAACGCCCTATCGGTGCTGACCTATTCGGGGTCCGGTGGTTTTGGGCTGTCGGTCTCGACCTTGGCGATGGCCGTTGGCGGGTTCTTCATCTATGTTTCGATGGCCTTCGTGCTCGTCTCGACGTGCTGTTCGCTGATCGATGGCGTGGCCGAGTTCGTGATGGACTTGGTTGAAAGTGGCGTCGGCCGACTGGTCACGTCCGAGGCCCGTCAGCGCACCGAAGGGGCGCTTGGAAATCCCGGCGCTGCTGTTGCCACAGGCGCATTGTTGAGCGCCCGTGGCCATCTGGCTGGCACGGCGTCCCGCCAGATCGGGTCCAACGCCCGTCAGATGTGGTTGAACCGCAAAGGCGGCGGTGGCCAGCCCAGAATCGGGAAAGGGTAAGGTATGGCCCCACGCCGCCGCGAATTTGAGGGCGTCGAGCACACTGATGTCGTCAGGCTGGCAACGCGCCGCGAGCGGCACAAGACGCTGTTCGAGCGCATTCGGGATGCGCATAATGACCCGGAAGAGGCCCTGAAACCGTACTTGGTTTTGGGGCTGCTGGCGCTGATCTTCATGTGGGCACCATTCGTCCCGGAGATCATCCTGTTCCTGACGGTGATGATTGCGCTCTCCAATTCGCGTTTCAAGAACCGGCTTTGGGATGCGCCATACCGTGTGCCGCGCGCTCTGGGCTTTAACGCCCCCGGCGCTTTTCTCGACAAATCGACCAACGCCCCCGGCGACGGCATGATCTACCATGGTGTCGGCCGAGGCGCGTTCGCAGGTCAGGAAGTGTGGAGCACTCCGCGCGATCTCCAGACGCACAGACTCGTTATAGGTGGCACCGGTTCCGGTAAGACCGAAGAAATACTTGGTCTCGTATTCAACGCGCTTTCGCTCAATTCCGGCGCGATCCTCGTGGACGGCAAGGCGTCTGCCGACACGCTCAATTCCCTGCGGAAGATCGCGCGCCTGTTCGGCCGCGAGGAGGACTTGCTCGTTCTTTGCTTCATGATGGGGGCAAAAGATTTTTATGGTCAGTCGGATGTCAAACTGACGAACACGTTCAACCCTTTCTCCATGGGATCATCGGATCAGAAATCGACCTTGATGGAGACGTTCATTCCACGCGCAGAGGGGTCGAACAGCGTTTTCGCGCAACGTGCAATGCAGCTCAACAAAGCGCTTCCGCGACCACTGACGCTGCTGCAAGAGATGGGTTACGTCGAGTATAACCCACGGCTTTTGACGGAGTTTTTTCAGCTCAACAACGTTGAAAATCTCGTGTGGTTTGGCCGGTTCCGGGACAAGCACGGCAAGGAAGTCAATCTGCAAAAGGAAGGGAAACACCGCGAGTTCCTGCTGCTCAAACAGGCATGCGCGAGCTTGGAGCAGGTGTTGACCGATCTGCCGGGCTACACACAGGTGATGCCCAAAGAGCCGCCTCCGATGATCGACGCGAACGATACGAAGATCGCTGCCGCGTTGATGGAGGGCGAGTCGTCGGTGGAAGCTCTGTCCAAGGACATGATGACAGCATACCGGAAGCTCGCCGAAGGGGGCTTCGGTAGCGGAGGCGATCAGCAGCAGGGCAATCAGTCGGCCGACGCGACACGCAGCGAGATTTACCGGCAGTGGGGCTACATGACCATGAGCCTGTCGGAACCGGCCGCGATGCTGACCTATACGTTCGGGCATGTATTCAACGCCGAAGTCGGCGAAATCAACATGAGCGACGTTTTTCTGAACCGGCGTCTCGTGTTTGTGATGATCCCGTCGCTGGAAAAGGCCCCGGAAAGCACCCGGTCCCTTGGCAAGGTGACAGTTGCGGCCGTCAAGCAGGTTCTCGGCAACCTGCTCTACAAGCCGCTGGAAGGCGACAGGCGTCAGATCGTTGATGCCTCACCCTCGAAATCACAGATGCCGTACCCGATGATCTTTGACGAATATGGCTACTACGTGGTGGACGGGTTTTCGGTCGCAGCGGCGCAGGCCCGCTCCTTCGGCGTATCATGCACGTTCGGCATGCAGACAACGGATTCGTTGAAGAAAGCTTCGGAGGCCGAGGCGTCCGAAACGATCCAGAATACGACCTTGAGGCATATTGGCCGCTTCGTCGGCGGCGAAGACAGCGATACCTATCGCACAATTCGCGGCTGGGCCGGCAAGCAGCTCACCAGCGGCGTGAAGTCGATGAAGGTGGCTGCTAAGGCTGCTTTCAAGTCTACGACGCTAAGCGACGAGATCGTCTACGAGGAAGAGGATGTGGTGCGCTACCCGGACCTCGCCGGTCAGGAGAACGGCCAGTTTCATTTGATCGTCGGCACGCAACGGCACGATGGCGGGCAGCGTCTCGGCGAGACGAGAACGATCCGCTATATGGCGTTCTACACGGGCGACGTGCCGGAAGTGACGGAGTGGAGGATCAACCACTTTGTTCCCGTGAAGCCCCGCGATGGCGCGAGCATAGAGGCGATCCGTCGCCGCGAGCGGCAAGAGAACCTGCTGACCGAGAGCACGGCGGCGTCCGTGCGGGAATGGTCGCTGACACAGGCCGATGCGGAGAGCCAATACAACGATCATCTTGGCGATGATGCTCTGGCTTATGTGATCGCAGAGGTAGCGATGATGCTCGGTGCCATTGCGCCCAACGCAAGCGCGTTCGGCAAGAGCGGGCCACCGAACAAGTCTTGGAGCATCGAGGAGTTGGCTGAGAGTCTGGAAAAGATGCTCGCCAGCGGCATGTTTCAGAAAGGGGAGGTCGATCTGGCGCTGCGGCTTGCCTTGGAAGCTCTCGAAGAGCGCAGCACGGATGCGATGATCAACAGGAATATAAACAACCTGCAATCGTCGTTGATCGAAGGGTATGCAACATCCATGGGAGCTTGGGGCCTGTCCGACGCGGAACAGAAGCTTGCGCAGAAAGCGTTTGGCATGCTGATCGATGCGCCGCTGCGGCAGTCGCGCTCGTTTGATCTGAGAACGAGCGCCATCGCCAGCAGTACCAAGGCGGCGGCGGACGCGGCAAAGACCCGCCGCTTGGCGGCGGAGTAGAAACTGTCGGATGTGACATATTTGCCATTGCCCACTTTGATAAAACGACTTATATTGTGGGCATAGAAATTACTGTCGTTTGTGGACAGGAGGCGAAAATGAGTTTCTTTCGGAAGAAGGCCGATTGGGCGGAAAAGGGGAAGCTGCCGAGCGTTCTGGACAACTTCAAGCCCGACGCGCTGAACGGCATGTTCCTTGAAGAGCCGCCCACTCCGACCGCTGGAGAAGTGGCAACGGTTGGGTGGCTGCGCAATCTCTTGGTCCATAGCGAGATCGCGCGTCTCGACGCCGCCAAGCGGGCGGCAGAGCAGATCGAGGCGACTAAGGCGCAGACCGCCGCCATTCGTGCTCTTAACGAGACGCAGGCAGCGATCCTCGAAGAGCTGCGGGCACAGCGCCGCAGCACTTAAAGCGTAGCCTGCCGCGTAGCGGGCAGCGGAAAGGAGGCCCCGGACAACCGGGGCCTTTTTTGTACACTGGCAATTGTCGGAAATCGGGTTATACAGTAAAACCAATCCGAAAAATAATGTCGATTTGCTGAGAGAGTGGTGCCAGTCTGGCACTTGGCAAAGGCGAATCGGGCGCAAGGACTAGAGAAAACGAGGGTCAGGCATATGGCGGCAGAGCAGGCAGGCGAAACCACGGCGAGAACCGGAAAGTCCGGGTCTGGCTTCGGCGTTCATGCGATCTGGGCGTTCGCGGCAATAGCTATCATCGGAATTTTGGTCTTCGGCGGCCTTGGGCTGCTGGATCGGTTGCAACCGCCGCAGCAGCAGGCATATGCGCCCCCGCCACCGCCAGTGCCGCAGGGCTATCCGCAACCCTATCCGCAGCCGCAGCCTTACCCACAGCAGAGCTACCAGCAGCCGCCTGTGCCCCAGCCAGCGTATCCGGCTCCTCCCCCGCCGCAGCCGGCAGCGGTTGACCGCACCATATCGAGCGCTGCGCCGCTCACTCCGTCCGCAGGACCGAAACCCGACGACGGGTTCAGGATCACGGACAAGCAGGTTGTCGGCAAGGTGTTCTCGGAAGTCATGCCGCAGTTGCTCACGGTCAGCGACATCCCGTCCGGCAAGCAGGCCACGGACAAGGACACGATCATCATGTTCATGGACCCACGCTGCCCGTACTGCCATGCGGCTCACAAATATTTGAGTGGCAAGTACGCGGTGCGCTACGTGCCGCTGAGCGTGCTCGGTGGCGATGAAGGAACGATGCTGGCGGCCGAGCCGAGCATTCGAGGCGTCGTGAGGTCGAGCAATCCGGCCGCTGCACTGACGAAGCTGATGGACGGCGATGCGTCGGGTCTCGACGTTTCGCCGGACCAGTCTTTGCAGGACAAGATGCTTGGAAACAAGGAGCTGTGGCTGACGCTCGCGGCGAACCTGCCGTCGAAGCAGGCAGCAGTGCCGCTGTTCATGATCCCGCAGAAGTCGGGAAATCTCGCTGTGGTGACGGGATGGACCGATGCCATGCCGCAGGTGATCGACGCGCTGATGGCGCAATAGGGATCAGATATGGGGCTTTTTGAGAAGAAACAGCGACGGTCAGCGGCGACGACACTCCCGACATTCGGGTTTGAGACGTTGCCCGCTCCCGTCGCGCCGTCATTCGCAGAGCAGGAAATCGTCTCCAAGCAGAACTTGATCAAGGCGTTGTGGGCGGTCCTTTTCGTGCTGGTGATCGCAACACTGTTGGCGGGGAACTCTTTGCAGGCCATGGCCAATATCGAACCGTATGTGGTTGACGGTGGGGTATTCGGTTGCCCGGTCCCGATCCTGAACGCAGGGGAGCTATAGGAAGTGCGGGGCAAAGAGCAGATCATCGAAGAGAACAAAGCCCGTCAGGCAATTTTGAGGAACATGAACGTGTTCCTCGTCCTGCTGGTGATCGCGAATGTGATCATAGGGGTGCATCTGGCCCAGATACTTTACGGGCGGTTCGTCAAGTACCCGGAGACGGCGTTCCTCGGAACGACAGACGCACAGAGCGTGTGCGCGCCAATCGGCCTCGATGAGCCGATGGTGTCGGACGCTGTTGCGCGCGATTTCGCCGTCGAGGCCGTTCGCGCGATCCAGACCTATGACTGGTGGTCGTGGCGCGAGCAGATCAACAAGAACACGGCCGACTACATGACGCTCGACGCCCGCAACAGCTACAGGCTTTCGGTTTCGGAATGGGGCATCATCGCGGACGTTGCCCGGCGCTTTCAGGTGGCGACGGCCCAGCAGCGCGGCCCGGCGGTTATCACTTCGCAAGGCGTGGTGACAGCGCCGAACGGCCTGCCGCGCTACGAGTGGGAGGTCACGGTGCCGACCATGCTCGTTTATCGAAATTCGAGCGACCGTCGCGTGGAGAACCGCGATTTCTACGCTCGTGTCGTGCGCACGGCAAAATCCCCGCTGAATCCCAAGGGGATCGCGATTGGCCGCCTGATCTCGTCGCAGCCGGTGTCAGGCTCGACAGGTCCGGCAGAGGCGGGGCCTTTGCCGCCAGCAGCGCCAGCGCCAGCGGCCACCAGTCAGAACGACGCCAGTGCGGGGCAGGCGAAGCCATGAACAGCACCTTCTATCGCACGATGATCGTCGGCATGAGCGCCCTCTTCGGCCTGATGGCGACGAGCGCGATTGCGTTGACGGCGGACACCTACTGGATACGGCCGGTCTACAAGTTCGTCTGGCGGGAGAGTGGCACAGAAGCGGAGTGCAACGGCTCTGTGCTTCGCCGCCCGGAGATCAGCACAGCGCGCGTGGTGGACTTCGCGGCCGACGCGGCCGTGTCGATCAACTCGTACGACTACTACAATCAGTCCGTGACCGTAGGCTCGGCCCTGCGGCAGTATTTCACGGCCGCAGGCTCGGACGTCTATGTCGCCGAGCTGAATCGCACTGGCTCGCCGATGGCGATCCGGTCGAACTTTGTGACGCAGACTGCCTATAAGGTAAGGACGCCGAACATCAAGGAAGAGGGGTACATTGGCAACCGGCACTACTGGAACGTCGAGGTTCCGTTGGTGGTCTTTCGGGAATCGAATGCGGAGACGACCAATCAGTTGTTGTTGTTGACGATGCTCATAGTCGAGTTGAAGCCATCGCCCGCCAATCCTAACGGGATTGGTATCGACAGTATTCGGGTGACGCCAATGATAGGTCTGGAAGGGTGACATGAAGAAACTGGCCGCTACCGCCGCCGCTCTACTTGCAAGCGCGTCCATTTCCTTTGCGCAGCAAGCGGGGCAGAACACGGACGTGCAGATCACAGCGCCGATAGGCGACGGGCAAAATTCAGGCCCAATAGTGCGGCCTGCGCCAAACGACGATGCGTTGCCTGCCGGCACGGTCCCGGATAGCGCCCAGCTTCCGGCAGGATCGCAGGAGACCTCGACAAAGCCGACACTGCCGCCGCGCAAGCTGACGAAGGAAGAGCTTGATGCGATCCGGCAGGGGATGGTCGATCAGTCGGTGGGGACGATGTTGAAACCGGACGAGGTAGGCCGGATCAGGGATGCTGCGCTGGGATCGCAGAGTGCGGCGGTGCGGCCGACCTATTCGGAAGACCCATATCCGCAAGCGACCCCGCGCGTGGTCAACGCCGCCAAGACGCCCATGCAAACGCCGCCAACTGTGAGGCTGGCGTTCGGATTGCAGACGCCGGTCACGTTTGTGGACAGCAATGGTTTCCCGTGGCCGATTGCGTCGGTTACGTACAACCCGGCGATGCTGGCACAGGACGGGAATGGCTGCGGCAACAACAATGCCGCCGCACAGTCCGTCGATGGCTCCCGGCCGACGACGATCAACCTGACGCCGTGCTATTTCGAAGTCTTCGGCAACATCAATGTTGCCTTGCAGGATTGGACCTTTCCAGTGGTTCTGGTCACTCAATCCGGTTTCAGGCCGAAAGGCGGCGGCGCGGTCTCGGTGGACATGCCGCTTACGGTGGTCATCGAAGGCCGCTCGCCGCTGGCGGAGAAGGTCAAGCCGGTCTCGATCAAGAAGCGCACGGGATCGCAGAATTACGCCAAAAAGCAGCGCGGGCCTGTGGTTACTGGCGATGATGATCTGGCGTTCTACATCAGCGGCCGGCCGCCACGCGGGGCGCGCTCGGTCGGGATCGGCGCACCGGGCGTTCGCGGCTATGTCGCCCCCGATGGCGATCTCGTGGTGGTCGGGCGGATCGAGATGCTGACGCCACACTATTCGTCTCGCGCCTCAACGCCGGATGGCGAGAAGGCGTATCGTTTCGATGGCGTGCCGTACCGCGTGTTTTTCTCCGACAGAAACGGCACCGAAGTCGGTGCCACGGTTTCGTTCTAAGGAAGGGGCTTTCTCATGGTCAGCAAAGTAGTGATCGGAGCGGGCGTAGCGACCGTATTGGCGGTGGGCGCTGGCGCTTATCTGCTGTCGCAGAATGCCGTCATCGACAGGGGCGCTGGAACGGACAGTTCGCTGCCTGCGGCGAGCAACGTGCCGAAGAACGACCAGATGACGCCTGTTCCGCCGACCGACGCCGACCGTCGAGCGACGGTCAATCAGGAGGACGCGCAGCGTGCGCGTCAAGAAGACCGCGACTATCAGGCCCCCACGGTTATCACGCAGACCGGACCGGCAGACCAGCCGGACATCCCGGTCTTGCCGGAAAAGAAGGAGCCTGAAATTCAGGAGCGCATCATCAAGGAGCGGCATGACCGCACCGTCTATGTCACGCGCGTTCCGGTCGAGCAGCCGGTGGACGATGCCGAAGCTAAAGCAGGCATAAACGATCAGATCAAGAAGCTGATGACGTTGAGCACGGGGGCCGCCGCTGACAAAAACGCTGTCAGCATGGCGAGCAACACCTATGCCAAGCCAGAAGAGAAGAAGGAACCCGTTGCGGCGGGTAACGGACAGAGCAAAGGCCCGCCGCCCCGGAAGAGCAGGATGTTTGCTCGCACTGGCGACGTGATTTTTGCCAGACTGGATCGCGGCTTCAATAGTGATGACCCCAACGCGCCGATCCTCGTGACGCTGGACGATGTGATCTACGATCCGGTGCGCGGGCAGCGGCCGGGACCGCTGACCGGAATGCGCCTCGTCGGGCAAATCCAGTATTCCGGCGAACAGTCGGCGATCAACTTCACCAAGATTGTGACACGCGATGGTCACGAGTTCACGACAAACGCTATCGCGATCTCGGAGAGAGAGGCGCGCACAGGCGTTGCCACCGATGTCGATCGGCACACCCTGCAACGGTGGTCAGGGCTTCTCGTAGGCTCGCTTATTCAGGGTGCCGGGCAGGTCGCGAACGAGCTGGTGCGGGGCAACCGCACGATCACGGTCAGCGACGGCGTGGTGGTATCCGGCGCGAACAATGTGAACTACGGCCAAGCGGCCGTGGCGGCGTTGCAGCCGCTCGGCAACAACCTCGCGTCGATAGCACAGCAGCAATTTGCTCGCCCCCATACGATGACGGCCCCGGCCGGCACTGGTGTCGGGATAGTATTTCTTGCTCCGGTCATTCTGCCGGAAGGTCTCAACTGATTAGGACGAGAGGCGGGCGAAGATGGAGAATGCAAAGCTCGAAGACGGCGCATCGGCCTTCTACACATTCCTGTCGGACATGGCGAATATCATGCCGATTGCATTCGGCTTCATCAGCCTCGCCGTATGTTGCTACACGGGTTACAACATCTGGTACATGGTCCAGAACGAGCATAGCCGATCAGGCAACGGTACTTTGTACGGCAACGTTGTCGGCTTCGGTTTCGGGGCACTTCTTGGGATCACAACTGTCGTAACATACGCGCTTTCGCGCATGTGGAGTTAAGGGGCGCACTGACATGGCGGACTGGTCGGAGCAGGATTATGAAAACCTCGTCACTCAATACGGCCAGAGGGCGGTAGACGAGGCCGAGGACGCCTTGGCGGCGATGGAAGCCGCAGGGCGCTGGGTCAGCGAGCTGGAACGCCCTGATCCCCAGCAACAGCCGGACGGCGGGTATTACAGTTCCGAAGACGATCTTAAACAGCAAAGGACGGCCCTTGCTCGCGCGGAACGGTCGTTGGAACGGACAACAGAGCGCGTCCGCTCATTGCTGAAAGCAGATCATCCCGCGCTGAAAGCGATGGTCGCGGCGGACGCCGAACTGTCAGCCCATTTTAGTGAAGCGCTGATCGAGGGTCAGCGCAACCGGGAAGCTCAACGGCTGGCCGACAGCATCGTGTCGCTGTCGCAACAGCATGCCACAGCGCCACGACTGGTGGACGAGATCGACGCGGCGGCCGTCAAGGCGGGCAATCTTGGCGCGCGCCAGATAGAGGCGCTTACAACTGCGGAGGAAGACTACCGTAGGGAACTTTTCAATCTGGCGCGTGCCGGCTTTGAGGAACGCCGGCAGGCAGCGTCAGAGGCCAATGCTGGGATGATTTTCGAGGATCGAGCGCTCAATCCGGGTTTGAGCGAATGGTTGGAGGCGGAGGCCGGCTATATGGCCGTGCTGGACGACCGGGACGCCATGCGCAAGGCGTACGGTCAGGGCAATCCGCCAAGTCCGCAGGAGTGGAGCCGTCTTGAAGATCGGATCGTGGCCGCAAAGATGACGGCCGACATCGCGCGATCCGGGCTTCGAGAGACCGTAAATCCGACGAGCAACGACAAGGCGCTGTTCGCCGCAGTTCGTGCTCTTGGCCTGACGATCAGCAAGCGCGAAGATGAATATCGGATTACGCAGCCTAATCTCTCTCGCGAACGTTCGGAGGCGGTGGCCTATTACACGAGTGACCGCGCCGATGCGTGGGGCACGGCCTCCGCGATGGCGCGTAGCAGTACGCCGGGCACAGATGCAACGCCGGGCAGTGCGGCAAACCCTATCCAGATCGGCCACACGGCCGAGCAGCAGCTTCGGTATGCGGTGTCGTCGTCAGCGGCAGTTGAAGCATCGGAGGTCGAAGCGCTTCGGCACCAGTTCGCCCGCACCGATTTCAACTATCCGTACTCTGACGATCCGACCATGCGAGATCGCGGACGCAAGGAAGTCGAAGCTGCAAAAGAGGCGTTTGAGACATTCGCTGCGCGCTCGCCGGCTCACGCTGCGGCGGCATCGGCGGAGTGGGATCGGGCGACCGATCTTATCACGCCGCCGAAGGGGTATGTGCGCGAAGCTGATCGAGCGGCCGAAGTGTCGGCTAACGAAGAGGCTAAACGGCTGGCCGACAACATCGTGTCGCTCGCTGCGCGCCACGCCGCCGCCCAGCCGGTGCCCGGCACTCCCGAAGCGCCCATCCAGATCGGTCACACGGCCGAGCAGCAGCTTCGGTATTCGCAGCGCCGCAACGGTCGGGAGATATTCCAAAGCGATCCTGATCCACAAGCGTTGTTCGATGAGCTGTACAGCGACGTGACAAGGACGGCCGACAGCATTCCGCTTGGCGCGCTGGAACGGCATGCGGAAGCCCGGTTGCAGCAAAGTTATGCGGTGCTGGCGTTGATCGAGCAGGCACGAGCTTATGGGATTCTCCCGGAAGCGGCTAACTTCGAAGCAACCGGTGCGCAGGTGCAGGACAAGCGCGCGCAGCGCGATTTCCCTGCGGCACATCGTCTGCCGTGCGACATGAAGCTGGTAGAGCCGAACGGCAGGGAAAATCGGCTGTCGGATTTCTTCGAGATAGGGCTGCACCGGGCATGGATCGAAGGGAACATTTTCGCTCCCACCGACAGGGTGCACCGAATGGTGAACGTGGCCGATCAGTGGTGCGAGGACGCCGGCATGAAAAGGTCGCTGGTGGACGCATCAAATGCAGTCCTGCATGGCCGTATGACGGCGAATGAGGCAATGGAGAAGGTTATCAAGCCCGGCTATCAAGAGGCCATTGCAAAGGCGACGGCCAAGGTCGAGCGGAATTTCTCATTCATGGAACGGCAGGCGCTCGCCTTCCGTATCGTGGATCGCGATGGTCAGCCCTACAAGTCGGTTGACCCTAAGCTCACACTCAAAGTGAAGGGGCTGGAGAGCCGCGCCGCCGCCAAGGATGCAATCGAACGGACACTCAAGGCTTATGGGAGCGTGCAGGACGTTTCGTTCCAGCAGCGGATGCAGACCGTTTCGTCTGTGTCCGCAATTGTCGAGAATGAACGTCGCTTGGCGATGGGCACTAAATCCGGCCGCCGCAACGAATTGACGCCGGGCACGGCGCGCGTGGAAGCCGTGCTGGCGCAGGAAGAGGCCGAGCAGCGGCTTGCGAAGGAGATGGCCGCGATCAAGCAGCTCGCGGCAAAGGCGCAGCAGGCTGCTAACGCAGCGCAGGATGTCACCCGGCCGATGAGCGCTCGCGCCCAAGCCCTCGGTGACGCCGCCACCTACAGCGAGCACATGAAGGTGGCATGGGCCACGCTGCAACAGAAAACGGGACCGCAGATCATGAAGCGGCTGGAGGGCCGGCTGTCGGGCACTGGTCCTCACGCGGAAGCACCGCGTCTGAAAATCAGCGCTGCTCTTCAAACGCCGCTACCCGAGATGAGGGAGACAGCGGAGCGCATAGAAACGCTTCGGGAGCGCTTCGAGCACGACGAACGCCGCGACCGCGACCGCCGCCACCAGTACGACCATAGGCCCGGCTACGGGCCAACGATGAATTGAGGCTCGCTATGGCAGGGAAAGAAGACCCAAAGGCGAGACGCATCGTATTTACCCCGGAGCTGGACGGCCGCCCGAACGTGCGGGGGCTAATTGGCAAGGCGCTGGAAAAGGCCAACGGTAGTGCCGCCTTGGCGGCTGCATTCGATACAACGCTGAAACAGCGTGAGAATGTCATCAACAGCTTCGGGTCGGTGCACTATGAAACGACCCTTGAGGGTATCAGCAAGGAAGTGACCCTGCCGGACTGGCTCTACGCCGTCGAGGCAGGAAAGGAGGGCGCATGACGGCCATGAACAGATTTGCTGACCAGTTTTGCGATCTCGGCGGGTTCGACGCCGAGAATCCGCGGCCGGTCCTGTTCGCCCATGATGGATCGGATGTCACACTGGTCGAGATCATGGGCACGAAATCGATTGTTTCTGACGACGAGTATGTGAACGCGATGATCAACAGATTTGCGGCCGAGATGGCGCAGATCATGAAGTCAGCCGGCCACAACATCATCATCAGCTACGAAAGCTCCTACAATGCCGAGCAGGTGATCGACAGGCACCTTGCGCGGCAGCGCCACAACGCGGAGCTGAAACAGTTGCGCGTCGATACGGTGCTTGAAGAGACGCGCGCGGTTCTCCTGAAACGCGCCCTAAACGAGCGGATTGTGTGCGCCTTGGTCTCTCGGCCACAGGCAGCGAACAACCGCGAGATCATGACCCAGAAGAGGGAACGGGATAAGGCGGTCCTCGAACTGCCGGCGATGAAGTCGGCCATGAACCCCTATCTGGAGTTCAAGGCGCTGGATGCTCCCCACAGGGCGTTTGTATCGGCATTTATGGAGACGCTGGGGCGCTGTAATGTGGTGGCGAAGGTCATTGGCCCCGACGAGCACGGAGCGCGTGCTGACATCGCTGCTATCCGTCAGGGGATACTTTACCACGAGACGCCGGACGATTGGGTGCCTCACGAGGCCGGCGCGGTCAAGTATCCGCCCATGAAGGGCCGTTTCGATAGCGATGTGTCGGATTTCTTCGCGCAGCCGCTCGCCAAGCAAATCCTGTCGTCAGCGCCCACAATTGCACCCGACATGCGTCGGATCGCATGGGGCACGCGCCAGTTTTCAGTTTGTCAGGTGCTTAGGTTCCCGAAGAACCTGCGGCCGTTCAACATCCTGATCAACAGGCTCAATCGGAGCAAACAACCCTATCGGATTACCCTGCATCTCGAAGCGCTCAACCAGAACGACAAGAGCAAGATCAAGATGCGTCAGGTTTTTGCGCAGCTTCTCGGCATCATGAATGGCACGACGAAGCTGCTCGGCAAAAACCTGCGGGTCATCAACGATGCGCTTAACTCGGACGAAGAGGCCGTGGTGCGAGCAAATATCGTCGCGACCACGTGGATCGAGCCGGGGGAGCGCGAGGAAGAGCTGCCGCGCCGCGCCTCGTCGCTCATGAGTGCGATCCAGTCATGGGGAGACTGCACGGTGTCGGACAGCCCGTCCGATCCGGCCCGGACGCTCACCGAGACAGTGGCGGGCATGACCGCGACGGCGAAGAGCTGGCGCGGCACACTGGCCCCGATTTCAGACCTTTCGGTCATCATGCCGTTCCACAGGACTGCGCCGATCTTCGACAGCGGAGACAGCCTGTTCACGTCGCTGGATGGCAATCTCATGCCTCATAGGGCATTCGCCCCGGAGCAGCCGGCGTGGCTGACGCTTGTTTCTGCCGGCATGGGTTCGGGCAAGTCGGTTCTGACGAACCGAATGAACTTCGATCTGTGCGCCTACAGGTCCGGCAGCGAAATGCCGTTTCTTATGGTCGCGGACGTTGGCGTGTCGTCGTCGGGCTGCATGAACTTGCTGCGCGCGCTGCTCCCGGCAGAGCGGCAGGGCGAGGTCATGTACATCCGCCCGCAGAACACGGTCGAGTATGCCGTCAACCCCTTCGAAATATCGCTGGGTTGCCGTGCGCCGCTCGACCGCGAGCAGGTGTTTATCCATAATTTCCTGATGACGGCTATCCCGATGAAGGACGAGCTGCTGCCGCAGCTCATTACCCGCATCATCGGGCGCATCTACGAGATCAAGTCCGACATCTCGATGGATTCGAAGCCGAACCGCTGGCAGGCCAACGTCGATCCCGATCTGAACGACGCGGCCCGCGCGGCCGGCATCGAGCTTAGCGAAAAAACCCGCTACTGGACGCTGGTAGACGAGTTCATGCGCCGTGGTAACTTCAAGATGGCGCAGCGTGCCCAGCGCTACGCCGTGCCCCGCATGAAGGACATTGCGACCGTCATCGCCGATCCGCAGATGAAGGTCGATTTCGACCCGCGCATGATCGAGAACCTGCAACGGCATCTGGAATCAATCGAGTCGCAGTATCCGATGTTCACGTCACATACGCGCCTCGACACGGGGCCGGCCCGTGTGATGGCTGTTGACTTGCAGGACTTGGTGTCCACCGCGACCAGTGAAGAGGTCATGCGTAAGAACACCCTCATGTTCTTGGCGACGCGGCAGATATTCATCGCAAAGATCGCCGGGCACCGGGACGATCTGCCGGCGATGACGTTCCCGAAGTCCGATCCCGATTTGCTGCGTATCTACAACGACTATTGGACCCGCCAGTTCACGTTGATCGCGGAAACCCCGAAACGCCTGATGATGGACGAATATCATCTCACCGGGAACGTGGACTACATCAACCGGGTGGTCGAAGCGGACTGCCGCACAGGCCGCAAGTGGAACCTTGAAGTCGTGTTGGTCAGCCAGAAGCTGCCCGACTTCAACACGCTGACAGCCATTGCGAGCACGGTTTTCGTCCTCAATTCTGACTCGGCGGAATCGCGCGAGCAGATCATGAAAACGATGGGTGGTACGGAGGCCGTGGACGAGGCGTTGATGCGCCACGTGAACGGCCCGGATAAGACCGACCCGTCCAAGGGCGCGAACGTGCTTGCGATGTACAAGCTTCGCAACGACGAACAGCGCTGGGTGATCTTCAACAATGCCCTTGGCATCCGCCTCTTGTGGGCGCTTTCGACCAAAGCAGAGGATCGCGCGGTGCGCGATGAGCTGTATTCTCGCGTCAGTTTCGAGCGAGCACTAGATCTTCTGGCGCGCCGGTTCCCGGAGGGGACCGCGTTGCCATTCTGGGAAGATATGGCAAGGCGCAGGACGCGCGCGAGCGACAAGTCTCTGGCTTCGGCCGTGGTGGACGAAATCATGAAACTTGACATGGCGCAGCCATTGCCGCAGGCAGCGGAATAGGGATATAACAGCAGCAACGACTATAAAATCGTAGCTGTTATCGTTGTAAAACGTTTTGAGATGGGGTATCAGCCGAAGAGATGGTGTCGGCGCTGGTTTGCGAAGGAGCAAGGGCATGAAGAATAGCGTCATGATGGCGGCCCGGAAGGCCCGCGATGTGTATCTGGGGGCACTCGCCTTCGGCTCGGTTTATCTGTCGGGGGCAGTGGAAGTGTTGGCGCAGGCCGACCCGAAAGCGCCGCTGGAATTTCAGAAACAGGCACAGTCGGCCGCGCAGAACTCGCGACTGAACCCTGACTCGGCGAAGTCGGGCTTTGAGAATCTGGCAGGTGTCGCGCTCTATGGCGCGAGCGCTCTAAGCCTCTTGTTCGCCGGTTATTCGCTTTACCAGTGGTGGGAAGCGACGAACAACGAGCAGAGCCGCAACAACGCGGGCCGGTCGTTCATGGCCGCGTGCATTGCTGGCGTCATCGGAATTGTCGGCATTTTCGTAGGTTGGGTCCAGAATATCGGCCTTGGCAGCGGCGGCTAACAGGGACGTGCAGCGGACGAAAAAGGCCCCGGAATCCGGGGCCTTTTCTTTTGCCGGCTGGGCCGAAAATAAAGTCAAAAAAAAGCCCGGCGAACCGGGCTAGTCAGGCTTGGGAGAAGGGCGTCACGCCGCTGCGGCCAAGCAGCGCTGGAAGGAGATAATAGCGTCAGGCCATCTTTCGGTGGCGGCGATGTGAGCCTTGGTCTCCAGCCTCGTGA
Organism: Brucella sp. NBRC 14130; assembly: GCF_040371715.1. Classification (NCBI taxonomy): domain Bacteria; kingdom Pseudomonadati; phylum Pseudomonadota; class Alphaproteobacteria; order Hyphomicrobiales; family Brucellaceae; genus Brucella; species Brucella sp. NBRC 14130. Next base: position 81,796 of record NZ_BAABTE010000015.1, read on the forward strand.
TCTGATCGCGAATGCGATCTCGTTCTAGGTAAAGCTCTTCGAGGGGAACAACGTATTGGTCAATGAAAGCCTGATCGACTTCGGGAAGAGACCGCATCCAATGTGTCATTTCGAGAGCTACCTTGTTGGTGTTAGCGATATAGGTTACATATATTGATGTCTGAAACCGAAACCGTTGTCAATATAGGTCAGCTATATCAATGTCAGAAGCGGAAAAGCCGCCGATCCGTAAGGAAAGAACCCTGTCGCCGTGGCAGGCGCGCGCGCGCGCCACGGGCCTGCAACAGAAGACGCTTGCGCAGATCACCGGAAGTCAGCCGATTGTCGTGAGCCAGCAACTCCGGGGGTTCTATGGTGAAAAGGGAGAGCCGCCGCGCTACATCGCGGCGCTGGTTGTCGCGTGGGAGCTTATGAGCATCGAGCAGCGCGAAGAGTGGCTTGCACAGCTCGGCACCCGCAATGCGTCGGTCGTCTTGCCTATCTCCGGGGACCAGATCGCCCTATGCGAGCAGATCAGGAATCGCCGGGAGGCGCTGGGCTTGACCCGCGAGCAGGTGGGTAATGCCGTAGGCGCGACCCGTCACCAGATCAAGGCGCTCGAAGACGGCGTAGACGCGCCTCTATCGTTCGCCCTCGCCGTTGCGAGCGCTGTTGGTCTTTCGCTCGTCGGTGAGCGCACGGCCGCGCTCCAAGGGATCGTAGGACGCAACGTGGAAGAGCCACGGCCGGGCACCTTCGATGACATGGAAGAGGAACAGTCGGACGAACCGGAATATGAGATAGGCGACGAATTGCCGGACGACATCGAGATCGGCCGGTAGCCCATGGTCGAACGTCTGGACATAAAGCTCTACGATCAGCAGGTGGGCGTGCTGGAGAAGACCCATGACGGCCCGGTGCTGATCTACGACGAGGGCTGGATCGCAGCGGCGCAGGCCGGCAAGGGACATGCTCTGTCGATCTCCCTGCCCATCACAAAACGAGAATACGGGCCAAGGGAGACCACAGCCTTTCTAGCGGGCCTCCTGCCCGATTCTGAGGCCCATAGGCGCGAGATAGCGCGTCTGTTCGGTAGAGAGGACGCCAACGACTATTTCGAGCTGCTGCGCGCCATTGGGCGCGATTGTGCCGGTGCGGTGGTGTTCACGGACGCGGCCGACAAGTATGCCGCGATCCGCGAGCGGCCGGGCCTCCTGAAAATGGACGAGGCGGAGCTTGCGGAGCGGCTGCGCAACCTGCCCAGAGCACCCCTCATGGATGACCCGGATGTCGGCACTCGCATATCCTTGGCTGGCGCACAGGCCAAGATGGCTGTGGTGGTGACGGGAGGCGCTGTCGCGCTGCCAGTCAATGGGTTCCCGTCATCGCATATCCTCAAGATAGACATTCCTCTCTTGCCGGATTCCATCCGCACGGAGCATTTCTGTCTGCGGCTGGCGAAAGCCTGCAACATCAGCGTGCCGAAGTCGTCGCTCCATCAGGCCGAAGACATCGTGTATATGCGCATCGGCAGGTACGACCGCCGACAGCAGATCAAGGCCGATGGCCGCTCGACGCTTCACAGGGTCCATCAGGAAGACTTGTGTCAGGCGATGGGGGTCCATCCAGAGTTCAAGTACGAGAACCGGGGCGGACCATCATGGCGCGACTTTGCCGGGTTGATGCGCTATATGCACAGCCCCGCCGTGGATCAGGCGGGCATGCTGGACAGGGCGCTGTTTCAATACCTAAGCGGCAACCCCGACGCTCACGGAAAGAACTACTCGATCCGCTACACGCCGAGAGGCGAAATGGGGCTGTCGCCACTCTACGATCTCAACAACCAAGCGTGCCTTGCGAAGCACTATCAGAGCATCATGCCGCGCATGGCGATGGGCGTCGGCCGCAAGCGCGGGTCCGACAACCCGGTGGCGCGGGAGGACTACAGGCCGAACATCACCCGCGATCATTGGGTCGAGTTCGCGAACGATATTGGCATGCCGGCTTCACACGTCCTGCGCAAGCTGGATGAAATGGCGACCCGCATATCGTCGGCCGTCGAGAGCTTGCGGGAGGAAGCCCGTCACCGCATCGACGACACACCGCTACTGGACGCGATCAAGGAAGACATTCAAGGCCGCGCCGACGCGGTGTTGCGCGGCGTGCCGGAACCGCCGCTGCCCAATCAGCGCCCGGATCGCCCGCAGAACTGGACAGCCGGACCACGATTGTAGGGGTTAGGTCGGCGTCCTCGCCGGAAGTTCTGACCACGCATAGTCATCGAACGGCTCCTTGTAGGATTCCGGTCCGAAATGGAGGGGGCCGCGATATGGTGAGATGCGTGACAAGTCTCGGTCATCGTCAATCGCGAAGGTAATGTGGGGTCGGTAGGTGGGGTAATCCCAGCTCGCGCCGGCCCGGCGAAACTGAGCATGGCGGCGGCTCAATTCCCTGCAACTGAAAGTCAGCACGGCCACGCCTCCAAACCGGCAGACAAGTCGCCGACCTTTTCGAACGATGAGATCGCCATTATCGCATTCAGGGAGCGGTTGCCGGATCGGCTCGCGGCTGAGTGCGACTGTCACGTGGAGAGCTGCGGCCGGGATCGGCTCGCGAAAGCCTTCATGCGCAGCCCATTCGAGAAGGCCGCTATAGTCGAAGAGCGGCCGGCTTACGAACAAGGGGCGGCCCGCGATGCCGGCTCCGGAGTGTTTCATGATCGCAAGGGCCGAACGGCATAGTCTTTCTTGGCAACGCCGCTCGATGCCGCTCCCACCACGGCCGCCCGCACCCAAACGGCCTTGTGCTCAAGCCTACGGATATGCCCTCGCCGCAGGTGCATGCGGGGCGAGGCGTGCGTTCCGCCGCCTGATCCGTCGCCGGGTTGGGCGCTCGGCCGCTCGCCTGACAACGTGAGCACTTTGTAGGAGAAAAACGGCTGCTTTCCCTTGGCGATCCTCGCCTTGTTCAACTTCGGGTTAGCGCCGATCTCGGCCGTCGCCACGTTCTCGCAGTTCAAGACGGCGCATGCCTGCATCAGTGCCAATACCTCGTCGCGGGAGTCGCTTGAGATCGAGAAAAAGCCCTCGTCCCTGTTATGACCGTACATGGTGTCAAAGTGTTCCGGCTGTATGATGAAAGGCTCACTGTCGAATTTCTGGACCTTCTTGCCGATCAGGCCAGCCTCTTTCAGCGCCTCATAGGCCCGGTTGGACAGGCTGTTGGTCGGTGTGTCGGCATCAACCGGGGTGAAGGTATTATCGTACGGGATGAACGAGCCACCTAAGCCTGCCGTCCACATCGAATGGTCATCGAACCATGCCACAGGCAGAACAAAAACACCGCCTTGCGGTGCCCGGTCGAGAATGGAGTTCAGACCCACGGCCCGAAGCGCAGCGGGCGTAGCCTCCGGTTCCCAGCAAAGCGCTATTCGGCGGGAAGCCGTTACCTGCTTGATCCCGCCAAGGGTTTCTATGGGCCTCTCTGTCTTCCACGGTATCTCCAGCGCCACGACTGGATAGGGGAGGCGAAACAGGTCCAAATGTGCTTGAGAGAAGGAGTCTACGTCCAGCAGCATGCCGCAGTTCGGCAGGATGAATTTCACCGAGTTCTGCAACAGGCCGATTATGGCATTTATGGCCTGCTTGGACTGGACGAACGCCGGCTGGGTTCTCGACAGAAGGAGCTTTAAATCTTCAATCGCGTGAGCGCAGTAGTTGAGCGCTACAACGCCTTCTTCGTGTTCATCGACCGTTCTGTCGTTCATTGTTCCGTGCGTCCAGTCGCTAGGCGATGCTCGTATTCGCGACCAATCTGGCGCGCCGTTGTACCGGCGATCTCCAGTAGGTGCTAAAGAGCGATGAGGGGAAAAACCGATGTTTACCCCTCAAAAAGTGAGGCGAAAACCCGACGAGGGGCTTTCAATATAATTACACATCATTATATGATGCGCAAATGGTCCCTTTGCACATCAGGACACGATGATGGTCGAGTACATATGGCAGGCTCAAGACTGGCCGAATTTCCGCTGGGATGAGACCGGCATCGCTGAAAAGCTTCAGCGCATCCGTCACAAGCAGGGCAACATAGGCGGTCGTGTTGAAGCGCTCGGCTTCAAGCAGCGCGAAAAGATGCTTATGGACACGCTCACGAGCGACATTGTGAAATCTTCGGAGATCGAGGGCCAGGTGCTCGACCCGGAGGCGGTTCGATCATCCGTCGCCCGTCGCTTGGGTATCTCCTATGAAAAGCCGGTAATGGCGGACAGGAACGTCGAGGGCGTCGTGCACATCGCGCTCGACGCTGCTCTAAATCCGAACGAGCGCCTGTCGGATGAGCGGCTGTTTCAGTGGCACGCCGCACTGTTCCCGACCGGCCGAGACGAATGGGGTCGGCCGCTTACGGTCGGGAAGTGGCGCGACGACAAGCTCGGACCTATGACCGTGCAGGACGGTCCTGCCGGCCGGGAGCGCATCTACTATGTCGCTCCGCCTGCTTCGCAGGTTCCGCAGGAGGTCGAGCGTTTCCAAAGTTGGTTCGAGGATCGGTCGTCGGCCGATCCTTTGATGAAAGCGTCGGTGGCCCATCTCTGGTTTGTGGCGATCCATCCGTTCGATGACGGCAACGGACGGATCACGCGCAACATCTGCGATCTCGCGCTCGCGCGAGCGGACTACAACTCGATGCGTTTCTACAGCATGTCCACCCAGCTCAAAAAGGAGCAAAAGGGCTACTACGCAGCGCTTGAGGCGACGACGAAGTACCCGCGCACCGATCTGACCGAATGGAACCGGTTCTTTCTCGATTGCCTCGAAAAGTCGATTGATAGCACGTCCTTGGTGCTCGATAACGTCCTGCGGCAGACCCGGTTCTGGGAGCACCACAGGGGCGGGTTCAATGATCGCCAGATCAAGATGATCGGTCGGATTTTCGACGGCTTCGAGGGCAAGGTTACAACCGAGAAGTGGTCGAAGATCACAAAGAGTTCCACCGCGACGGCCGGCCGCGATCTTGAAGAGCTGGTGAAGCGCGGCGTGCTTCGCGTCGAAGGCGTTGGTAGGGGAACGCATTACATCCTCATAGAAGAGCCAGAGGGGACCGCTGGCGCGGCTGTCGTCGTGCCGGGGACACAACGCCCACGCCCGGAGCTAACGCCCGGAATGGCCCGTATTCTGGCCGAGAAGGCATATGGAGACGCGATGGGATGGCTCTCGGCCGAGCGCGCGAAGATCGTAGAGCAGATCAAGCCCGGCCTTGCAGCGGTACAGAAGGCGTCGAGCACGGCGGAGCCGCAGGAATCTCGCTTCGAGGCGCTGCGGGATGCGGCGCGCATCCAAGGCAACGTTCTCGTGTCGTGGTCGAACGTGGTGCAGGAGGGGAGAGAGGTCGCACGCCAGCTCGCCCGCGATCTGGAAGATTGTCGGCCCTATGACGGAGACCGGCTTGCGAGATTCAATGATGAACTCGGCGCGATGCCGGAAGCCTACCAAGGCTTTGTCGAAGAGCTGTCGCGGGTGAAGTCTGCGGTGGAGCGGAGCGCAGGGGCACAGCAGACCATTCAACGCTCAAGCGGGCCGGGCTTCGATTAGACGAGCCATCACCATAGTTGCTCGCTGGTCAACAGCATGCAGTCGCCATCGACCTGTTTGGCCGCGATGGCGATTTCGCGGGCGTCGTGCCGCGAAACGAAGCGGCCGGCACTGGTGAGAAAGCCCTGCTGGTCGGGTGTGACCAACTGGCCCGTGACGCGATGGATGGTTGTCAGAAGAGAATTGTGCCGCGCGGGCGGCGGTTGGCTAACGATCAAATCATCAAGCCGAACCGCCGCAGCGACGATCCGTTCATGGGGCTGTCGGCGTCTAAAAAACATCGGTACGTCTCAAAGTGCCGCCGTCAAGCGCTGCTTGAAAGTCCGATCACGAGGTAGGTGAAGAACGGCGCAAGTATCGCAACGGCGATCAGTTTGAACAGGACAAACGGAACCGAAAAATAGAGAGCAATAGGCAGCGAACAGGTAATAGCCACTGCCATTGGTAAGGGAAAATGATCGCATAAGAAGCGCGCCAGCGCGAGCATGCCAGACATGACAAGTCCGCTATAGCGGAGCCAATAGTCTAGGGTCGTGTTCATCGTATTTCTCCTGAGCTACGCGATCTTCTTGGGTGGATTGGCTTTGACGCTGCGCTCCCATTCTTCGAGCTGTCGTCGCGCCGTGGCCTCCTGTTCCGGTGTACGTGGGGGTATCGTGTCGGCCATCTGCGTCCAAGTATCCACGTTGAGGGCGTCTGCCAGCGTCTCACCGACAACTGCTACGCCGTTGCCGACGATCTCGCCAGCGATCTTCGCGCGCTCACGGGTCATGATCGTCTCCTTGAAGGTGCATCCCTAACCTAGTTGGACTCGACGCGGATATGGTTCCGCTCGAAGGTCTGTGCGGAGCAAGTGCCCGCAGCGTAGCCGTGCCAGACGATAGCGAGCGGGTCGAGTATCCATGACACTGTTCCATCGGACCAGTCGCCAGCCTTGACGCGGCGACCGTCCCGCTTTCTGACGTAATAGTCGGGGCGATAGGTCAGAGTCGGTTCTAGATCGGGCATTGTCGCCTCCAAAGCTTACCAGCGGCCACCAGTAAGCCAGAAATTGAAATTGTCAGGGAAAACACCTGCCGGGCAGGAACGGCGGCCCGCCTTCGTTTTGCGCATCCACGCTACGAAATCGGGGTAGAGTGGATGCTGAGCGGCGGTGTCGCGGATCGCGTTCTGTTCCCTCTGGAATTTCCAGTCGGAGAAGGCTGACGCTTCGACCAGCAAGCTGTTCATGGAAGCGCAGTAGCGCGCATATTCGGGGAAAAGCGGGTCCGCCCGATCCCTCTCGGTCACGAGCGGTTGGCGAGGCGGAAGAGCAGCAGCGGACATTTCCATTGTGGGTCTCCAAGCTGTTTTGCAGGGACTAATCGGCCGTCCCCAACTGCCGGCGCTCGGCGCGAGCTTCGGCGCTGTCGTACCAGTTTCCAACTTTCGCCATTTCGCGGGCGAAAGCGCGTTCTTCCTTCGTTGGATGCCTATTCTCGAAGAGGCGGTTTGCGTAGTAGACGCGATCCATATTGCGCTGACGGGCATGCCAGTAGGCCAAGGAAGCATCGCGATCTGGACCGGCCGGTGCAGTCGCGGCGGCAAAAACCTCACGTTTTACACGCGCCCGCAGGCCGTCACATTTCACGGTGCTGCGGATGTCGATCCTGTTCATGGTAGCCCCCGTTCTAATTGACCGCAGCCGGACGCACATCGTCGGCCCACATGCGGTACTTGAAGCCGAGATAGCCCGGCACGTCCTCGCCATCGCTGTCCACGTAGAAGAGGGCGGTCACGGTCACACTGTCGTCGCGGTGCATGCGCTCGACACGAGCACGAACATCGGCGCTGCCAGTGCTGTAGAATACGGTGTCGCCTTTTTGCATCTTACCCCCTCCGGGTAGCTGGTGATCTGCTTCCTGTATTAACTAGCGCTATAAATGGAGGATGTCAATTGTTAGCGCTAAAAATTATCAACGGTGAACGAAGCAACCCTAGCGGGAGCACTGCTCATGCTAGGGGAGCTTCTAACAAAAAATGGTCCTCGAACAGTCGATCAGAGCTTGTCGATGAACTTTTTGCGGGACCGGGCAAAGTACCCGATCATTACTCCCAAGATCGCCAGCATCGTGGCGACGGTGATACTCTTGGCCTCGTTCAGCTCGACGTGGAAGAGTGCGAGGTACATGCTGGCCGCAATCAGCAGTACGATGGTCATGGCGATCAGAGACCACACTTCCTGCACATAGCTGTACTGTGCGCGCGGCCTCTGCGGTGACGGGATTTTCTTCTTTGGGGGCATTGTTGTGATCCTGTCAGGCGGTTGGAAAACGACCCACTATAAGCGCGATCCGCGCCCTATTCCACGTTTCGAAATCCATACTTGTCAGAACTGACAATATCAGCATAAATGACAATGAAACGGCATGCGGTTTTGTAATCGTTTGAAACGGGAAAGGAGCCTGCGATGGCGGGAACAGTGAACAAGGTGACTCTGGTCGGCTATCTGGGAGCTGACCCGGAGGTCAGACGACTGAATGACGGAAAACCGGTGGCGCGGCTTCGCATCGCGACCGGGGAGACGTGGCGTGACAAGACTACCGGCGAACGCAAGGAAAGAACCGAGTGGCACAATGTCGTGATCTTCAACGAGAGGATCACGAAAATCGCCGAGCAGTACGTCAAGAAGGGCAACAAGGTCTACATCGAGGGGCAGTTGCAGACCCGCAAGTGGCAGGACGAAAAGGGGCAGGATCGCTATACCACCGAGATCGTGCTGCAACCCTATAAAGGCGAATTGCAGATCATGGATGGTGCCCGGAAAGAGCAGGAGGGCAAGCAATCGTCGCAAGAGGATTACGACGACGACAGAAACGAGTTCCGCGAGTTGGATGACGAAATCCCGTTCTAGGCCGGAGCGGGAAGCGTCTGATGGCAAAGGTAAGGCATGTGCGCGAGGCCAGCCGAGAGACGACTGCAACGCAGGTCTATATCGGCCGGCCGAGCAAATGGGGGAATCCGTTCGTCATAGGGCGTGACGGGGACCGGGATACCGTCATAGCGAAGTACCGACGCTGGATCAGGACAAAGCCGGAATTGATGGCCTCGCTGCACGAGCTGCGGGGCCGCGATCTTGTTTGTTTCTGCGCGCCGCAGCCATGCCATGGCGATGTGCTGCTCGCGCTGGTGGAAGAACTAGGGGAACGACGCGATGTCGATCATAGTCCATAAGCCGAAGCTGGGCATCGAGACGCTAAAGGACATGCTGTGGAGTGTGCTCGTGCAGGGGCAGGCGTCGAGAGAAGATGCAATACGAGCACTCGGCGAGATCGCAGCGGAATACGCGGCGGCGGATCGCCCTGATGGCCATCTCGGCAACGAGCTGCCCAAACTCGCAGGAGTGGCAGCGGACCAAGCCGCCGAAGACATGGCGACCATAGCGCGGGGCGAGGAAATCGACCTTCCGTGGCGGCGGCTCCGCGTTCTGGTCGATTACAATCTTGTCAGGATCGTAAACCCAGCCACCTTGGGCGGCTCTCTTCGAGGCAGTCGAACGTCTCTCGATTGGACCGATGAAGGGAGGCGGTTCATGGGTGCGTCCGAGTAGGATGTTGAAGCTAGTTTCATCGCTGCCAGACTTTTATGCTCACAGCGGGGACGCCGCTGTGCGCAGGGGCGAAGGGTTTGGTTGTTCCTGTGCGAGATGCGGTCGCAACGCCGCAGCGCCGTTTGGCTTTGAGCGAACGGTTGTGTGGTGTTTGTATTGCGGAATCGAGGAAGGGCACGTGCCGGCAGTTGATAGCCCGTGGGGGCTTCATAAGTGGACCTTCGGCGTGACACGTGAAGAGGCGTCAGAAGAGCGCGAATGGCTCGCAGAGGGCTGCTTTGATGAGATGGCGGAAGAGCGAGCACGGCGCTACGGCCATGTCCTCGATCTCTTCTAAATCGACAGGTGAATGTTGGTGACGAGCAAGGCAGAAATCAGTGAGTGGTTTGAGCGAGGCTCTGCGCTGGGGGCCACGCACATGATCGTAGTGTGTGACACGTTCAGCTATGAGGATTACCCGGTTTACGTGAAGCCCGGCGAGTCGTCACGCGAGATCGCGGCAGACTATGACGACAAGAACATGCAGCGGATCATGGAGGTCTACGATCTCTCCATCGACAAGGTGGCGCAGCTCGAAGAGCGGCGCGCGTTTCATTACTGAGGGCCATCCCCTACAATGCGGCCATGAACTCGGCATCACCGAAGAGAATTACGACCGGCCCAACCAGAATATCATCAAGCGGCTCTCCAGCCGAAAGCTGCCACAGCCTATTAGCTTCGAGGTTGACCGGCAGGTTCATATTTTTCCCGTGCTCATTGCAGAGCACAAAGCACTTCTGCATGCCGCTGGCATGCGCTACGCGGCGGAATGCGGGGACAAGTTGAAGGTCTCCGCCCACGGCCCTTTGAAGGTCAGCCAAAGGCGGAGTGCTTCGCAAGACGTGTTCTCTGCGCCGACCGTCCGATTCGATCACAATCATCGTTCCGATCACCGCTATTGCCTCCCCAGCCTACACCAACGCTGGGTGAGGCGTTTATCGCCGAATGGAACCGCCAGCTCGGCGTTGAGCAGGACAGTCGATACATTGCCAAGGCTGGTATCGATGGTCACGAGGTTCCGGCCATAACGATCCTGACCGTGCAGGCGCATCGACGCGATCCCTGATCGCAACAGGCGCTGGAGAAGCTGTGTCGCCTCGGCAGCGCGCTCGCGCTCGTTGCCGCAGCGTGCCTTGTCGTATGACGATTCCGGGGCGTCGATGTCTAACAGGCGATATTTGACACCATCTTTCCAGAAGGTGTCGCCATCCACAACGCACGTCACGCGTCGGCCGCCATGGCAGAGAGGCCATGCCGGCTCACCTGCCTGTGTAGGAGTGCATAGAAGAGCGGCGAGGACGGCAAGGACCGGGCGTCTGTTCATTTCACAGGCAAGATGCGTAGTCGGCCCACACACCGTAGGCGGTGGCCATAAGATCGGCGTCGGTCATCTTGGCGAGATCGTCCGCCGTCTCTGCGCATTCCTCGAAGGTCGGCGTGTCTCGGATGAGGAACCCGCGTTCTTCCTGTGTGAGCGGTGAACGACCGCTACGAACCTCGGAAATGCGCTCGTCCGTGAAGTCGGAAATCCTCATGGCTTTGCGTTCCTTGTCTTCTTTCGTAGCCATGATCACTCCGGGCGTTCGTTGGGATCGGCGTCGTCATCGCCGGGGAATTGCGGTTCCGGGAAATCCTCGTTTTCAGTGTATGCGACCCCGCCTAGCTTGAATGTCCAAGGGCTACGCCCGCTGCTGGTCCAAGTATTCTCGATTTCGTCGGCTGGCATGACCCTGTAGTAGCCGATCTTGATCAAGGTCTGCCGGGCGAAGCGAAGAGCGGAGCGGTCATCTTTCGTCGCGTCCTTATCGGAGATGGCGGTCTCAATACGGTCTTCAAGATCGAGGATCGCGGACAACTCGTCGTACTCGTACTCTCGATCATCAATCCCCATGCGATGCGCGATTTCCGACTGGAAATTGGCGTCAGGGACGGCGCGGATCGCTTCAATCATCTGTTCACGGGTCATCGGTCATATCCGAGCATCAGTTGGCCACGGGAACAGCCCCATGGGCTTTCATGATCCGGCCAATCTCTGACGACACTTCGGATTTGCTGCCGTAGAACCGTTCCTGACCAGTGGGGAAACAGATTTCCCAAGGGGAGCGAGCGTCATCGCGGGTGGCTTCGTAAATGTCGCCTTCGGCTGTCTTGCGGGTTACTATTTCGAGGGTCGTGAGCATCTTGTTGATCTCCGTGCTGTGTCGGATTTAGCGGGTCAGAACGTCTCAAGGACGCGATTGATCTCGGTCCAGTCAACGTGCGGAGCGAGCATTGGGCCGATCTTCGCATAGGCTCTCGCCTCGGCGATGGATTTGCCTTCGTCCTGCATCTTCATGAAGAACTGCGCGCACTCGATGTCCTCGCTGGTCGCACCGCTCGAAAACGTTATGTGCGCCTTGCCAGAGCCGGGCGACCCGCTGACTTCTATGATGTATCCGGTGGTGTTTCGGGTCGATTTAGACATTTGGCTCTTCCGGCGCTTGTTCTAGCGCATCGCCGTGGTCGGTAGAGGGGAGTTCGGGAACCTCCACATGCTCCAGCTCGTCAAGCTCGACGTTCTCCCATTCGGATTTCCAGTCAGAGTAGGCTTGTCCGGTGTCCCCGTCCTGCCAGCGTTCGGAGCGCTCTGACATATAGTTGTCCATCTCTGAAACCATGTCCTCGGCGAAGCCGCGCGCCTCTTCAAGCTGCTCGTTGTACTCATCGATCCGCCCATTGAACTTTTCCACGGCATCAGAGAGAGCTTCGTGCTCCGCCGCAAGGCGTAAAGCGGCGTCTGCAAGCTTCCTGATGATAGCATCGCGTCGGGCGATGTCCTGCTTGGAGAGTTTTTTCATGGCGTGTCACCTTCGTTGTCGCCCTGCGAGCGAGTTTCGATTCGTCTGTACAGCTCGGCTCTGCCGGCGTCGAATGCCCCGTCTTTAAGCGGGGCGAATTGGACCCAGAAGGCGAAACGAGCGTCATGGGATTGCTCGATGCCGGCGAGGCGCTCCAAGTCGCCAATGGTCACAGCATGGCGTGCGGTATAGGGCTTTTTCAGAGTGAACGTTTTCATGATCTTGGCTGTCAGATTGTGCAGGCTTGTCAGGATTAATAAATAGCGCTATAAATGAAGGATGTCAATAATTAGCGCTAAAAATAGTCGTCGTCCTCGAACCCGACCCAAGGCGAATGTTGGACCGGGCAGGCCGCCCGTTGACACGGAGGCGGTCAATGTTCGGATGGATCGAACCATGCTGGGTGAGCTGGACGCATTTGCCGCGAGGCAACCAGACGCACCGGGCCGCCCAGAAGCGGTTCGGCGACTTGTGCGCAAGGCGTTGGGGCTTGATGAAGAGGCCGGGGAAGTATAGCAGCCCAGATTAGCGAGCGACACGAACTAACTCCATCCGCCGAGCATTTTGCAGGCGGTCGCGTGTTGTTGTGAACTGATAGCCATCCCAATCAGGCCACGGCTCCCAGCCGGATGATGTGGCGCGTCCATACCAGACGCGGACGCGGATCGATCTATCTGGCAGCTCTTCGAGGATCGAGACAGTAAACGTGCCTCCTAAGCCGCTGGAATGGTCGAATACGTCAATGACGGTGGGGGGTGAGGGTTTCATTGGCGGTGGCCCTTCATGTTGATCAGTGAGGCTTGCTGCTGGCCTTGCGGCGGCGTGTCGTGAGACTAGCTTGATAGGCGGCTTCGGCCTCGGAGACGGTGCCAGCCCAGCCACAGGAACGGCAGCAACATTGGCTCTCGTCCGTCCATTCGTGGTCATGGCAAGAAGCTTCGTCCGCGTCGGTGCCGTCCTCGACTAAGCGCACCCAGATGGTCGCAGCGATGTCGAGTTCATCATCAGAACCGCAGGCGGAGTTCGCGCAGATCATAGCCCAAGCATTGCGGACGCTCATGGGGAACACCTCAATCGAAGAGCACGGCCAGCCAGAAGCCAAAGGCGGAAAGGAAGGCCAGCATGGAAAGGAAGGAAGCGACATCGGTCGCGAGGTCAAGCCAGAAACGGGGCATTGGAAAAGTCCTCATTTTTGATAAAATTACATTACCCTGACAGGACAAAGGCCGTCAAGCATTAAAATAAAAATTAATGGCGAGGGGGGTGAAATATTTTTGATAAAAATGCGATTTTAGGCTTGACCTATGAGGAAATTACAGGCATATTGAGCACATGAAAGGAGATGAAACACGAGATGAGAGCCACGGGATCGAGCCAAACCCCAAAAACGGTGTAAAATGGGCTGAATTTGGCAGGAAATCCGCACACAACCGGAGCGGGCGCGAAAATAATTGATAAAAATAGCAAAAACCGGTTGATTTAGTAAAAATTACATGATATAATTATAGACTGTGTGACAGAATTACAACAGCACGGCCTATTTTTATATATAACTACACCGGTGTAGTTATATATAAAAATAGGCCGTGCTGTTGTAATTCTGTCACACAGTCTATAATTATATCATGTAATTTTTACTAAATCAACCGGTTTTTGCTATTTTTATCAATTATTTTCGCGCCCGCTCCGGTTGTGTGCGGATTTCCTGCCAAATTCAGCCCATTTTACACCGTTTTTGGGGTTTGGCTCGATCCCGTGGCTCTCATCTCGTGTT
>NZ_BAABTE010000016.1:0-81280 GCF_040371715.1 Brucella sp. NBRC 14130
AAAAGGTGTTCATCGCTCAGGACAATTACCTTGTCCTCAAGGGCGTGGACGATGCTTGGGCAGCCGGCGACCGCATGATCGGCATGGAAATGCTCGATGAGCAGTTCTTCAACGTTCGCGTACCGACTGGCACCAACATCACCAAGGGCGCCAAACTCACGACGAACGCCACTGGCCGATTCATTATCGCTGCCGCTGACGCGCGCATCATCGCGATTGCCGAAGAGGCTTACAACAACACCACCGGATCGGACCAGCTTGTGCGTGTGCGCGCGGCCAAGGGCCATCTGGCAGCGGCATAAGGGAGTTACACCACATGCGTTACTTCTCCTCCCAGCTTCTCAACAGCTCGCGTATTCACGCCGGTTGGTGGGATGAGGTCTCGGCGGACCGTGAATGGTTCCACAATTCCGAGGATCAGCTTGCCGCTGTGCGCAATCAGGCTGCAGTTCTGCCGCGTGATGCCTGGCTCGAGCTCGACGGAATTACCCGTCGTGTCATGCGAAACGACGAAGGTCAGGTCTACATGGCCGATCTGATGCCGCTCGCAAAGGCCGTCAACATTGGCAAGCTCGTTCACCTGAACCGTGTGTCGTCTGATGCCGGTACGGTTGTTCGGTCGCTGTCTGGTCAGGTGCCCGTTCCTCTGGACAAGGTCACCTATGACTATCGCGGTACGCCGGTTCCGATCTTCTCGACCGCATATGGTCGCGAATGGCGCGAGTGGAACACGCTGCAGTCTGAGAACTTCGACGCGCTGTCGGACGATCAGGAAGCGCATACCGCCAAGATACGCCGGGATATGGCTCTGTATGCCCTTGATGGTGATGCTTCCATCACTGTGCAGGGATATTCGGGCTACGGTATTCGTACTTCGCCGTTCTCCAAGGCCATCAACCTTGGCTCGGCAGCCGGCGGCGCGAACATCGACCTGACTACGGCGGGCTCTGATGATATTGACAATTTTATCACTCAGACGCTCGGAGCCATGCTCGATGACAATCTGATCACCGGCAAGGTAAATCTGTATGTCTCGCCGGAAATCGGGCGCAATCTGGACAAGTCCTATTCGGGCTCGACTGGGTTCAAGGGTGGCACTCTGCTCTCCTATCTGCTCACCAATCGCCGTATCAACAAGATCGCGGTGACTTACGAGCTGAGCGGGAACGAGTTCTTCGGCTTTGTACCGAACTCGGAGTTTATTCGCCCGATTGTCGGCATGGCTGTGAATACGACCGCGAAGGTTCGCCAGAACCCGACCGACAACTATCAGTTCCTCATCATGGGCGCGATGGGTCTGGAAATCCGGGCCGATTTCAACGGCAAGACCGGCGTTTTCTACAGCACCGTCGTCAACTGATGAACCAGCCCGGCCTTAGCGCCGGGCTTTCTCTTTCAGGAAGGAACAGAGCATGCGTGTGAAAATCACGAAGCCGGGCATCTTTGGCGCCAAGGGCGAAATCCCGGTCGGAACCGAAGTTACCGTAAAGGACGAGCCGAAGGGTTGGGCGGGTCGATACGAAGTCATTACCGGCAACGGTGACGACAAGGCTGCAATCACCAATCCTTCTCAGGGTGAGCGGGAAGAGCTGAAGAAGCAGGCAGATGAACTTGGCATTGAGTATGCCAAGAACGTCTCCAATGCAAAGCTTCAGGAACTGATTGACGCGAAACTGGCGGAATAACGAACATGGCAGGCTACGGCACAGACGATCAGTTTCAGCAATGGCTGACTGATAACGGATACACATTGCCCAATGATGCGCCGTCGCTTGCCGTTCTTCGTCAGCGCGGCAGTCTTTACATTGACGCTGTCTATGGCGACCGGTTCATCGGTCGTATTGCCTCATTTGATCAGGAACGGGCGTGGCCTCGCATAGGTGCGTCACTGAGAGGAACGGCGATACCTTCCGACGTAATCCCACAGGCGGTAATTTATGCCTCGTTCTATGCCGCCTATGAGGAAGCGGTGAACCCCGGCAGCCTGAACAACTCAGGTTCTTCATCGTCTGCGATTGTTCGCGAGAAGGTGGGAGACCTCGAAGTTCAGTATGCGAATGCTCAATCCGATGGCACGGCAGCATTCCTCACGCCTTTAATCTCGACAGTTGATGGCATGCTCGCGCCGTATCTGCGCGATCTTGATGCCACCTGTCTATGGCTGAAATCGGTGGGCTAATGGCCAAGTTCAACTATGCCCGCGCGGTTGCTACAGCGAACCGTCTTATCGACAAGTTCGGCCAGACCGGCGCTATCCGGCGTACTGAGACATCTGGCGTTCCGTGGGACCCCGGCGCGAGTGATACCGACTATCCGTGCACTCTTGTCGCGCTGGATTATGATCAGAAGGACGTTGACGGTACGCTGATCAAGTCGACCGACAAGAAGGTTTATGTTGCCACCAAGGGTCTAACGATCCAACCGACGACAACCGACAAGGTCATCATCGGCGGTGTCGTGAGCACGATTGTGGAAGCTAAGCCGCTCAACCCGGCGGGAACAGTCGTTTTCTTCGAACTGCAAGCGCGGGGTTGATTGCGTCGCATCCGTTGGACTATCGCAATGCGCCGTAGTCGGCGAGTTCATCGATAGATGGGGGCACCAGCCCGAACCAAGGGTAGTTGAAAACCAGTTCGCGATCCGAATGAAGTTCGTTGATGCGCACAAGACCTTCTCCAGGCAAGCCCGTTTCCGAGTTCACGACCAGAACGGTTAACGGCGGAAGGTCGTTGTCTGCGCACCAGTTCATGATCAACCCGAGTTGGCGATCAAGTACTCCCGCGCCCTTATAATCCAACAGATCGGCGACCATACCGTATGTCAGTGTTTGTCGGTTGTGGGCAGCCGAGATGAGTATCGCGTAAATCTGGACTGCGCGAGCGTGAAGCTTGTTCTTCACGATGTCAGAATAATAAGTCAGTGCCATGTGTAGCCCCCGTTGGTTTTGACGCAACAGTTGTATGGGCATCGCCATAACTATCAAGTGTGAAACATGCTGAAGCGTCTAAGTCCGCGTGAGCAATTTGACGCGCTCATCGCGACATACGAACCGATCCTGCGCGCCGCGTTCATGGCAACCGTGGATGATATTCGTTCGAACATTGTCCTCCGTCGGGTCGTAGAACGGCTGGAGAAGGGCGATATATCCGGCGCGATTGATGCAATGTTCATTGAAGAGGCGGCATTCAATCCGCTCGAAGAGGCTCTACGTCAAGCGTTCAACGCGGGCGGCGTCGACACTGTATCCAACATGCCAGCTCTCAAGGACCCAGAGGGCCACACCGTTGTTATTCGATGGGATGCGCGAAATGTCGTTGCTGAAAACTGGCTACGCGATCATTCAGCCAGGCTTGTGTCGGGAATCGTCGCTGACCAGGTCGAAAGCATCCGCACCGCACTAACGGAAAGTCTGGCGCGTGGCGACAATCCGACGAAGGCCGCCAAAGCCATCGTTGGGCCTGTGAACCGAGCTACTGGAATGCGGGAAGGCGGGATTATCGGTCTGACGGCAGCACAGGCTCAGTTCGTCCAGAGCGCTCGTGATGAGCTGCTTTCAGGCGATCCGACGCTGTTGAAGAACTATCTGGTCCGAGGTCGAAGAGACAAGCGATTTGACCGAACAGTGATGAAAGCGCTCAAAGAGCAAAACCCGTTACCCGCGGATGTCGTGGACAGAATCGTCAATCGATACAGCGCGGGTCTGTTGAAGCTTCGCGCCGACACGATAGCGCTGAATGAAACGTTCAATGCAATGGCCGCGGCCAAAGACATCGCTTTTCGTCAGCAGATCGAAAACGGGAACCTTTCGGCAGACATCGTCACCAAGACATGGAGACACACTCCGCAAGAGCACCCGAGAGCGCAGCACGTCGCGATGAGGGGCCAGAAGGTCAGTTATGACCAACCATTCGTCGCGCCTGACGGCACCTTGATCATGTATCCGCATGCTCCAGGCATTCCGGCCCAGCACAAGATCGGATGCAAGTGCGTAGCCGAATACAAGATCGATTTCGTCGCTCAGTTGGTGGATTAATGGCCAAGTCTTTTGCCGCAAGCGTCGGGCAGTGGGCCGTTAAGGTCGATGGCGCGCTTGAAGTCGTGTTTAAAGAGAGCGCGCAAGAGCTCGTCAGTCAGATGGACAAACTTCTGTCTGACATGGTCTATGACCAGCCATCATCTGAGAAATACCGGCGAACAGGCTTTCTTCGTGCGTCTCTGATGGCATCACGTGAAGCCATGCCAAGGCTGTACCGAGACAATCCCGGCTGGTCGGTTCCGCCTGATCTGCAGCCCGTCATTCTGGTGATCAACAGCGCTGATCTCGGTGATACGATTTATCTCGGCTACACGGCGAACTATGCGGGCTATGTCCACTACGGTGCCAAAGGTGCGGCTCCCCGTCCGTGGGTAACGCTCATCGCTCAGCGATGGGAGGAAATCGTTGCGGCCAAAGCCAAAGAAGTAAAGCAAAGGCTCAAGCTCTGACATGACGATCGAGAAGAGTATAGAAAACGCTCTATTCGAGCGTGTGGCGTCGTTGGTGCTTAATCCTGCGCTTCCGGTCGCTTGGCCCAATATAGCGTTCCAGCGGCCCGCCACGGGCTATCTGCGCGTGACGCACGTTCCGAACACATCGCGCCGCCGGTTTGTCGGATCGGCTGAGCCTCACCAAAGGCGCGGCATTCTTCAGATTGACGTATTCCTGCCGCTGAACGGCGGAGCAACAAAGTCGACAGAGAATGCAGGGAAGGTGGCCGAACACTTCCCGACTGACCTTAAACTGCCGAAAGACGGATTGTCCGTTCGCATCACCAAGGCGCCCGACATCGCGCAAGGGTTCAGCGACGATACGCACTGGCAAGTGCCAGTGACGATCTCATACGACTGTTTCGCATAACTTTCATCCGGCCTGAGCCGTTAACAGCCCCCAATCCGGGGCTTTTTTCATATGGAGAAGACCCATGATTACAACTGCTTCGGGCTCTACGATTGCTATCGGGCCCGCAACTCCCGTAACTGGCGCAAATGAGGCCGCTATCATCGCCGCATACAAGGCTCTGGCCTTTGTTCCAGTCGGTGAAGTCCAGAACCTCGGCGAATTTGGTGATGAGGCGAACGACGTCACTTTCACCAGCCTTTCGGATGCTCGAGTGCGACACCTCAAGGGCGCGCGCGATGCCGGCGTTCTCGCCCTGGTATGTGGCCGTGATCCGCTCGATGCAGGCCAGATCGCGCTGAGGGCGGCTGAAAAGACCAATCTGGCTTACGCAATCCGTATTATCGCAAACGATGCGCCAGATGAAACCGGAACCCCGACTGAGTTCTATTTTCACGCGCTCGTACAGTCGGCCAAGGAAAGCTACGGCGAAGCCGATGATGTGGTCACTACGACTTTCAATCTCGGCATTACGACTGCCGTTTTTGAACAAGAAGCCACTGCCGGAACCCCGTAATTCCAGCAGTTTATCAACCGTTTCTCCACAGACGTATAAACAGGAAATTCACAGATGGATCTGTCAGTATTTGACGGTGCGGCGAAGGCATTTGACGAAGGTTTCGAGGTGGATATTGTTCACCCGACCACAGGCAAGAAATTGGGCATGAAAGTTCGCGTTGCGTCGTATCAGTCGCAGCGCGTTCGCGATGTTCAGCGGCGCCTGGCCAATGCCAATATCCGCGACCAGAAGCGCAACCCAAAGAAAACCCAGACCGTTGAGGAAGTCGAAGAGCGCGCAATCGACGTGATGGTGGCTGCTGTCCTTTCTTGGGAAGGGTTCGAACGTGGCGGGAAGCCTATCGAATGCACGAAGGAGAACGTTCGTGCCGTACTGTCGAATCCTGATCTCTGGTTCATTGCCGAGCAGATCGACTCTGCCGCGGATAACCAGTTGGCTTTCATCAAGGCCTTGCCAACGACCTGATATCGTTCGGTGAGGCCGTATTCGCCATTCGACGGCCATCTGTGCTGCCTGACTTCCCCGAAGAGCTACGGCACGTCTGGGAATGGTTTCTCGACCTCAATTCGAGGCGATCTGTCGGCATGGCTGCCAACCCTATCTCCTACGTCGATATTGACGCGTATTGTCGCCTGTATGGCATCGCCATGCTGACGTGGGAGATCGAAATGATCTGCTTACTGGATAACGCCATTCTGGCGGTCACGCGTGCAGGGCAGAAAACGAAATCCAGCGACCAGTTGAAGAATGAAACACCAGCCAGTGACGGGCATGGCGTTGCATCGCTGTTGCGCGGGTTTAAAAGAAAGAAACGGGAATGATTGTTGAAGTTAACTAGAAGAGGCGTTAATCGACTTGTTGGGTCTACCTGCTGAGGGTTGGGTTTTTGCGCGTGCCATCAAGTTACGTTTGGAAACGCACGGCGTTGGTTGCCGCGATTGCAGCGCTGATATCGATTTCACTATCGACAGGGATACGTTTCGTGATCGGCGCGCGTTCAGACGCGGTCACAATTGTAGTCCGTCTATTGCTTCCGTTTCTTATCGCGATACCGTTGGGTTTATTCTGGTTTTCCAAACTGGAAAAATTGGAACAATCTTATCGCGTTGCGGTGAAAAGAGCGAATGAACTGGCTCGGGTAGCCAGTATTGACCCGCTAACTGGCCTCCTCAACCGGAGAAGTTTTATCCAGCAGTTTAATGCAGCCAACAAGGCAGGTGTTCGCGGATGGTTTTTGATTGCTGATATCGATTATTTAAAGCGGATCAACGATCAATACGGGCATCCAACAGGAGATGATGCCGTAATTTCAGTTGCACAGGCATTGGAAGATTGCTTGTCGAACGACAGCCTGATTGCGCGCATCGGAGGTAATGAGTTCTGTGCGTTCGTACCGAAAGCAGAAACAAGTAACATCGATTCTGTGGTTGCAGATATCAGTTCAAGAGCGTCCGGCCTTTTGAACGAGAAAAGGGCGGACAAAGAATTGCCGTTATCTGTTTCGGTGGGCCTTACAACTTGCAAGCCAAGGCAGACTTTCGAGGAAGTCTTAGCTCTGGCAGATGAAAGGCTCTATCGAAAAAAAAGCGACAGGCCGCAAAAGCTCGTTTAGGTCTTCTGATAACATCCCAACTGCGCCGCTTCTGTTCTGGCTTGTACGCGCTCGATTTCCCGAATGGCCGGATATTCCGTCCGACTAAGCAACTGCTTGCAGCGAACTTCTTTGTATTCATGGTCCGGCGCCCGATTGCTTGCGCAACCGGAAAGAACAAGCAGGGCGAGACTGGCGATCACAAGTGCTTTCATGTAGTTTCCCTCTTTCGGGGGATTATAGCGCGTGTTTCGAGGGTGGGTAGATGGCGGAGCAGGCTGCCAGGCTAAGGAGCGCCATACGGGCCGCTTTTAACCTTCAACCAAGATGGAGATTTTTGGACTCGCGTTTCGCGACAATTTTTGGTTGAAAGAACCTATTCCGCTAGGGGTAGGGGTCATGTCACCATTCGTTGCGCTTGCATTAGTAGCTTTATTCGGTTCGTTGCCTTTCGTTTTGGTATACGTCTGTGTCCGCCTTTTCAAAGAGAAGAAGGCCCGCAAGGCTGCTGAAATATCATTCAAGGAAAAGGCAGAATTAGCCGATAAATTGGGGAAAGTAGGGAAAACCTTGCTTTTGGCGAAACAGGAAGCTGATGCGAAAGTTACTGCTATCGAAGGTCGCTTCAAGCCGGTACTCGACTTGGACCAAGAAGCTGAGATGGTGAAGGCGCAGATAGCTAATTTGCAAGAGCAACTGTCTGACTTGCGCACGTCTTACACTGATAAGAAAGCAATATATGACCGCCTTATAAAAGAGGTCGCTATCTTCGATGAAAAGCTAGCGTTTGCCGAGATGGGCGTGTATGAGCCGCACTTCGATTTTACTGATAGCGAAGAATATAAGTCGGCAATTCTCCGAGTGCGAGATCAGCAAAAAGCAATGGTCAGCGCAAAAACAGCAGTGGTTTGCCCCACTGAATGGACCGTTGAAGGCAGCCGCGCGAAAGGAAAAACTCTGGCCAATCGAAGCATTCGATTGACACTGAGAGCGTTTAACAACGAATGCGATGCGGCGATTGCGAATGTGCGGTGGAACAATGCCAACGCAATGGAAAAGCGCATCGTCAATGCGTATACTCAAATTGACAAGCTTAACGAAACAAACACTACTTATATTGCAAAAGAGTATCTTGGTTTGAAATTGGAAGAGCTCTTCCTGACGCATGAATATCGCGAAAAACTGAAACAAGAGCGCGATGAAAAGGCCGAAGCAGCGCGCCTTGCTCGTGAAGAGCAAAGACTGATCCGCGACATGGAACGGGCAGAAGAAGATGAAGCCAAGTATCAGAGGCTCTTGGATAAGGCGAAGGCGGACGCTGAAAGAGCAGTCGGGCCGAAGCTCGAGGCATTTAATGAGCAAATCAAAATGCTTGAAAAGGATCTGGCTGAGGCGCATGCGAAGTTCGAGCGTGCCCAAGCCATGGCAGAGAAAACACGATCGGGTTACGTGTATATAATCTCGAATATCGGGTCGTTTGGGGAGGATATGATCAAAATCGGACTTACTCGGCGGCTTGACCCAATGGATCGAGTAAGAGAGCTTGGCGATGCCAGTGTCCCTTTTGTTTTCGACACTCATGCGATAATATACAGCGACGACGCTCCCACATTAGAACGAGCACTGCACAGCGAGTTCGAGCCCACACGCGTCAATACACAGAATTATCGTAAGGAATTCTTCCGCGCGTCTCTTGATGATGTAGAAGCTGCTGTCAAAAGGCTGGCTCCGTCAGCGCCCTTCTTCAAGGACATTGAGGCACAGGATTACCGCGAGACTTTGGCACGGCGGCATCAGGTATTACTCTTAAACGAGAGCAAGGAAGGGATTTTACCTGACGCGATCTGAGAGGAGAGGGGGGCAAAGCTCCCCTTATTATTTAAACGGGTTAATAGCTGCCCCATCTTCATTTATGGTCATCCGAAATTTGTTAAGCCCTTCATTCCCACCTTCGTAGGGGGAACACATCTCGATAGCTCTAGATGCCGACTTGACGGCTTGCTTACCCAAGTCATTCCGGGGCTTATATGACGTTACAGTGATGTCCCTGACCGCACCGCTCGCGGTCAACAGAACATCAAACTCGGCGTCAATATCTGCATCAGCTGAAAATGGCGGTGGATTCCAGCATTTTTGAGCTTGTTCAGCCAATGTTTCAGCGTGAGCCACACCGGTCCATACGCCTACAGAAACCACACCAACGAATATGGATTTCATGCCCGTCTCCTTTTAGGTGGCGAGGACGATAGCTTTCGCCTGAAAGGAACGCAACATGGCTGACATCGCTACTCTCGGCTTGGAAGTGCGCAGTGATCAGGTTGAGAAAGGCACTCGTGCGCTCGACAAGATGTCCGGTGCGGCAAAACGGGCAGAAGCAGCGGTAAACGGCTTTTCCTCGACCAGTTCAGGTGCCGCATCTGCGGCTTCGCGGCTTGCGGCAGGAACGAGTAACGCCGAAGCCGGACTGGAACGTGTTGCGGGCGCTGCAAGGCAAGCACAACAGTCACTTCGGTTGGCGAGTGCTGCCGCAAACGACAACATCAAGGCAGCGAGCAAGTTCAATACAGCCAACATCGCGGCACAATTTCAGGACATCGCAGTTTCTGCGCAGATGGGAATGGGCGCATTCCAGATCGGCTTGCAGCAGGGCACGCAGCTTGCAGCGGTCATCAGCATGATGGAAAACCCGTTACGCGGTCTCGGCGCGGCATTCATGTCCGTCATCTCGCCAGTCAGTCTCTTGACTATCGGCCTTGTGTCGCTGTCTGCGGCGGGCCTGCAAATGGTCGATTGGCCAAAGCGCACCGCTCAGGCTCTCATCTTCCTTGCCGACAATCTTAAGGCCATTGCTCCTTACGCTGCAACCGCTGCTGCGGCACTCGCGCTAATCTATGCGCCATCCGTTATCGCCGGAATGGTAAATCTCATCGCTTGGATGGGCCGTGTATCGGTCGCTGCGATCAGCATGGGTGCATCGTTCGCACTTGCTAATCCCGCTACCGCTCTGGTGGCTGGTTTTGCCGCAGCCGTCATTGCCGCAAATATATTCCGCGATGAGCTCAACGACATATTCGGGCGCGATGTCATTTCAGATGTCAAAAAAGCGGTAAATTGGATCGTGGGAGCATTCGTCGGAGGCTTCAACGCAGCGAAGGTAATCTGGAATGAATTCCCAGATGTCATGAATGAGATTGGCGCGTTGGCGATGCACAATCTGATGGAGCAAATCCGCTGGGGCCTTCGTCAAATGGTGCTAGAAGTCAACATGGGCCTGAAGTCGATTGGAGAGCGGTTCAATATAACGTTGCCCGACTTGGGCAACCCAAACAAACTGTTCCCGCCTCAGAAGGGCCCAAAGGTTTCAGGTCGCACTTCCAATGCCGTGGCAAAAGTCACCGCAGCATTCAGTGATGCCCAGAATACGGATTATGTCGGCGGGATGTACTCGGCCATTGAAAGCGGGGCATCTGCCGCAGCGGGCAAGCTGAGAGAGCTTGCTAAGGGGCTTACAGACGTTGACGATAAGTCGAAGAAAGGTCGTAAGCGGAGGGGCAAGTCTGATGCCGAATATTATCAGGACATCATCGACGGTGCTGATCGGCGGATAGCATCGCTACTGGTTGAACAGCAGGCTCTCGGAATGACTGAAGAAGCCGCTAATGCGCTTCGATATGAACAGGAAATGCTTAACCAGGCGCAACAGCATGGTATCGACCTCACGCCGAAACAAGCTGATTACATCAAGATGCTCGCCGGGACGATGGCGGGTCTGGAATCTGCAATTCAGAAGGCGCAGGACGCGATCAACTTCGCCAAGGATATGACGAAGGGTTTCTTTTCCGATATGGCGAATGGCCTTGCTAATGGTCGTGGCCTGTGGGGTTCGTTGGCTGATGCGGCTGTGAATGCCATCAACAAGATTGCGGATGCCCTCATCGATAGCGGGATTGAAAGCCTGTTTGGTGGCGGTGGAATCAGCAAGTGGATTGGCAGTCTGTTTGGCGGAGGGGGATTGGGAGGAGCAGCTGACCCTTGGTCAGGCCTGCGGCTTGCAAGCGGCGGCTACGTGACTGGTCCCGGCTCTGCAACCTCTGACAGTATTCCGGCCTGGCTGTCGAACGGCGAATTTGTCATGAACGCAAAGGCGACGAAAGCTTTCGGCCCGTGGCTTCAGGCTATGAACGATAACAAGGTCCGCGGTTTTGCATATGGCGGTCCGGTCGACGGGAATGTCGTCTCAATGCCGTCTCGCTCCACCTTGCCGAGTGTTCGAGAGGCTGCTGTTGCTGGCGGTCAGCAGACTGTTCGTGTCATCACGGAAACCCGTTTTGTGAATGACGGAAACTTCCAGAACTACATCAAGAGCGAAGTCGAGGAAGGTTCTGCGAAAACCTTCAAGGCTGGCATTCAGAAATACGACAAGGGCGGCGCTGTTCGCGCCGCTCGTGATCTGCGTCAGGTGAACCAGAGAGGCTATGCGAAATGAGTATCAGTCTCCCTGACTTCATCGAGTATCAGGCTGGCCGTCCACGGCTGAATAAGCCGGTTTCAATGTCTCGGTATGGCGAACGAGCCATATCGATGATCCAGAACGGTGATGAGTGGTGGACGGTCAATATCGAAACCCAGCCAATGTATGATGATGATCTGGCCGAGTTTGAAGGTTTTCTTGCCCAGGCACAGAACGGCTTGGAGACGATTGTTTACACGGTTCTCGGGAAGCAATCGCTTCCCCGAGCCTACTGGAACAATCCGAATAGCTCCGTACCGGCCGGGAATGGTTCGCTGACATCGGTCACGAATGGGAAAACGCTACTGATCGGCGGCGTGACTGTGGGATTGGCGATGACGAAGGGCGATTTGATTTCGCTCACGTCCGCCGACTATCACAGTCTTCATCGGGTAACGGCCCACGCTACGGCAGGGGCGACAATCACGCTACCTGTCGAGCCGCCGGTGCCGTCCTACATCGCAAATGGCGCAACGGTTCGCTTTAAAGACCCAGTTCTGAATACCCGGATTGTGCCGGGATCGACCGAAGTTGAAGACGGCGTGATGCCAACGGCGAAGTTTCAGCTCATCGAGGTGCCGAGATAGGCAGATCACCGCTGTCGCCGTGCGCGAATAGCGCGAAGCCATGTGTTGTTGAACATGATGGCCCCTATGACCAATGCGACGGCACCCATGGCGATCATGCCGATAGCCACGCCTTGGTCTCCGAACTGCTGATATAACCAGCCCGTTTTCTCTACGGCCTGGGCTGGATTTCCCAGGCGAAGAACACCTTGGATCAAGGCGCCAAACCCGACAATCAACATGCAAACGCTTCTAATCATGCCGGCCAGATATCAGCTGGGCGCGGTTGAATCCACCCCTTCATTGGTTTGACGGTAACTCATGGCCTTCCCAGCACGTCTACAGCAACTGCTCAACGAGGGCAGGGGCAAGATCGCATCTGCCGTAAAGTTCGAGTTCGGCACCGGCACCTATGGCTTTTTCTCAGGCAAGGGCAGTGTCGATTATGGTGGCCTGACCTATCACGGCAACACCATCATCGACATAGATGAGCCAATGTACGCGCTTGGCACGGCGGCCCAACCAGTCACCATGCGCCTGCCCGCTGCCGCCGACTTCGGCCTGACGCCGGATAAGCTCGGATTGATCGAGCAAGAAGATTATAAAAATCGACCTGTCACGTTCTACGACTTCTATTTCGACCCAGACAACAACGCTTTCCTTCATGCCGAGCCGACCTGGTACGGCTATGTCGACTACATCGACCACCGCGAAGAAAGCGATGAGGTCTGGTTAGAAGGCCACATTGAAACGGGCGCGGTCGACAACTTCCGCGAGGGCTACCGCTACGCCTCGCATGAGGACCAGCAGCTTGTGTCGCCCGGTGACATGCTTTTCGAATACGCCGCGAGGATCAAGAATGAGTTCTTCAAAATCAAATTCGGCTAGGGTTCCCGGTTGGGATCGGGCGTTGGAAGACCTTGCGACGGCTCATGTATCGATCGCGCCGGAATGGGGCGTTTCGGACTGCCTCATGACTGCCGCCGATGCCATCAAGGCCGTAACCGGCGAAGACCCGCTTGCTGAGTTTCGTGGCAAGTACAAGACGGAAGCCGGGGCAGCCCGGAAGATGCGCGCCAATGGCTGTGAGAACGTCAAGGACGTATTCGAAACCTACCTCCAGCTTGAGCCGGTCAATCGGCTCTCTGCCCGCCGGGGTGATGTGGGCGTTATCCGCATCAATGACGAATATGTCGCCGGGTTCATCTGTGGCTCCGGCTTCGCGGTGAAACAGCCGCATGGGCTTACGTTCTTCCCCGTGACCGATATCGAGCAGGCCTATAGGGTCGGCCTGTAACCAACACGACAATTTGCGCCTTTGAAGGTCCGCCAGCAGCGGGCCTTTTTTTGTTGCGCCTGCATGAGGCTGTCGCATGCCATTTTTAGCGCCTATCTTCACCGCGATTGGCGGTCTTGTGTCGAGCGTGGCGGCATGGGCTGCTGCAAGCCCGATCCTCGCCGGTATCGCGCAGACCGCATTCGGCATTGCACTCAAATATGCGGTCAATGCGCTTTTCCCTCCGAAGACCCAGAGCCGCGCATCGGAACTGGAAACCCAGTATGGTGCCAATATCCCGCGCTCGGTCATTCTCGGTACCTGCGCGACTGAAGGCCATCACATTTACCGCAACAGCTACGGGTCGGGTGGGCGTCTGATACAGGACGTGTTCGTTCTGTCGAGCTTCCGCATTACGGCTGTTCCGCGTGTTCGATACAATGGCCAATGGCGCATCTTGAGCCAGCAGGACGCCAACGGCTACTGGCTTGTGCCGAACGAAGGAACCAGTGGCGACGATCACGATAACGTCCGCGTCAAGTTCTTCTACGGCACGATGGACCAGCAGGCGGAGCCGACGCTGATCAGCAATGCCCGTCCGGCCGGTCGCTGGACTGCGAACCATCGCGGTGCAGGCGTTGCCTATGCCGTCGTGTTTTCCGAACTGCGTAAGAATGGCGACGGCCTGACCTCTCCGGCAAAACTGCTGTTCGAAGTCGTCGGTGCGCCGCTTTACGACTGGCGCAAAGACAGTACGATCGGCGGATCAGGCGCGCATCGCTGGGACGATCAGAGCACTTGGGAATATTCCGATAATCCGGTCATTCAGATTTACAATCTGGAGCGCGGTTTTTTCAACGGCACTCAGCGCATGGTCGGCAAGGCCGTTCGTGCCAGCCGGTTGCCATTGGCAGAATATACCCAAGCTGCGAACATCTGCGACGAAGTCATGTCGGATGGTTCGAAGCGTTATCGTGCCCATGCGATTGCCAAGGATGGCCCCGGTGCCAACCACGACGCCAACCTGACGCCCATCCTTGAAGCCATGTGCGGCTCGTGGGTGGAACGCGTTGATGGCGAGTTTCCGATTGCGGGCGCTCCGCAGGCCATCGTTGCGACCATCACCGATGACGATATCAAGCGTGGCGCTCCCTTGCGGTTCAGCGCCAAGCGCAAGCGTACCGAACTCATCAATACGGTTGCGGCTTCTTATGTGTCGCCGGATGACTTCTACGAGACCAAGGACGCGGCAACTCGTATTGATGAAGGAGCGGTAGCCGAAGATCGGGAAACGCTCGCCAGTGCCATTCCTTACGCCGCTGTCACCGATGTGCGGCAGGTGGACAGGCTGGCTGATATTGCCATTCGTGGCGCTCGTTATCAGGCATCGGCGGAAATCGTCGTTCACCCGAAATTCCTCGATACGATCAAGGAAGGCCGGTGGGTTCGCTGGAACAGTGCGAAGTATGGCGACCGGACATATCAGGTTCTGACCCGACAGCTTGGCGGGATCAATTCCGACGGCGCTCGCGACATTTCGATTGCATTGCAACAGATCAGCAATGGTGTTTTTGACCCGACGGCTTACGAAACTGATCCGCCTGTCATTATCGTGGTCCCGCCACCGCAGTATCTGTCCGAGGTGCAGAACTTCTTTGTCATTCCATTTAAGGTGGTTGCGGATGGACAGGGAGAAATCCCGGCAGCCCGGTTGCTCTGGGACACTATCGAAGATATCTCGGTCATCGGCGTTAACATCGAATACTGGCCTGCCAATGACCCAACGCAGGTGTTTACGCGGTTTGTCACGTCAGATGTGACCAATGTTGTTCTATCTGAAGGCCTGACCTCGCTCACTGACTGGTTTGTGCGTACTCGGCTGCGTGTCGATAATGGGCGCGCTGTGGCGTGGTCGGCAGCAACTCCATTCACTACGCTGGACGCTCGCGGCGACGAAAGCCCCGTGGACTATGAACGGCTCGACAGCGACGTGAAGGGCCTTGTCAACTGGATGACCGATGACCGGCGCGAGATTATTCGGCAAGCGCAGGAAAACGCCACCAAGACCGCTGACGGCATGCTGGCCGGTTATGCAGATAGTCGCTCCCTTCGCCGCGAACTTGCCAGCACCTACGGCAAGGCGAAAGCCTCGTGGTCCGAAGACATCTATGTCGCGACGGGACCGAACAGCGCCATCGTACAGCAGTTGACACAACTGAACGCCGAACTCGACGAAAAGGCGGATGCAAGCGTGGTGACGCTGTTGTCAGCCCGTGTTGATGGTGTTGAAGGCGACATGACCGCCATCGCGGATGCAATCACTGACGTGAATGCGTCTGTTGACGGAACCGTGGCTAACTCTGGCTGGCGCATGACATCCACAGTTGGCGCGGGCGGCACGTCGGCCAAGATATCGGCCTACGCTCGCATCAATACCGGAGATCAGTGGAAACAGGCCGGTTGGTTTATCAACGTCACGCCGACGGGCAGCCAGTTCATCGTCATTGCCAATCAGTTTGCCATTGCCGATCCAAACAATAATGGCAGCTACACCTATCCATTCGTTGTCCAGAATGGGGAGGTCTACATCCAGAATGCGCGCTTGGGCACTCTCAAGTTCGACATCCTTCAAGCCAATAACGGGAAGATGGTCTTGCGCGGTTATGACAACTTCGCAGACATAAGGATTGTGTTCTGATGGGCTTGTTTTTTATGGGATGGAAACCGGGCGTCGGATCGGTCCTGAAAATCCTCAAGTACGATACGGACGATCCGCTGACACTCGCAAACTCGGCTTACAATCGCTTCTATTTCAACTCCGAGACACAGAACCTGTCCTATATCTGGGACAAGTTCTATTTTTCGACGGGTTTCAATCCGGGTGTTTACCCCGGTTCTACTGGTGTAAACGGCAATCTCTATGTGATTGAAGGCGCGTCTGCTTCGCAGGCAAGGCGGGCGTTAGTAAATCAGACAGTGAGCGGCAGCGATTACTTTCTGTCTTACGAGATATTCCCCCGCTTTCCGGACATGCCAATCGTACCGATTTATGAGGCGAAGCTGATGGACAGCTTTGGGCGAGTGCGTGTTGGTCACATCGATAGCCCATCAGGCAATAAGGACCGCGTTCAAACGGTTCGCGCCTATAATTCTGACATCTGCTACGCGACCCCTGGCGCAACCGGGCCGGGAGGTAACAACATCCGAGGGTTCAGAAGCATTCATCCCGACCTTGGCTATACGGGCTGGGTGGGCCGCATCACTAACAACGAGGGACCATATATTTGCGCATTGAGCAATTCCGATAGTGGCGGCTATTATCGGGCATTGACCTGTCAATGGGACTTGCCCGCAAACAACGCCGCTATCCCCGCGCCAGATGCAACGCCGGTTGCCGGACAGGATATGCTTCGGATCAATCCATCGGTCGCAATTCTCACACGACGGGGATTTACGGTCGATACCGCTACCGCTCGGCAGTGCATATTCACCAGTACCCGCGTTCCGAATATGTGCGTCATGATGGGGCAAACCGGTCTTATACCGGCAAACACTTCGGTTTACGTGCCGCGAACAACAGATTTCCCTCTGCACGAAACAATGTTCGTTGACACAATCGTGGCGTTGCAGGGGTTGGATTTTACCATCCCGGCTGTTGATCGAACGGCCAATAAGACCGGACGGCAGATGAAGGTCTTCTACAAGATCGACCCGAACGGCATAACCTTCAGTGTCGAAGGTGATTATGCCGTATATGTCCGATACATGGTCTATGCGACCAGCACCGACGGTTTTTCGTCCGGTGGCGGCAGCACTTTGCGCAGGCTGAATAATGGCGGGGTCCAGATCAAGAGGCCGGGATCGAGCGACACGGGCCCGACGGGAAATGATATTCTCGTGGATACCCGCTTCCCTTCAATGCGCGTCATGCTTGAGGGATGGATACCGGCATCGTCATTTTCGACTGCAAACGTGGTGGACAGCCAGTACGGTTCTCATGCAGCCATCGTGAATTTTGACGGTTCGGGGCAGTTCATTTTCCCCAAGGTGATGTGCAACTGGCCGGAGCGGATCACACAGGGTTTTCATCAGTATGTGCGCCTGCCAAACACTAATGCTTGGCAACCTACAAGCCAGTCATGTGTGACCGTTGTCGAGACTAACCGGATCGTCATTCACATCAGCCCCGGAGCGCCCACGACAATCGACACATCGACCGGCAGTTTTCTTTACAATCTGCCGGACCCCATCGGCGTCCGTTACTACATCTTGAGCGCCACGACGCTCTAAGCTCTCAGGAGAAAAACCTATGGCTGTTTTGTCCGACTACACGTCGGGAACGATTTCGCTTGCCAATGGCTCAGCGACAGTTACTGGCACCGGGACGCTTTTCGAAGTCACGCGGTTTCGGGAAGGCGACACGCTTCAAATCCAGAACCTGACGGCCGTCATCGCCAGTGTCGACAGCGACACTCAGTTGACGCTCACCGAACCATGGACCGGCACGAGCATTGTTGATGGTCCGTATCGCGCTCGACAGCTTGCCGACGGCACCCGCGTGGGCACTCAGGCAGCTACCCTCATCGAGCTTCTGGGTGACGGCACCTTGGCTGGTATTGCGGCACTCGGCGTCGAGGAAGGCAAGTCGCTCGTCGGCGGCCCCGCCGGGCAATATGAACTTGTCGATACGTCTACCTTCGGCATCCAAGACCCGAACGGCAGCCTTGGCAAGCTGGCGGCGCTGACGTTGGCGGCGAATAAAATTCTGAACACCGACGGCTCTGGCAATCTCACGCAGTCGGATATCACAGCAGCCGCGCTCGTGCTGCTCAAGTTGGCCGGAACTGCGGCTGCAAACAAGCTCCCATATTTTGATGCGGCCAATAGTGCAGCGCTGGCGGATATTTCCCAGCAAGCGCGCACGATGCTTGCCAGTACGACGCCAGCCGTAACGTCTTTGGGCTATACACCATTGAACAAGGCGGGCGATACTGTTCAAGCCAGTCTAGGCGTCACCGATGATCTTTATATGGGGAAGTCAATCGTACTCCCGCCTCCTACCGGACAAGTTTACGCTCTCAGCAGCACGTCAGCCATAACAATAGCTCAGGGTAGTCCTTTTATTGCATACAATTTTTCCGGGTTAATGATTGTCACCAACATAAACCAAGGCGGTACTGTGGGTATCGTTTGCGGTGGCGGATCAGTTACCACCGCCTTTCAAGTGGGAACACATAATGCCGGAAACTTTACATGGGCGCAAAATGAAAACGGCTATGCCTTCTTCAATCAAGGCGGTGCCGCGAATTTTTCTGTTATTCTTATAAGAACGAGGAACGGCGCATGACAAACTATGATCTTGAAGTGCTTCAGGACTATGGCGATCTGGGCGCGCTCTATAAGGTTCGCGTAGGTGAGAAGGAATACCAGATTTCGGCCCATTCGGCGGGAGATATTCCGGCTTTGTTGCAGATTGCTATGTCGCCAGAAGCGCCAGAATACCCAGAACCTATGACGGTAACCGTCATACCCGCCGTCACATTATGGGAACGTCTGACCGAGGCCGAGGCCGAACAGGTTGACGCAGCCATGGCTACGCAGCCTTTCCGCACCCGTCAAATCTTCCTGACCGCCAACACCTTCCGTTCCGATCATGAGTTTTGGCCGCTGCTCGTGCAGATGGCGACGGAGTTGTTTGGTGAGGAACGGGCGGCGGAGTTGCTGATGGCCTAAAGATGCAGAAGATCGATGAAATCCATAGTGAAGGTGCCGGCATAGTCTGGCACCTCAATAGAACAGCAATAATAGGGACCCCGCTTCATTGCCTCATTGTCTAAGCGCTTAAGAGGCTCCCCCTTCATCGTCCCACCGATCAATGGCCTTGGCCATTGTCCGATGCTTCTTGATGAACTGTTGCAAAGCGATCCTGAGACGATCTTCATCAAAGGTGCCTTCCTGAAAACGGCGCGTAAGATATCGCGCTGCATCGGTGCGCAAATCTTGCGTGTCGCCTGGCAGGCGAGCGTCCCTGAGAATGCGGGAAATCATAGTGATGTTTCTTGAATTCAAGACGGTGGAAGACATGATGCCCTCCTTTGTTGCGGGCTAGGCTCTTGAAAGCCTGAACAACAGCGCCCGTTTCAAATGCTGTCGTGACAATCACCATGCGCCTTATGGTGCAGGAAAGCAACTAAGGCCGCAATGTGTTGCCAATATCCCTGGGGCGATCCCGCCGGTATCCATATGGAGACCCGTCAGCCCCCTTCACGCATCCATCCACAATTCAGAAAAAGGGAGTGGGGCATGGCACTGAATAACCGATACCGCTCACTCGACACACCGCGCCGACTGGGAGGCGGGGTACTGATATGGCGGTGACCCAACCCAAGTTAGTTACGGTCTTTCAGCCACATAGCCATTACGATAACGACCCATGTCAGTATCGCGACTGTCGGGATCCAGATAATCCAGTCCATAATCTAACTCCGACTGAGGCCACTCAGGGAAGCCGCCCCGATCCACCTTCGTTATGCCGCTCGGCGTACTTGCGGCTGAGGATATCAAGTACGAATTTTGCCTGCTGTTCTGTAAGCCCTTTTTGCAGATGTCCGTCGTGGAAAACAGTCTGATGGTTGAAAACATCAATGACCCTCCACGTGCCATCATCCTCGCGCCGTATGTCAAAACCATTTTCAATCATCGTCATTCCTCCGCGTTGATTAAATCAACCGCGAAAGGACAACGAACGGGCGGAACATTCGTTCAATGAAAAAGAAACCCCGGCAACGTGCGGCTGCCGAGGCTACGCAACTTCGCACATGGCTAGCAAGAACGTTGCGCACCGCCATCTAACCGGCAAAGTCTAAAATGAAACCTCGGCTGCGAGTTATGACGCGCAACCGGGGCAACACAGACCATCGAGTCACGTCAGAAGGTTGGTCAGTGCTCCCATAGAGATAGCACTGCTGCGAATTAAAAGAAGCCCCGGCAGCGGGGGCTACCGGGGCGCACATCGGATGGGCGGGGGCCTAGGGCCGATGCGCGATGTATACCTAGTGCGGCATTGAGCAGTTCTCAACTGCTTGACAATTGAAACCATCGAAAGGTGTCCACCATGGATAGAACCGTGCCAGCAGGCGCGGCGCTTCTGCTCGACTTTATCGGCGGGATAGAAGCCCCACGCGGCTATGATGTGATTTACGGCAACAATCAGGACAAGTTGCCAAAACCGATCACTCAGATGACAATTGGCGAACTGGTCGATGCGCAGGCGTCTTTCACCAAGCGTTTCAAATCGTCGGCGTCAGGCCGATACCAGTTCATGCGCGCCACATTGCAAGACCTATCCCGTGAGCTGGGTTTGCGCGGCACACAGATATTTGACGCCAATCTGCAAGACCGGCTCGCCTATCATCTGTTAAAACGCCGCGGATATGACGCCTATGTGGCCGGCAAGATCACGCGCACGGAGTTCGGCAAGCGTCTGGCGCAGGAATGGGCTTCTCTGCCGGTCCTTGCCGCGACGAAGGGCGCTCACCGCGATCTAAAGCGGGGCCAGAGCTACTATGCTGGCGATGCGCTGAATAAGTCGCTTGTCTCTCCGGCAAAGGTCGAAGCCGTTTTGAATAAGGTAAAGACTTCTGGCGCCGTTCAGCCGGTTGTCGTGGCCCCCAAAGTCGTCACAGTCGAAAAGCCTGTCGTTGCCGATCCCGGCGAGCTTGGAACAAAACCATCCAAGAGCAAGACAGTCTGGACATGGGCCAGTGCTGGCATCATGTCGGCAATCAGCGGTGCGGGGTCGTTCCTTGGTGGCCTCGATTGGCGCGTCCAGCTTCTTTTCAGTGCGGCCATCATCGGATTTGCGATCTACGGCATCAAGCGCCGTGCTGATCTGTTCAAGGCCGTGAAAGACCTGCAGGCGGAAATCGGCTGATGGATACGCTCTGGGGACTGATCCCGAACTGGCTGAAATACTCGCTCGCTGCCGTTCTGGCGGCGTTTCTGCTTGTGGCGGCTGGATATCTCACCGGAAAGCGTGAAGGCCGTCAGCAAGCCGTTTCTGAGCAATTGCGCGAAACCGTCAAAGCCGAAAAGGAAAGGGGCAAGGACGATGAAAAATTACGCGGGCTTACGGATTTTGATTTTTGTGTTCTTGCCCTTCGTCGTCGCGGGTTGTCAGTCGACCAGTGCGACGAGCTGCGCGGGCTGGAGGCAGAATAACCTATCGCCTGCCGGTCTGGTCGCGCTCACCAAAGTGGACCGGCCAGCGGCTGAACGGGTCGAGGGTAATGACGAAAACGGAAAACGGCGGGGTTGCTGGCGATGAGTGAAGACTTGAAATGGCTCATGGGCACAGCCGTCACGCTGATTGTCTTCTTCAGCGGCGCATTGATCGCATCGTTTCGATCGCTGGCGAAGTCTCAGAAGGATGGTGACGATCAGCTACATGACCGGGTGAACCGGGTCAGAGACGAGTATGTCCGCCGCGTTGATCTCGATGATCACGTCAAACAGCTGCGCGACGGCATGAAGGAAATGCGCGACGAAACGAGAGAGGGCCTGAAAGAGACAAATAAGCGCCTTGACCAAGTACTGGCCGTTCTAGCGCAGGATAAGAAGGTTTGACAAGTTGCAAATATTTGCAAAGACCATGAAGAATCCCGCCGAAGCGCGGTAGTTTATCGATTAAATTGTCGCCGTAACACCTTAAGCGCTTCAAGCTGCATCACGGACTGAGAATCCAATATCCCGATCACAGGCGTAGCGTAGCCCTCTCTGGGCTGAAAAAAATTGTCCGCCCAAGGAAGCTTTATCGTCTTATCAAGCTGAAATCGTGTGGCTTGCGGGAGACCACACGAATTCAGACTGGATAGATTCTGTATAATGAGATCGTGAGGAAATTCAGTCTCACGGATTTGGCTGGTGCCGTATGTAACTTCTATGGCTGCTTTGGTTTGGCCTTTATTATATGACACTGCCCTAACCAAAGCCGGACGCGATTTGGGACCCGGTACTTCCGGATATTCCTGTAGCGGGAACTTGCACCAAACTATGGACAACGGAGACGGGACAGTCGTGACGTTATAAAAATTCGCCACGACTTAATCACCAAGCTGGGCCGTCTACAACTTCCCATTCTTCGTCGTCGAGAAGGGAACTCGCAGTTTTCTTGATTAGTTCGAAATACTCATCAGAGATTTCATCGAAATAATCTGCGGGCGCGATTTCTCGAAACGGAACCTGAACATGTGTCAAGCTATAGGTTTCAACCTTTTTCAATGCACTCATTAACCGAACCCCCGATTGTGAGGTCACGTAATATCAGTTTTGCCGGAATGGCAAGACCAATTCGTTTCAGCACTGCATATAGGTGTACACTGTTGCATGTCAACACACCTATCTGAGCGTACATGTACAACTATTTATGAACGGTGAAGTTCCAGAAATAGCTATTTCGTTCGTGTACAGCGTTTAGTTAGATGACAATCATAACAATTATAAGGCGGATGCGTAATGCGCCATTTTCGCACTTGCGACTCTCTGGATCTGTTTCGATCATCGTCAGAATAGGGTTGCTTGATCGTCCTTATTGTCATTGCTCGGCGTGAGGTCGATAAGATCGGCGTCCGGCAGGGGCTTTTGCATGTCCTTGGCTTCATTCCAAGGAGCGCGCAGCCATGTGTCGATTTCCTCTGTGGTGCGGAGTATGACCGGCATTGCCTTCGGATGGATTGGCTTCACCACGGCATTCGGCTCAGTGGTCAGAAACGCGAAGATATCGACCTCAACCGGCCCTTCCTTCTTCTTTCTTACACCTTTCCAACTGGTCCAGATGCCAGCGAACGCAAAGAGCGGCTTTTCCTCGTTCAAAGCGAACCAGTGCAGCGGCTTGCGCTTCGTTTTTGGATCGGGTTCCTGCCCATATTCGGAGAAAGAAGTTGCCGTTACGACGCACCTGCTCTCAACGCCTTGCCAGCGGCGCCAATGAGGCGAGGTGAGATTTCGGATATTCGTTACTCCGCTGTCCGCTTCGCCTTTGACGTACATAGGAGGCGTCGGCATGCCCCAGCGGAGCATTGCAAGCTCTGGTTCATCGGCTTTGACGTTTCGCAAAACCGGCGCGGGATAGTCGGGAAAGATATCCAACTTCGGATCGACGCGGTTCGTCATGTCTCCAAACTTGGGGAACAGGCGGCGCATTGCCTCATGTGTCGTTGTGATGTTGTACAGATTGCACATGCGCGCCTCCTCGTTGCGAAGAGCATAGCGCCGTTATTTCCGGCGTCCAGTCAGCGCGTCCTCGCCTTCCTGCTTGTGGGTGCGACAGAACCAAAGCTGGCCATATGTCGTCTTGTAACCGAACGATCCCCATTCGGTGCATCCCTTTGAATCGCAGAGGTGCACAAACAGGCTGCCAGCCTTTGCTGCATGTGTGTTGTCGTTCTTGTATCCGCTCATTTATCACCGTGGCATCTTCGTAATTCCAAACTGTGCATCGCCCTTGGCTGTGCATGCCTTGCATCTCAGGCGTCCATGTAGGTCGGTGAAGAAGGTATGTGTGCCGAACTTTCTAAGAAGGATCATCCGATCCACCGACCCGATATGTCCGCAGCGACAGCAATAACCATATAGTTCGTACCACTGGACCAGATCCATGATCCGTGTCGACGCTGGCATTTCTTGCAGAAAAGGAGGTCGTATTTTCATCGATCAAAGTACGTCTCCCACGGCTTGGATTTCTTGTCCGTCGGGTCGTAGGGCACACCGCCGTATAGCCGAATGAATCCCCCCTGGCCTTCCTGCGTCGCGAATTTCACGATCGAGAAGTAATGACCGTCGTGATATCGATAGTCATGCAAGGAGTAGGCCCCTAACCGGCGTTCTTCCGCAATTACGTCCGAAAGCGCTCGACGTAGCTCATCCGTCAAATACAAAACGACCTGAAAAGGGTATTCCTTATTGATGAGAGTCTTCGGGGGCTCACCGCGTGATCTCCCGCTCATTTCACAAACACCGTCGGCTTCCAGCCTCGGGTATAGCCATGGCTGACAGCCATGCTGGCTATAGCGACCTCTTTGACGAGAAAATCCCGATCTTTGAGAAGCGCCTCTATCGCGGCTCGCGCATCGCCCTTGTGGTAGGCGAGAACCAATTCAATTTCATCGTCGTATTCATTTCCCTGCGCAACCGCATTCATTGTTCTGCTCCAGCGAAGCAGACACACACGCCACCAAGCATGTCTGAGGTTATCGGGCCACCTTCCGATGTTCCTAAAATGTTCTCATCAGGAATGAGAGTCAATAACGAACTTTCTGCAAGTGAACAGACCAATGCAAAAAGTCCCACGAAAATCCCTGTGAGATAATCCGTAAAGTTCTCAACTAACTGAATACGTTGTGGAATTGGCTCTCTGGGAACTTTTCCCCCAGTCAAGTGCGCTACCGGGCTGCGCTACGCTCCGAGCCGGGGAAAGCCGTAGAATATAACGACTTGGTGCGCAAGGGATAATTTCTCGAAACTGGTAAATTGCACACCGACTTTACGTCATGCGCGAAATCGGAAACGTTGCTCCAACCGGGCAGTGGCGCATTGTGTCGGAATTGTGAAGAAATTGTGACAATCTGTCACCTTCGATAGCAGCTATGCCTCTCCTAATAAATTGGGGGAAGGAGGGTATCGTCGGATGAGAATCAGTCACCTTTTCAAGACGCTTGATTTCTGGCGGGCGCATCTGGCGGTCAATCGCGAGCCGGTCTGGGAGAACATATTGCCGTTGTTCTTCTTTCATCGCGACGGAGTGCTGGCGATCCAGAGATTGGCGCGCGAGTGGACCCGGCTTTACGGCCTTCGGCGGGTCGACGTGTTTCGGGGAAATGTCGTCCGTGAGAAATGGTCGAACCGCCGTATTGGTGAGCTTCTCGATCAGATGCAGAAAGTCAGCGATGCCCGATCAGCACAAAAGCAAGTGCGGACAGAGGAAGCGCCCCGTTATGTCAACGGGTGTCTGGTTGTGGTCCGCACGCAGGACACGGACATCCTGATTGACGGTCGTCGCCGGGCGAATGTCTGGTGTAACATGCCGGGCCAATATGCGGTCTGGGTAATCGAAGTAGAACCGCGTCCGTCCCGTCTCGCGAAGCTGATAGGCGGCGGCGAGTTCCAGCCATCTCGCTTATAGGCGCAGCAGGCTAGGTCTGAGCTTCGAAATCAGGAGCGCGGCGCGAACAGGATGATGCATGTACCGGCGAAGGCCGTGCATGCGCCGACCACATCCCAGCGATCGGGGCGGGCGCCCTCTGCGAACCAGATCCAAAGGATCGACGCGATGATATAGATGCCGCCATAAGCCGCGTAGGCGCGACCGGCGACATTGCTTTCAATCAGTGTCAGCAGATAGGCGAACAATGCGAGGCACACCATGCCGGG
Organism: Brucella sp. NBRC 14130; assembly: GCF_040371715.1. NCBI lineage: Bacteria > Pseudomonadati > Pseudomonadota > Alphaproteobacteria > Hyphomicrobiales > Brucellaceae > Brucella > Brucella sp. NBRC 14130. Next base: position 25,826 of record NZ_BAABTE010000016.1, read on the forward strand.
CGCCAGCCAAAGCGGTGACTTGTCGAGTTTCAACCATGCCCAGAAGGCGAAGCATCCGGCAATTTCAAAGAGGGCTGCGGCGGCGTATATCGCGAATTGCAAGGTTCTGCTCTCCTGAGCCTTCTTTGAGTTTGAGTGAAAGCTGATACTTGTATTCCAGCCCCGCACAACCCCAGATAATTCCGAAAAGCAGATAAAAATGACGCCAGTGATCGGTATCGATGACATTGCCGATCAGGACATGCCCGAGATAGGTTGCATAGGCCACCAATAGAAATGGCTGCCAGGGGCGATTGCGAAACAGCAGCTTGAATCCGATCGCGAGCGTCAGAAATGTCAGTGTCAGAAAAGCCATGAAGCCGACCCAGCCATAGTCGAGCACGGCCTTGAGCCAGATATTGTGGGTGTCTTCGCCGAACATCGGCCCGAATTCCAGCGGCCCGATACCCAGAGGATGCTGCGTGGCCAGAACCATTCCAAGCCAATGCCGCGCGAAACGTCCAAGCCTTGCGCTGTCGTAGCTTTGTTCAAGGCGTGCGCGCTCGCGAAAGAACTCGCCGACCCCGGGGATCTGCAGGATAATCAGGATCGCAAGAATGATCGCCACAACGGCGAGGAGGCCGATTGCGATCAGGCGAAGGCGGAAGCGATTGCTGTTGGTCTGTAGAAACAGCACCCCAAACAATACGACGAAGGAGAGAGGAACCATAGCCCATGCCGCGCGCGAAAAGGACACGAGTACGCCAAGCGTGAGCAGGCAGCAGAGCGGCAGATAGACAGCCACATCGCGCAGGCTCCCGCGCATGATGCGATAAAGCGTCCAGGTCAGCGGCAATATCAGGAAGGGCCCATAGACATTGGGGTCCTGAAAAGCGCCCTGCGCCCGTCCATAACGCGTGAAGTTTTCCGCTCCCGGGAAGAGGCCGAAATAACCGGCAATGCCGAGGAGCGACGAGAGCATGCCGACGAGAAGATAGGCGTTGAAGATGGTTCGCAGGCGCCGGTAGTCTGCTTCGATCACCGTCGCGAAGAATACCGATGTAAAAGCCAGAAACAGCGAAACGGCAATATAGAGGGGGGCTTTCTTGACGTCAGCCATCTGCATGACCGAGATCATGCCGCCGAAATTGAACACCGCGAGGATGGCCAGCAGCACCAGGCTGGTTCGCGTCAACCGCAGGCCGAACAGCAATGCCAGCGCGATAAGGCCAACCATGTAGAGTTCATACGGCGCAGGCTCGCTCATCACGAAGCCAAGCAGAAAGACGCCGAGGCCGATTGCGCTGTTGGCGATGAGGCGGTTGAGCGCGCGTTTGCGCGCCGCCTCCGCTGGCAGCGTCAAAGCTGGACGCGGATTCCCGTCAAGCCTTTGCGCAATGCTGGTCAATAGGCGTTTTCCGTGTTGAGGAGCCGTATCGGCGTCAGGAACAGAATCTTGAGATCAAGCCAGAGCGACCAGTTTTCGATGTAATAAAGATCGAATTCCGTCCGCATACGGATCTTGTTTTCATTGTCGATCTCGCCGCGCCAGCCATTGATCTGTGCCCATCCGGTGACGCCGGGCTTCACGCGGTGCCGTGCGAAATAGCCGTCGACCACTTCGTTATAGAGTACATTATGCGAATGGGCGGCGACCGCATGCGGGCGGGGACCTACGAGTGACAGGGAGCCTGCCAGAACATTGAAGAACTGCGGCAGCTCGTCGATGGAAGCCTTGCGAATGAAGCGCCCGACACGCGTGACGCGAGGATCGTTTTTGGTAACGGCCTGCTTCGCAGAGGGGTCGCACATCTCGGTGTACATCGACCGGAACTTCCAGACATTGATGATTTCATTGTTGAAGCCGTGCCGCTTCTGCTTGAAGATCACAGGACCCTTGCTGTCCAGCTTGATGGCAATCGCCGTGCCGATCATGATGGGCGACAGCAGAACGATGCCCAGAATGCTGAACACGACATCGAAGACGCGTTTGGCGACGGAGTCCCAATCGTTGATCGGCTTGTCGAAAATATCCAGCATTGGCACCGCGCCCACATAGGAATAGGCACGCGGGCGGAAACGCAGGTGATTGTTGAGGGCTGAAAGGCGAATATCGACAGGCAGGACCCAGAGCTTTTTCAGCAGGGCCAGCACGCGGGCTTCGGCGCTGATCGGGAGCGACACGATCAGCATGTCGATACGGGCAATGCGGGCGAACTCGATCAATTCATTGATATTGCCGAGTTTGGGATAACCCGCGACGATGGGCGGCGAGCGCTTGTCATCGCGATCATCGAAAATTCCGCAAATGCGGATATCGTTGTCGGGCTGCTGTTCCAGTGATCGGATGAGCAGTTCTGCATTGGGACCCCCGCCAACGATGACGGCGCGGCGTTCCATCGTGCCGTTTCGTGCCCAGCGCTTGATTTTCCAGGCGATGAAGAGACGCGAGAGCACGAGCAGAACACAGGCGCTGAGCGCCCAGTAAAGGAACCAGCCGCGCGAGAAATCGGAGGAGGACTTCATCAGGAAGCCGGCGATGGCCAGCGTTCCCAGTACGGCAGCCCAGCTGATGAACAGCCGCCGCAGATAACGGCCCGGACTACGCAGCACGTTGATCTGATAGCCGTCGTTGATCTCCATCATCAGGACGAAAAGCGCGCCCCCCGCGATGATTGTGAGTGGGTAATAGAAGATGAGATGCGTACCGAGGCCGACATAAAGCAGAAAGCTCGCAATGCCGGACAGGAAGACGAGCCCGAACTCCACGATGCGCATGACGCCGCTCAGCATCAGCGGCGAAAATGTTTCGCGCTGATATTGCTCTGCCATCTGGCGCGCAAGGGGGCCGAGTTTCACGGGACCGTGTGTCCCGGCATCCTGCTTGCCGCTGGCTTCCATGGCTTTTCGGCCAAAAGGAGAAAGCGCATCATTATCTCGCACAACATTGCCCCTGATCATAAAATGACGCGTAGTGATTAGCCCCAAAGTCCTAAGCAGAATATAAACGTCGCCGGACAAGCTTATGGCTTAGGTAAACACTCGATTAAATACATGACTGAAAGCCGTTACTGTTAGCAACGGCTAAAATAAAAAGATTTCTGCCCGCACTGTTAGAGCATTGGCAGCCGCTGCTGGTATGCGCCAGTTGTCGCAACGCAAGCAGCCGCAAGGCTTGCCTTGTCGGACTATATTGCCTAGGACGGTGATATGGAACCGTTGGAAGATAAAGCAGCAAGCGGCATTTTGCCGTCGAACTGTTCGGCGCATATTGCCGTCAACAGGCAGGCTCTCTTCCCACTCCTGATCGGCACCAGATCGGACGATGTCATGGGGTTGCTGCGCGCCTGACCGCACAGCGACCCAAAATCCTGATGAGAGCAATTCACGCTGCGACCTTTTGAGGTCGTATTAACTGTTTGTTTTGATGCGGTTTTGTCCGAGCCGTTAGCGGCATTCGGCAAGGCGCGCTAGGGTTGATCATGACTATCTGGGCCGAACTGGCGAGAGCGGGCAATCATGCCGGCGATGAAATTCTGTTGCGAAAACGCGATCACATCTATGAAATCCGTTATAACGGCCTGGAATTGATGTCGAACGTCAACTTCCAGTCCGAGACCGTATTGGCAGAGAGGTCGCTTCGCCTGCACGGACGGGCGGTGTCGCATATGCTGATCGGGGGGCTCGGCATGGGCTTCACGCTCCGGGCCGCACTTGACTTACTTGGACCCGACGCCAGAGTGACGGTGTGCGAGCTTGTTCCAGAGATCGTGGATTGGAACCGGACCCATATCGGCCACCTTGCCGATCATCCGCTGAACGATCCGCGGGTCGATGTCCGGGTTGCCGACGTGATGGATGTCCTTCGCGCTGAGCAGGACCGGTACGATGCCATACTGATGGACACGGATAATGGACCGGATTTCACCGTCCGCGCTGCCAACGGAGCCATCTATGAGGACGATGGGCTCGGGGTGGTGAAACGGGCACTGAAGCCGAACGGCATCGCCGCGTTCTGGTCCGCAACCATATCCGACCCGTTTGAAGACAAGCTGGACATGCTGCCCTGGCAATGGCAACGCGAGGATATATCGTTGATCGGCGGGCGTGCCGACGCCTTCCACTATATCTATTTTGCGGCGCGGGGCGGATTTCGGTCACAAGTGGACAGAGCTGTGTCCGCCTCGGAACCCTTCGCCGCGATGGTTGGGTGAGGGGTATCCCTCAATCTTCCGGCACTGTCCGGTCGGGATGTGCCTCGTAATAGATCGTCTCGATCGAGTGGGCCATGGTTTGCAGGCTGAAACGCTCATGCAGCCGCGCCGCGTCCGGCATCGCGGCGCGAAACGCTGCGGGATCATCCGCAACGCCCAGCATCTTATCCGCAAGCGCCTCCTCCTCCGGCTCCACCAGTGCGGAGGAGCGAGGCCCAAACACTTCGGGAATGCCGCCGACGTTGCTGGCGATGACGGGCTTTCCGGCAGCGAGCGCCTCCAGAACGATATAGGGAAACGCTTCGGCGCGTGATGGAACCACCATTATACGCCCCAGGGCAAAGGCCTCGCGTGCAGCCATCCCGGGCAGAAAGCGGATTTGCCCGGAAAGGCCTAGTTCTTCGGCAAGGGCGATGAAGCCGGGCTTTTCCGCGCCATCTCCCACCATGGTCGCGGTGAGGGCGCGCTGGTTCCGGTCGCGCAGGCGAGCAAGGGCGCGGATCATGACGTCCGGTCCCTTCAGTTCGCGCATTGTGCCCACGAACAGAAAATCGCAGGCACCGGCTGCGTCGGCGACGGTCATGAATTCATCTTCGGCCAGGCCGTTATAGATGACGGCATGAAGGCCATAGGGCCTCCCCACCTTTTCTTCGTAAATACGCTTTTCGAAGTTCGAGACGAACATCACCGCATCGGTCAGAGGGGCCAGCAACCTCTCGATCAGAAAGACGGCGCCGCCGCGGCGCGTCTTTCTGTCAAAATGCAGGCTTCCGCCATGCGGTGAATAGATACGGGCTACGCGAGACCTTAATACCCGTAAGACTGAGCCGAACAAACGCGCATAGACGCCGCCCTTGGCGCCATGTCCGTGCAATATGTCCGGCTGCAATTTCTTGATGATGCGATATGTTTTGTAGGCTGCCGCTGCATCCCCCAGTCCGACATGGCGCTGCATGGCAATGCGGTGAAGGCCGAGCGCGAGCTTTGGCCGTAATTCCTCCATAAGCGCGTCTTCGCGCGGACCGCCGGTCGTTGCGTCGCAGACAATGCCGACCGCGTGGCCTTTTTCCGCTTGCAGGCCCACCAGATCGCGGACGTGGCGGAAGAGCCCGCCGGTCGGTTCGCGGAAGCAGTGGAGGATGCGCAGCGGGGAGGCATTGGTATCATCAGCCATCAATCGCCATCAGAACAGACGTTCGCGCACATAGATCGTGTCGCCCGGCAGGATGGGATCGGAGATCAGCACGCGGCCCGTCAGGACCTTGCCGTTGAACTGGCGCGTGATATCGACATTCTCCTGATTGGCGCGCGGGCTGAAACCGCCCGCTGCGGCGATCGCTTTTTGCGCGGTCATACCCGGAACATAGGAATACTGGCCGGCAGCACCCACTTCGCCCATCACGAAAATCGGACGATAGCGGTCGATTTCAGCGCTGACGTCAGGGTCGCGCAGATAGCCGCCGCGCAGCTTGGATGCGATGACGCCTTCCAGTTGCTTGGATGTCTTGCCGCGTGCCGGAATGCTGCCCACGAGCGGGAAAGCGATATAGCCAGCCTGATCGACGCTATAGGTATTGGTAAGGCTCGGCTGCTCGAAAACCGTGATACGCACACGGTCGCCGGCATCCAGCATATAGGGCTGGTTCAGCGCCTCGTGGAAAGCGGGCGGGGCGGGGCGATAGCTGGAGCAGGCAGAAAGCGTCATGGCGGCAAGGCCGAGTGCCACGAGCAGAGTGTGGCCTTTGCGCTTGTTCTGAATTGTCTTCGCCGTCATTTTCCGCCTCGGTTCTTCCGAAAAGCAATATTTCTCAACGCACGCAATCGACGCGGTACTGCCAGCGCGATTACGAATATCGGTTGCAAGCGTTATCGATTGATTAGGGTTAATGGCTGGTAAAGAAGACAGGGTCCGGCGCAAAATCTTTATGCTTCGTCACGGTGGCGAACTTACCCTGCTTAACCCTCTGGTTACCTTGTTCCTTTACCTTCCGCCCAGATTCGGGGGTGTTTCATCCCACGCGGGCGAGAGCGATCACGCGCGCAAGCGCACTCGCGAAGTCCATGGAGAATGGGGAATGGCAGAAGTCGATCCGTTATCAAGGGACGCAGATATTGATATCGGTGCGCTGTTCTCCAGCCTGCGCCGTCACTGGCTGTTCATTGTGGGCGGCGCGCTTCTCATGGCGGCGCTTGCCTGGGCCATTTGCCTTCTCCTGACACCGGATTACCGCGCCGAAGCCCGCCTCATGATCGAGGCCCGTGAATCCATCTATACTCGCCCCAATGGCGAGACCTCTGCCGAGCGGCCGCTTTTCGATGCCGAAGGGGTGAAGAGCCAGGTCGAAGTGTTCTCCTCCGGCGATCTTCTCAAGAAAGTTTCCGACGAGCTCAAGCTGACCAGCAACGAAGCCTTCACGACAACGGAAGTGAAGCCCTGGACCCGCGTTCTCATCATGCTTGGCATGCGGACCGATCCGGAGCGTCTGACCCCGGAAGAGCGCGTCTTGCAGAAACTGCGCAAGAACATGCAGGTTTTTGCCGTTACTGCTTCGCGCGTCATCGTGGTTCAATATACGTCGGCGAACCCGGAGACGGCCAAGAATGTCGCCAACGCGCTGGCCGATCAGTACATCCTGTTTCAACAGGCCGCGAAGCTTGAATCGAACGACGATGCGACCGGTTGGCTCGCCCCTGAAATTGACGACCTGCGCAACCGTGTCCGCGATGCGGAAAGGAAGGTTGCGGACTACCGTGCTTCGCGCGGGCTTCTGACCGGGCAGAGCAACAGCACCATCGCGACACAGCAGCTTTCTGAAGTCTCGACCGAACTCACCCGGGTTCGCACCAACCGCGCTTCTGCGGAAGCAAAGGCGGAAAGCATTCGCAAGGCGCTCGCCTCCGGTGCGCCCATCGACACGCTGCCCGATGTGTTGGCTTCCGGGATGATGCAGCGTCTTGCCGAAAGGCGCATCCAGCTCAATGCCCAGATTGCCGATCTTTCGACGACGCTTCTCGACGGTCACCCGCGTATCAAGGCGCTGCGTTCGCAGCTTGCTGATCTCGACCAGCAGATCAGGAACGAAGGCCGCAAGCTCGTTGCCAGCCTCGACAACGAAGTTTCCGCAGCAAAGCTTCGCGAGGACGAACTCAATCGCGAGCTGAACCGGGTGAAGGCACAGGCGGCACAGGCTGGCGATCAGGAAGTCGAGTTGCGCGCATTGGAGCGCGAAGCGGCGGCACAGCGCCAGCTTCTTGAAACCTATCTGACGCGCTATCGCGAAGCCGCGTCCCGTACCGACCGCAACTATGTGCCGGTCGATGCCCGCGTCTTTTCTTCCGCCGAAACCCCGGCGGTTCCCTATTATCCGATGATACTGCCGATCGTCGGTTCGACTTTCGTGGCGGGCCTGCTGCTGCTGTCTATTTTCGTTCTGCTGCGTGAATTGTTCAGCGGCCGGGCGTTCGTGACGACCGGTGGCCAGAGGGCTGCCGCAGTGGAGGAAATCGAAATGCCGGTTATTGCCGCTGCCGCCGAAGCCGCTGCCGTGCCGCCATCGAGAGCCGAAGGCGGCGATGCAGTTTCGAATGAAACAATTGTGGCGCCGCGCCGTTCGTGGAATATGCCGTTTGCGGTGAGGCCGCCGGTATCGGACACACGGAAAACCGTGGAGGAGTTTCCCATGAACAGGCGGGACAAGACCAGCCAGCGCGAAACGCGCCAGCATAATCCCAATGGTGTGGAAGCTGTCGCCGATCTGCTTGCCAGCGGTAAGGAGAAGCGCATCGTGGTTGTTTCTCCCGAAGGTGACAAGGCATCGGCGGGGACGGTGCGTCTGTTGCGTGAATTCGCGGATCGCGGCAAGCGCGCGATTCTCGTGGATATGACTGCTCAGGGAACCGTAGGTCTGGCCATGCTGGATGGTACGCATCTGCCCGGCATTACCGAGCTTTTGTCCGGCGAGCGGCGTTTCAACGAGGTCATCCACAGCGACCGGTTCTCACAGGCTCACGTTGTGCCGCTAGGGGAGGCGGATCCCGAAATCGCCATGCGCTCCGCCGATCGCCTGCCGCTCATTCTCGACGCGCTGGAAACCGTCTATGATTTTGTCGTCGTAGAGTGTGGTCCGTCGTCTTCGGAACAGATCGGGCGCATTGCCGATGGACCTGCTTCCGTGGTGATGAGCATTGTCGATCCGGACGACAAGGGCGTCGCGCTCGCCGCGCTCGACCTCGACCAGGGTGGTTATGAAGACGTTGTCATTTTGATGGACGAACCGGCCTGATTGCCGGAATCTGATTCTGGAACAATGTCTTGCAACGGGTTCCTGAATCGGATCGCCAGCACGCTCTACCTTTTCGCGAACCTGCTGCGCAGCGCCTTGGCCATGCCCCAGAGACGCGGATTGCGCTTGAGGCTTCCGGCGACCGCGTTGCGGGTTGATTGCAGCGCCGTGAACAACCTGCCCTTGGCTGATAGCGGCACCAGCGTGTCATAGATCGCAAGATCGATGTCGCACCATTCGCGCTTGTAGGGCTCGTCACCAATGCCGAAACTGTAGACCGAATGGCCTTCACCGCAACTGCGGCTGATATCCTCGAAGAAGAGGAATTCACCCGGACTGGCCGTCATCAGTTCATCTTGTGCGATTGCGCCGAACTCAACGGTCGGTCCTGCAGCGCCGAACACCTTTCCGATGATCGAACGTATGGTCCCGCCCACCTCAAGAAAGCGCAATTCGTTCAACTGATGATCTTTCGTCAGGCCCGCGCAGAAGAAGGCTTTGAAGAAATTGCGCACCTTCTCGTCGGCGAAGGGGTCGCTGATACCCATTTGCCGAAAACGCTGCGCCTTCATCGCGAAAAAGAGATCGAGAACATTTTCTGATTCCGCAGGGCTTCGGGGTGCGTCAATTCTCCAGCCTCCGCTTTCTTCATAGCGGCGGTCGTGCTGGCGATGTTTTTTCAGCTTTCGCTTGCGATTGGCGCGATCAAGCACGGCATCGAAGCCGCCATTAAGAGAGACGGCGAGAACCGGATTTGGATTGGGCGCTTTTCCGAGAGCAAGCAGCGGGTTGATTGCACCCTGCATTTCAGAAAACTGGCGTGTCAGCGACAGTGCATCGATGTCCGGTCGCACCTTGCGGATGATGCCGAGTAGCTGATTGACTGCGTCGCGACCCGCAACGCCATCATATTCCTTGCTGAGCCAGGGAAAATTGCAATTGGCGTGGCTTCCGCCGGGATAGCGCGCAATTTTTACACCCCTGTGGCTGACAGCTTCCAGCGGCACGAGCAGGATCGGCGTGGTTCCGTGAAAAAGCCCGACGACAAAACTGTCGGCATTGACGATGGCGCGCCAGTTATCGATCCATTCGAGCGATTGGGGCGCGCCGTGAACGGCCTCGGCATCTTTCCAGAGCCGCGCGATCTCGCTGAAATCCGTCAGAATGCGCGCTGCGACTTCACCCGCCATTGTCTGCAGCTTCCTCGGAGGGGATTAATGTTGTTTCTTGCGTGGTGGCTGCGCCATCCACCAGATGATGCCCATGGCTGGCAAAACCCACAGAATGCCGGTCACGAAGAAATAAAGGAGATGCACCCACGCGCTTGACTGGGCCAGATGCGCTACGGCGATAACGGTCGCGAATACCGCATAGATGATGACCAGTGAAACCAGCAAAAAAGTGCCGATCAGTTTCTTCAGCCGAACGGGCATGGCGCAGTTCTCCTTTTCCCGTTTCTTCACTAACCGGTGAACGGTGACAGTGAAAGGGTAAAAACGCGGCGGCATGTCGCGTCACACCAACTTGTAACGGCTTCACCTATGCGGCATGTATCCTTCTCTTGTTATCGAAGGATGAATGGCATGACGGCAGCAACGGCGCAGCGTGTAGGACAGGGCAGGTCATCGAAAGAGAACCGCGACCGTCGCCTCGTGCGTCACTGGCTTTATGCAGTTTTCGTCGTGCTGATTGCCATCGTCATGGTCGGCGGTGCCACACGCATGACGGGTTCGGGCCTTTCCATAACCGAATGGAAGCCCATTCACGGCGTCATTCCGCCGCTGAACCATGCCGAATGGGTGGAAGAGTTCGACAAGTATCGCCAGATTCCCCAGTATCAGCAGATCAACAAGGGCATGTCGCTGGAGGAATTCCAGTACATTTTCTGGTGGGAATGGGCGCATCGCCTGCTTGCGCGTTTTGTCGGGTTTCTGGTCGCCGTTCCGCTGGCCTTCTTCTGGGTGACGGGACGCCTCCGCGGTGGCCTCAAATACCGCATGCTGGGTCTGCTCGCGCTCGGCGGCCTGCAGGGCGCTATCGGCTGGTGGATGGTGGCCTCCGGCCTGAGCGAGCTGACGAGCGTCAGCCAGTATCGTCTGGCGATCCATCTGACGACGGCCTGTGTCATCATAACGGCGGTATTCTACATTGCGCGTGGCCTTGTCACCTATAGCGAACGACCGGCGGAACGGTCGGTCCAGCGCTTTGCGGGTTGGATCGTGTTCGCCGTGCTCGTGCAGATTTACCTGGGTGGGCTCGTGGCCGGGCTGCATGCCGGTCTGACCTATAACACATGGCCGCTGATGGATGGTGCTGTGGTGCCGTCGGATCTGTTCATACAGTCGCCATGGTGGCGCAACCTGTTCGAGAACCCGAAAACGGTCCAGTTCGTGCACCGCATGTTCGCCTATACGGTTCTTGTTCTGGCTGTGCTGCATTCGCTGCAGGTTTGGAAACACGCTCCGGGCACCACCCATGCACGCCGCACCATTGTTCTCCTCGGTCTGGTACTTGTGCAGGCTGTTATCGGTATTGCAACGCTTCTGATGAGTGTTCCGCTGCATCTGGGCCTGACGCATCAGTTCTTCGCGCTGATCGTTCTGGCTTTCGCGGTTGCGCACTGGCGCGCAACCAAGGGCGCTTACGAGGGATAGCTGGTCCGACGCAAGTGCCTGAGCGCGGAGGCGATCTTCAGTTCCCGCGCTTCATCCGCGTCGTTACCGTCTTCGCGATGCCACGCGGCTGAGAGACAGCCATAGGCGAAGGCATAATCCAGAATATAGGCCGGATCTCGCCCGATGATCGGCGCGAAATGTTCGGCCATGCGCCGCGCACGCTCGAGGTCCAGACAGAGATCGTCGCGATCGAGCGGATTGTAGAAAATGTTGGCCGCATCGAAGGCGGCGTCCCCAGCCACCCCGTGCGGATCGATGGCGAGCCAGCCGCGGGGTCCCTTGATGATGTTTTCATGGTGGATGTCGCCATGCAGCGGGATAGTTTCGTGGGGCGTTGCGAGCAAGCGCCTGGCGACCGCCGCGCCTTCTGCATAGAGCGGGCTTTCATCCATCATCGCGAAAAGACCGGAAAAGTGTTTGTCGAGCGGTTGCAGGTCAGCCGGTATCGGGGCGGGAGAGAGCGTATGCAGCGCGCTCAGCACCTCGCCGAAGATGAGCAGGCATTCGGCGTCGTTGCCGCGTTTCAGGTGTTCATCGAGGTGGTAGTCGCCCACATATTCGAGCAGCATCGACGCACCATCCAGGGCGTATAATCGCGCCGCACCATGTCCATCCTGCCAGGCAAGATAATGGGCTCCGCGCAATTCTTCCATTCCGGCCGGCTTCAATTGCTTGACGACAAAAACCTCGCCCGGATGATCGATGCGTTCGACCTTCCAGACGAGGCTCGAATGCGTATCCGCCAGTGGCTCGAACGAGCCGATATTCCATTCGACAGGAAACACCGGCTGCTTCGGCATCATGCCTTGCCGAGCATGAGGTTCATGTTCTGGACGGCGGCACCCGACGCGCCTTTGCCCAGATTGTCGAGCAGCGCCACGAGATTGACTTCTCCGTCACCTTCGGTGCCGAAGACGAAAAGCTTCATGCCATCCTTGCCCGCAAGCTCTTCCGCATCGACACGCGGAAGCTTCGCGCTTTCCTCGAGCGGCACGACTTCGACAATATCCTGACCGGCATAATGATCGGTCAGCGCAGCATGAACCGTTGCAAGCGACGGCGATCCTTCAAATTCGCTCAGGAACAGGGGAACCTGCACGATCATGCCCTGCGGGAAGCGTCCCACGCTGGGCGAAAAGATCGGGCGGCGTTCCAGACGGCCATGCATTTGCAGTTCCGGCACGTGCTTATGCTTGAGCGGCAGGCCGTAAAGGAAATTGTTTGCCGCCAGATAGTCCGGATGGTCCTTGTCTTCCATCTGGGCGATCAGCTGCTTGCCGCCGCCGGTATAGCCGGAAACAGCATTGACGCTCACCGGGTAGTCGGCAGGCAGCAGGCCCGCATCGCGAAGCGGGCGAACAAGCGCAATCGCGCCGGTCGGGTAGCAACCCGGATTGGCGACGAGGCGCGCCTCGCTGATGCGTTCGCGCTGGCCTTTCGCCAGCTCGGCAAAACCATAGGCCCAGTCGGGATGTACGCGATAAGCGGTCGACGTATCGATGATGCGGGTCGAGTTGTGACCTTCGAGCAGAGAAACCGCTTCCTTGGAGGCATCGTCCGGCAGGCAAAGGATCGCAATATCGGCAGCGCGCAGATAGTCGGCGCGCAAATCCTTGTTGCGCCGCTCGGCTTCCGGGATTGAGATCACTTCGAGATCGTCGCGCTCGGCCAGACGGGCGCGGATTTGCAGGCCGGTGGTGCCGTGTTCGCCATCGATGAAGATTTTCGGTTTCATGCGTTTTGCCTTTGAATTCAGAAAGTTACGACATTACGTGGAATCAGCGTTTGAGCTGTTTGAATCACTTTGTGAACAAGCGCCTCATCGTCGTTCTTTCCGTTCGGCCAGAAGGCCCAGATAGTACATTGCAATCGTCGCTCCCGCGATGGCTGTTATATCGGCATGATCATAGGCTGGTGCAACCTCGACCACATCGGCGCCCACGAAGTCAAGAGCTGCGAGCTTGCGCAGGACGGACAACATCTTTGCCGATGACGGGCCACCAGCGACCGGCGTGCCGGTTCCCGGCGCGAAGGCCGGATCAAGGCAGTCGATGTCGAAGGTGAGATAGGCCCTCGTGCCATTGGTGCGCTTCAGGATTTCATCGGCGATCGCCGCCGCCGACATGTCCTCCACCTCGTGGCCATAGATGATCTTGATGCCACAATCTTCCGGCGCGTGGGTGCGGATGCCGATCTGGATCGAGTGGTCGGGATCGATGATGCCATCGCGCACCGCACGGGCCACGAATGAACCGTGGTCGATCCGCTTGCCATCGTCGAACCATGTGTCCTGATGCGCATCGAACTGCACCAGCGCCATCGGGCCATATTTTGCTGCGTGGGCCTTGAGAAGTGGCCACGTGATGAAATGATCGCCGCCAAGTGTCAGCAGGAACGCATCGGATTTCAGAATTTTTGCCGCTTCGCGCTCGATAGTGGCGGGGGTCTTGTAGTGATTGCCGTAATCCAGCAGGCAGTCGCCATAGTCGATGACGGCGAGATTCTCGAAGAGGTCACGCTCGAACGGATATTGCGGGTCGTTGTCGAAGATGGCCGAGGCCCGGCGGATCGCCTGTGGACCGAACCGTGCGCCGGGCCGGTTGGAAACGGCGGCATCGAAGGGAATGCCCCAGACAACCGCTTCGGCTCCCTTGAACGACTTCGTGTATATCCGCCGCATGAACGATAGCACGCCCGCATGGGTCGGGTCGGTGGCTGCGCCGGTCAGGCTGCGGGCAGTGATCGCGTGGTCGATGGTCTTTGCAGGCATGTCTGTCGTCCGGGATGATGGTCTGGCTTCTATAGCGTTTTCATTCGCTCTTGGCATCAAATCCATAGGCGCGCTCCACGCGGCCGATACGCACGCGATAGGCTTCATACCATTTCTGACGCCCGAGTCTCTGCGCAACCAGATGGTCCACGTCGCGCTTCCACGCGCGGATGCTTTCTTCGTCGGCCCAGAAAGAATTGGTGATACCAAAGCCTTCCGCGTCGCGCGCGCTTTCAATACCGAGATAGCCGGGTTGTTTCGCCGCAAGTTCACCCATCTGAACTGCCATGTCGCCATAGCCATCGTCCTCGCCGATGACACGTTGCGAAGCAAAGGTGACGATCAGGTAGGGCGGCTGCTCCGGTGTGGCCGCGAAACGGTTTGATGCTACAGGCAGGGACATGGGGTTTATCCGCTCGTGAGTAGGGTCAGAGGTTCCTGGAATACTCATGACTGCTATCGAACCGGCTTGCAACTGTGGCGAAGGCGCACTGCTACCTAACATCTTGAGGGCACATAACAGCAATTGAGGTGCGGGAACCGTTAAGCGCTAATGGCTCTCTTTTATGGAGGGACATCATGCGAAAAACGCTGCTTGCGATCTCGGCGCTTCTTGTTTGTTCCGCTTCACTTGCGGGCTGTGCAACGAACCAACGCTTCGCCAGCTATCAGCTGGAGCAGCAGAATGTAAGCGCAATCAACTGGATGCAGCTGTCTGGCGAATATGACGCGCTGGCTTATCAGGCATTCAATGGCGCGCGTCGGGCCTTCGACGCAGCAAAACCGGCAAAGGGAAGAAAGAAGGCCGTAATTGTCGATCTCGACGAGACGATGATCGACAATACCGCCTATGCCGGATGGCGCGTAAGGCAGGGTGCAGCCTTTACGGAGGAGACATGGGCGCGCTGGATGGCCGCTGGGCAGGCACGTCCAATTGCGGGCGCTGTGGAGTTTGCAAGGCATGTGAACGCGAACGGCGGTACGATGTTCTACGTCACGAACCGCGATGCCCGGTCGTTTCAGTCTACCGCAGCCAACATTGAAAAGCTTGGCTTTCCCGGCGTGTCGGCAAAAACGCTTCTGCTGAACAGCGGTCAGTCCAACAAGCAGGAGCGTTTCGATAGCATCAAGGCTGAAGGATATGATGTCGTCATCTATATGGGGGACAATCTCAACGACTTCGGAGCTGCGACCTTTCACAAGAACAACCAGCAGCGACGCGCATTCGTCGAAGCCAGCCGGGAAGCGTTCGGCACGAAGTTTTTCATGCTGCCCAACCCGAGCTACGGCGACTGGGTTTCAGGCATGGCGCAGGACTATTACAAACAGTCTCCGCAAAGGCAGCTTGAGATCAAACGCAAGTCCATCCGCAGTTGGGCAGGCTGAAATGCGGTGCGGAACGAAAACAAAAAAGCGGACCCGAAGGCCCGCTTTTCTGTAAATCCGAAGCGAAAAGATTATTAGCGCTTGGAGAACTGGAACGAACGGCGAGCCTTGGCCTTACCGTACTTCTTACGTTCGACAACGCGGCTGTCGCGGGTCAGGAAGCCACCCTTCTTGAGAACCGTGCGCAGGCCCGGCTCGTAGTAGGTGAGGGCCTTGGAGATGCCGTGACGAACGGCACCGGCCTGACCGGAGAGACCGCCACCGGCAACGGTGGCAACGATGTCGAACTGACCAGCGCGATTCGAAGCGACGATCGGCTGCTGCAGGATCATCTGCAGAACCGGACGTGCGAAATACTTTTCGAATTCCTTGTCGTTGACGGTGATCTTGCCGGTGCCCGGCTTGACCCATACGCGTGCAACGGCGTCCTTGCGCTTGCCGGTGGCATAGGCGCGGCCCTGTGCGTCCAGCTTCTGGACATGAACCGGAGCGGCAGCTTCGGTCTTGGCAACGGTGCCGAGTTCTTCGAGCGAGTTGAGCTGCTCAGCCATGATTATGCATTCCCTTTGTTCTTGCGGTTCAGCGCTGCGACGTCGAGGACTTCCGGCTGCTGAGCTTCATGCTGATGGTTCGGGCCTGCATAAACGCGCAGGTTCTTCATCTGGCGACGGCCGAGCGGACCACGCGGGATCATGCGCTCGATTGCCTTCTCAAGAACGCGTTCCGGGAAACGGCCTTCGAGGATCTGGCGAGCAGTGCGCTCCTTGATGCCGCCCGGATGGCCGGTGTGCCAGTAATATTTCTTGTCGGCATACTTGTTGCCGGTCAGAACAACCTTGTCGGCATTGATGATGATGACATTGTCGCCATCGTCAACATGCGGGGTGAAGGTTGCTTTGTGCTTGCCACGCAGGCGATTGGCGACGAGCGATGCGAGACGGCCGACGACGAGACCTTCGGCGTCGATCAGTACCCACTTCTTCACCACTTCAGCCGGCTTCTGAGAGAAAGTTGCCATTGAAGTCTTCCTTGACTTGATCCCTGTCCTTGCGAACCGGGCTTTTTTTGTTGCTTGTGTTGGACTGATCCAACCCGAACGAGCGGGCAAAAGATTACTTCTGCTCGCTTCCGGCGGGTCGATATACAATGTTGACGCTTCCGTCAAGCCCTTTAATCCGGGCGCTCGTTTAAAAATTAAACAAAATCAATAAGTTAGATATTTGGTATTATAATACCGTATATTTTACATCATTTTTAGCGCGGCGGGATCGAATAGGTGGCCGTCGCGTGGGCGACGAGTTCGCCGTTTGCACCATCGGTCAGGCTGATTTCGAGCACCGCGAGACGCTTCCCGAGTTTCAGGAGATGCGCCACGGCATCGATTGCTCCGGGTGATGGCTTGCGCAGGAAATTGATGTTCAGGCTGGTCGTTACCGCCAGGGCAACCGGACCGATATGGGCGAGTATGGCGGCATAGGCGGTTACGTCGGCTAAGGCAAAAAGCGAAGGGCCGGACACGGTGCCGCCCGGTCGCAGATGCTGCTCGTCGGCATGAAGGCGCATCGTTGCAGAACCATCGTCGATTGCCGTGATCTCGAATGTGTCGCCAAGCTGTGGGAACTCGCGTTTCATGAAAGCTTGCAGATCCCCGATTGTCATCACGGGGCCGACGCCTGTGCGATGCGTGGTATTGATAATCATGCATTCCTCCCAACTTAAGTACTCAATAAGGGGTGCATGTGCCTCTATGCAAGCACTGGCTCCAGCCATTCGAAGGGAACAGAGATGCAAAATCCTTCCGACGACCAGATTCGCGAAATTCTCCTTTCCGTCAGAACCATAGCGCTTCTCGGCGCTTCTCCGAAGCCGGAGCGCCCGAGCAATGGCGTGATGGAGTTCCTGCTTTCCAAGGGTTACCGCGTGATTCCGGTCAATCCGGGGCAGGCGGGGAAGGATATTCACGGCCAGCGCGTGGTGGCCCGGCTGGCGGATATCGATGAGCCGGTGGACATGGTCGATGTCTTCCGCGAACCCTATTCGCTGCCGGGAATCGTCGATGAGGTGCTGGCCATGCAGCCGAGGCCGAAAGTCCTGTGGACGCAGCTCGGTGTGGTGCACGAAGAAGCGGGAAACCGCGCTCGCGAAGCAGGTCTGACCGTCGTTATGGACCGTTGTCCAGCCATCGAATACCCCCGCCTGATCGCTAAATAGAACGTTTTGGATTTAAATTCTGCGATTCCGCCATCTGGTGGAAAATCCACCTTTGCTTTCCTGGCGGCAACGCATAACGTCCTGTCATCATTGAGGCTTAGACGCTGGAGGAAATCATGTCGAAACGTTCGCCCGGAATTGAAACGCTGGCTGTCCACGCAGGCGCGAAGCCCGATCCAACGACGGGTGCGCGTGCAACGCCGATCTACCAGACCACATCTTTCGTGTTCGAGGACGCCGACCACGCGGCATCCCTGTTCGGCCTTCAGGCTTTCGGCAATATCTATACGCGCATCACCAACCCGACCACGGCGGTTCTGGAAGAGCGCATTGCCGCGCTTGAAGGCGGCACGGCGGCGGTCGCGACCGCATCGGGCCATGCGGCACAGCTGCTCGTGTTCCACACGCTTCTGCGACCGGGCGACAATTTCATCGCAGCGCGGCAGCTCTATGGCGGCTCGATCAACCAGTTCGGCCAGTCGTTCAAGTCTTTCGACTGGCATGTGCGCTGGGCCGATGCTACCAATCCTACCGATTTCGCCAAGCAGATTGACGATCGGACCCGCGCCATCTTCATCGAAAGCTTCGCCAATCCGGGTGGTATTGTGGTGGATATCGAGGCGATTGCCGAAATCGCGCACAAGCACGGCCTGCCGCTGATCGTGGACAACACGCTCGCATCGCCCTATCTGGTGCGCCCGATTGAGCACGGTGCGGATATTGTCGTCCATTCGCTGACCAAGTTTATCGGCGGTCACGGCAATTCGATGGGCGGCATTCTGGTCGATGGCGGCACATTCGACTGGGCGAAGTCCGGCAATTACCCGCTTCTCACAGAACCGCGCCCGGACTATGCCGGCCTGGAACTGCACAAGACTTTCGGAAATATTTCCTTTGCTATCGCTGCCCGTGTTCTGGGCTTGCGGGATTTCGGGCCTGCCATTTCACCGTTCAATGCGTTCCAGATACTGACAGGCGTGGAAACGCTGCCGCTGCGCATTCAGCGCCACAGCGACAACGCGTTGAAGGTTGCTTCCTGGCTGCACGGTCACGACAAGGTATCGTGGGTCAATTATGCCGGACTGCCGCATGATAAATTCCATGCGCTCCAGCAGAAATACGCACCGAAGGGGGCCGGCTCGGTGTTCACTTTCGGCCTTAAGGGCGGATACGACGCTGGCGTGAAATTCGTCGACAGCCTCGACCTCTTCTCCCTGCTTGCCAATATTGGTGACACGCGCTCGCTGGTCATCCACCCGGCATCCACCACCCACCGTCAGCTGACCGACGAACAGAAGGTGGCTGCGGGTGCGGGACCGGATGTGGTGCGCCTTTCCATCGGTATCGAGGATGCTGATGATATCATCGCCGATTTGGAACAGGCGCTGGCGAAGGTCTGATCGATGAGCCGGTTTCTCAATTTCAACCTTTCCGGCATCGAGCCGGAAGAAGGCGCTCCCCCACGGGAGCGCATTCTTTCAGGTAGCCCCGAATTCCGCACCTGGAACTTGGAGGAGAACGCCGAAGGAACGCTTTTTGCAGGCATATGGGAGAGTACGCCGGGAAAATGGCGTATCGAATATGACGAATGGGAGTTCTGCCACATTCTTTCCGGCCGCTCCATCGTCAGCGAGGACGGCGGCGGGAGCCGGGAAGTCGGGGCCGGGGACAGTTTTGTCATCCGACCGGGCTTCAAGGGCAGTTGGGAAGTCATCGAAACCACCCGCAAGGAATATGTGATCAGGTTCTGACCCAAACGCCGCTATATCAAATAAAACACCCGCCGGATGTCGGCGGGTGTTTTGTCTGGTGGCATGCTGTCAGTTATGCGACTCGCGCCTGATCGGTCGGAAAACCGGAACCGTATTCGGTCCGGGCCGCTCTACGACAGGGGCTCCGGATGACGGACGTTCGGGACGCGGCGGGCGGGGGCGGTCCGGCCTGTTGTAGCTTGGACGGTTCCTATCCCTGTCGCGGTCGCGGTAACGATAACCGTCGCGATAGCGATAACCAGAATCTCGATAGTAACGCGGGTAACGACGATAATCGCGGTAATAGCCGCCGCTGTCATAAATGACGCCGGTGCCGATATAGCTGCCGCGCGAATAATAGGGATCGTAACCGTCGCCGTAATAGCCTTCGGACACGCAGCCGCTAAGCGTCAGGCTGGCAGCGCCGATGCCAAGCGCAAGTAAAATGGATTTCAATGACATGTTCGCTACTCCCGAAAGGCCGGGGTCAGCGCTGGAAACGCAATAACCACGCGGCGAACCACTATTTAGAGGGATTATGCGCATTTCTATTGCTAACCCATAATCAATAAAGATTACAGAACGTTAGCTTGGTTAGCTTACTCCATATCTCCACGTCAACGACACTCATTTCGAGCTGATGCTGCAAGCCTGTTGAATAACGCAATAACGTTTCAAAAGTTGCTTGGACAGGTAAAAAGCACTCCAAAAGACAAAACCGCCCCGGAGGGCGGTTGAGGTGTTCGGAGTCATTATCAGAGATTACTGAGACTTCGCAGCACCGATCTTGGTAGCGATTTCGGTAAACTTTTCGCTGATGTTAGTTCCCAAAGCCGTCGTCGCGCCAATAATGACGACAGCGATCAGGGCTGCGATGAGGCCGTATTCAATGGCGGTTGCGCCGGATTCATTTTTACGAAAGCGTGCGATAAGCTTGGTCATGTGTTGCTCCTGAGATCATTTTTGTTTGTTTAGCGGTCGTTGTGACCTGCGAGCAAACTATCCGGCAATTATGTTCACCCTCTTAAGTTGCATGGTAAACGGAAGGTGAGTATTGCATATGCTTAATAAAGTGCTGAATACAAAATGAAATTCGAAACTTCGCCATGAAGGACATTGGAGAATTGCTGAATGCAGGGTTGCAGATAGCAAAGAGCCCCGCTTGCGCGAGGCTCCATTCTCGGGTGGTTGTCGTCCACCTTACTGCGGCAGCTGAGCGCCAGCCTGCTTAACGGCATCGGCCATGGTCTGGCAGAGCTTTTCCTCAGAGAGGTTCTGCGCTTTTGCGCTCGTGGCAATATCCTGCTCCATACCCATCGCGGAAACCTTGCCCTGCTTGCCGGTTGCTTCGGCAGCTTCGGCCTTGGACGTGTCGGCTGGAGCTGGGATAAGCGCGATCATTTTCGTCTGGATTTCGATGGCGCCGCCATCGGTATAACCCTTTTCCTGGCAGTACTGGAGAACGCCAAGCTGATTGCGGGCGGCATTATAGGCCATTTCCATCTGCTCCGGCGTTGCCTGAGCGAAAGCCGTGGCAAGGTTTGCGCCGAGGAAAAGACCGGCCAAAGAAACACGTACCAGATTGCGCATGATAATTCATCTCCATGAGTCAAATACACGTTGTGATAGAGCGAAATTTTTCGGCAAAGGAAACTCAAGAAAAATTAAATAGTGAAATGAAAAATAAAGAAAAATAATTCCTCTCGGAAGGTGTGAGCGTCATGAATATTTCATGGGGGCGTCATATGCCAGTTATTCCGCAGGTTGCATAAGATTTGCGATCAAACGGAAAGCGCCGGGGACGAGCTTGTCGAGCTGGTGGTGCAATACAAGACTCGTATGCGTATGACGGCCTTTGCCAATTTGGGCCGAAACAAGTGCGCCATAAAGCGGTTGCTCTCCATCATCGTGCATTGAAAGCAGCGGCTGATAAGCATCATCCCATGCGGAGGCGAAATAAAGCCCGCGTTCCTTGTGCCAGCCATCCCAATCCACTTCGCTAATGACATTGGGGCCGACGAGCAGTGGGTGTTCAGGCTTAAGAACTGTAACCGCCGCATCGGGTTTCGTAACGCGCCAGCGCAACGAGGGGGAGCCAATCGTCAGTTTTCGCGGCGGCGTTTGGTCGGGATGCCAAGCATCGGATGGCCGATGATAGAGCGTCACGAGATGCCCGCCATCTTCTACGAAGCGGTGCAGCCTGGCTGTCGCTGCTGCGAGGTCGTCGCGTATGCCGAAGGCAAATATTCCGACCACGATTGTGGTGAATTGTGAAAGATCGCCCGCAAGATGGTGCGCTTCGAGGTCGGTAACGTCGAATCCCATGCGTTTCAACCAAAGGTCGACATTGTCGGCACCGCCGCCGATGTAGCCGATGCGTGCATTAGGCAGTTTTACGTCAAGGACCAGCACCGGCAGCACTGCAGGCTCGCGCCACACGGTTCTGCCAATATGCGGATAGTCGGTAAACTGCATCTGCCAGGCGGGGTTTTCGTTGATCGCAGCTTGGAGGTTTGTCAGGCCCGGTTTCGGAGCGGAAGGCCCATGCAGCACGGCGCTCTGACCGTTCAGGCTTATGTTCCAGCCGTTTTGCGGTGTGAAAGCAATCCGTTCAGCCCTGCCGTCGACAACAAGCCTGACCGGCAAATGTTCTTCTCCGCCGGATATAATGACGGCAGGCGGATCGAACTTCAGTGAAGCGGGGGGAACAATAGCGAATGGCTCTTCGAGATCGAAGCCGCACTCCGCCAGATGGTCGTCAAACTGCGCCCTTAGCCGGACAAAGGCTTGCCCGTTACCGCCAAGCGACCGCCATGCAGGCTCGAAAAGCGGGGAAGGTGCCGCGTCTTCCATGAGCGAGACGGTGAAAACCTTTCCTTCCGAGGTTTGCTGCTCGCAGGCGATAGAACAGGTTTCAGGCAGGACAGGTTCAGCCATTATTGCGATTTCTGCCGCTCCGGAGCCATGCTCGATGACGAGCCTTGTCTCATCCCCCGACGCCAATATCGGCTGTTCCAGATAAGCACGCTCGAACAGCGACGCCGCTTCGATCAGGGCAGCATCGATTTCCTGCCGCTTGCGCTCCAGCCTGTGGCCATGCAGCAGGAGAAAACCATCAGGTGCGCTGGTCAGGACTTTTTTCAGGCTTTTCGCCGCATCGGCAAGGTTTTTGGTGATGGCTTCACGATCCGGAAACGCTGCAATGGCCTGTTCGACGGATTCATGAACATGAAAAAGCTGCTTCCGATTTTCAAATGCCAGCCCATCGGCGAGAACGGCGAGGGTTTCCGGTAGTCCCTCAAGAATTGTCTTTTCCGAACGGCTATCCGGCAGTTTCAGATGCAGCGGCCATTCGACCTTTGGCTTTTCCGGCCATTGACCCATGCCTTGAGTGGCGTGGCAGGCACGCGACCACTCGCCAATGCGGTCAAAATCCGCGCCCGTTGCCTCTTCCCGGCCACTGGCATGAAGCGTCAATGTTGCGTCCGGCGGCGGAAGTTCGTCATCATATGTATCGCCACCGCCTGACCATGCAGGAAGATAGAATTTCGCTACCTGCCACGGCGTCAGCCCGTCAGCAAAATGTTCAGGAAAGGCATCGGGATCGGCGGCGAGCCGTATAGCCCGTTCGGCGGCCCGGGTCATGGCGCGATGGTGGCCGTGCTGGCCGGGAACATCGAGAAAGGTAGGCAGCACGATATCCGGGCGCTCGGCGCGATAGGCGCGAACGAGCCGCTCGATGGTCTGCTCCTCTCCCCAATGGGCAAATGTGCCGTCACCATCCTTGGAAAAGCCGAAATCGTGGACGCAATCGTCAGGCCCGTGGCCGAGCCAATGCACGTCGCAATCGAGAATGCGCGCCGCTTCCTCCATCTCGCGGCTGCGGATGACGCCGAGCGCACCGCCGCGTTCCGGGCCGAGCGCGTTCTGCCCACCTTCGCCCCGCGTCGAACAGGCGATCACCACCCGCATACCAAGTCCGAACCGCAAATAGGCCATAAGGCCGCTTTGCTCGTCGTCCGGATGCGCGCCGGTATGCATCAGCGTCACGGTGGAGCGTAGCCTGCCGAGCGCCCGATGCAGGCGGACGAGGGCGGGGGACGATTTCTGGCGCTCAATGCGCTGGCGGGCGGTCAGCATGATCAGACTTCCGAATTGGTATCGAGCTTCGGCGTCATGGCCTCGAACATCGGAAGGGATGCGGCGCCCAGAGCAGCGGTAAACTGTCCCGTCTGTCCGCGAATAACGCGCGGCAATGCGCGGGCGCGGCGGCTCGCGACCGAAATCGGCAGGCCACCCATGTGCCAGATCAGGTCGTCGATAATCGCATCGGGCAACATGCCGCCCAATATGATCGTCTCGGGATCGAGGATATTTTCGATCATGGCGATCATTGGCGCCAGATGGTCGGCAGCTTCCTGCACCCAGCCCATCAGAACCGGATTGCGGGCTTCGTGCAGTTTCTGGAGCGCGTCGAAATCGGTTTCCCCGATGCCCGCCGCATGAAGCTTTTCACGCAGGGCATGAAGCGAGGCATAGGTTTCAAGACAGCCATTCTGGCCGCAGGCGCAGCCACGTCCATTGGGTGTAATGACGATATGGCCGATTTCACCGGCATTGCCGAAAGCACCGCGAAACGGTGCGCCTTCCTGGATCATGCCGAGCCCGATACCGGCCCCGAAATAGATCATGGCGAAGTTGGAAATGGCATGGCCCGCACCGAACAGGCGTTCACCAACGGCGGCGGCATTGGCATCGTTTTCGACCAGGACGGGTTCTCCGCAGGCTTCGCTCAAAACCGCCGCCGCGTCGATTCCGGACCAGCCGGGCAGGGTGGTCGGTCCAACCGAACTCATGCCTTCAATGTCAAAGGGCCCCGGCATCACCACGCCTATGCCGAGGAGGCGCGCCGGAAACGAAGTCTTTACTGCATCGACTTCCTTTCGCAACTGCGCGGAAAGCTTGTCGGGGCTGACATCATAGATCGGGCGTACGTGCTGCGTGCGGGGCTTGCCGGAAAGATCGAGGGCAGTCGTTACCATATGCGTCGATCCCATTTCGACGCCGATGGTCATCGCGCCTTCAGGATTGACCGCGAACTGGATCGGCGGCTGGCCGCGCCCCGTTTTCAGCCGCCCGAGCTGCATCAACAGGTTCTCTGAAACCAGTTCGTCGACGATATTGGCGATGGCCTGTGCAGTCAGGTGGGTCAGGCGGGCGATGTGCATACGGCCAAGCGGCCCATGCCGGCGCACGACGTCAAGCACCACGCGCCGGTTATGATCGCGGATTCGTTCGGGATTCTTGCCGAGGGTAACCGCAAGCGCCCCGCTTGCAGCGGTCGCATATGCGGTGACCGGTGCGCCGTCCGATTTCGATGTCATGGTCCCTCCTGTCTCCCGTCAGAGAGATATCGCGGGCTGTTTCTAACAGCAATATATTAATTCAACTAAATTATCTTATTGACAAAACGCTCGCAACATTGAACCGTAAGAGAGGGTGGTGAAGACTGCTCTTGCTCATGTGGGGAAGTGGGTTCCTGCGTGAGGAAAATGGGCGCTGCGCACGACCTGCGCGGCATGTGGTGGAATAAGCGGATGATGCCAGGCATCTCCGTGGCCGTGCCTGGGACCGCATTCGTACCGGTGGGCGGGGCAATAGGGAGGTTTAAATGCGCAAGCTGTTATTGGCAGGTCTGGTTGCAGGGCTCAGCACCTTTGCGATCAATGCCGCGCAGGCTGTCGAAATCGAATATTGGCAGTATGTCTTTGAGACACGCGTCAAGGCGATGGACAAGCTGATCGAGAATTTCGAAAAGGCCAATCCGGATATCAAGGTCAAGCAGGTCACGTTCCCTTACGACGACTATCAGACGCGCGTTATCGCAGCCAAGATGGCTGGCAAGAGCCCGGACGTGATGCAGCTTTTCTACGGCTGGCTCGACAAGTTCGTGGCTGGCGGCATTCTGCAGCCGCTGCCGCAGGACGCGTTCCCGCATGACAAGATCGAAAGCGAATTCTTCCCGATCGTTTCGGCGATGAAGCGCGGCGATGAATATTACGGTCTGCCGACCGCCGTGCGTTCACTGGCGCTTTTCTACAACAAGAAGCTCTTCACCGAAGCCGGTCTCGACCCGAACAATCCGCCCAAGACGCTGGATGAAATGGTCGAAGCCGCAAAGAAGACGACGAAGCGCGACGCTTCCGGCAATCTTCTGGCCGAAGGCATCACGCTCGACATGCCGGGGCAGGACCAGCATTGGTGGCGTGAGGTTCTGGTGCGCCAGTTCGGCGGTCAGCCTTACACCGACAACGACCGTAAGGTCGCCTATAATGACGCTGCCGGTGAAAAGGCGCTTGCCTTCTATACCGGTCTCCAGACCGAACATAAGGTCGGCGAAGTCAAGTTCATGGACGAAGGGCAGGCGGCTTTCCGTGCCGGCATGGCAGCCATGACCATCGACGGCACCTTCCGTCTCGGTTCGTTCCGCACCATCAAGGACTTCGAATGGGGTGTGACCGAGCTTCCGGCCAATGCGGAAGGCGTGCGCTCCAACTATGCCAGCTACTTCGCCAACGGCATCAGCGCCAAGGCAAGCGGTGAGAAACTCGAAGCTGCCAAGAAGTTCCTGAACTACATCTCCTCGCCGGAAGCCATGGAAATCTGGCTTAAGGACGTAGGCGAACTGCCTGCGCGCCGTTCGGCGGCCCTGACGGAAACGAACCTTGCCGATCCGATCTACGGTCCGTTCCTGAAAGGTCTGGAATATGCGCACACGACCATGTTCGTGGACGAACTGAAGCAGCGCCAGACTGCGGTCGACATGGCCAACCGCGTCATTCTGGAAAAGCAGCCGGTCAAGGAATCTCTCGAACAGGCCGCCAAGACCGAGCAGGAAGTGCTCGACGCAGCCAAGTAACAGGCTTTGAAATTGCGGCGAGGTACGGCCTCGCCGCAACCGAAGGATCTTGAAACATGACAACGACTGTAGCCGGGACGACTGCAACAGGCGGCACGGCGAAGGAGCCTTCGGGCAACCGCCTGACGGATCGCCTTTCCATGCGCACAAGACGGTTGATCTGGGTGTGGAGCTTTCTGGCTCTCCCGATCCTGTTCTATTCGGTCATCCGCTTTTACCCCACGATAGAGGCTTTCTGGCTGTCGCTTACCGATTGGGATCTGATGAACCCGCCAAAGTTCATCGGCTTCGCCAATTACCAGAAGCTTTTTGCCGATCCCGAATTCTGGAAAGTGTTCCGGAACACCTTCACCTATCTTCTGGTCGGCACACCGATCAGCCTCGTGGTGGCGTTCACGATCGCTTATTTTCTGGATCGTGTGCGCATCATGCACGGCTTTATCCGTGCTCTCTATTTCCTGCCTTATCTCACCACGGCGGCTGCCATGGCATGGGTCTGGCGCTGGTTCTACCAGCCTGCGCCTATCGGTTTCATCAATAATATCCTGAATGCACTGGGTCTTCCGCAGCAGGGTTTCCTGCGCTCGGTCGATCAGGGTCTCTATGCGATCATGGCGACGTCCATCTGGGCCGGCCTCGGTTTCCAGATCATCATCTTCATGGCGGGCCTGCGCGCTGTTCCCAACACTTTCTATGAAGCCGCACGCATCGACGGCCTCGGCGAATGGGCGATCCTGCGCAAGATCACGATCCCGCTTTTGAAGCCCACTACGGTATTCCTCGTCGTCTTCTCGTCCATCGGCTTCCTGCGCATCTTCGATCAGGTCTACAACATGACCACGAATGATCCAGGCGGGCCGCTCGGCTCAACCAAGCCGCTGGTGCTGATGATCTATCAGACGGCGTTTTCCTCCTATGCGATGGGTTATGCGGCTGCGCAAACCGTCGTGCTCTTCACCATCCTGCTTTGCGTTTCGCTGTTGCAGCTCTGGATCCTGAGGGAAAAGAAATGACAGCGTCCGCTCAAAACAAACCGCTCCCGTTCCAGAACCTGCGGCCCGGTCGCATCGTGACATGGACATTGCTGCTTATCGGCGGCCTCATCATGATCACGCCGCTGGCCTTCATGTTCTCCACCTCGCTCAAGACGGCAGGGCAGGTCTACGACCTGCGCCTGATCCCGGCAGAGCCGACATTGCAAAACTATGTCACCATTCTCGCCGATGGCCGCTTCATCCGCTGGTTCCTGAATTCGATGATCGTTGCAGTCGTGGTCACGCTGTCGAACGTCTTCTTCGACAGTCTCGTCGGCTATACGCTGGCGAAATTCCAGTTTCGCGGACGCTATTTCATCTTCCTCGCCATTTTGTCCACGCTGATGATCCCCACCGAAATGCTGGTGATCCCGTGGTATCTGATGTCGAGCAAGCTCGGCTGGCTGGACAGCTACTGGGGCATCATGTTCCCCGGCATGATGACGGCCTTCGGCACCTTCCTCATGAAGCAGTTCTTTGAAGGCGTTCCCAACGACTTCCTGGAAGCTGCCCGCGTCGATGGTCTCAACGAATTCCAGATATGGTGGAAAGTGGCCATGCCGCTGGTGACGCCTGCGCTCTCGGCGCTCGCAATCTTCACCTTCCTCGGCAACTGGACCGCATTCTTCTGGCCGCTGATCGTTGCCACCAGCCCGGAGCTTTACACGCTGCCGGTCGGGCTTTCTAGCTTCGCCGTCGAGCAGTCCATCCAGTGGGAAATGATCATGACCGGCGCAGCCATCGCCACGCTTCCCACGCTCGTCGTCTTTCTTCTTCTCCAGCGTTACATCGTGCGCGGTGTCATGCTTGCTGGCCTCAAGGGTTGAACATGTCCGATCTTGATCCACGGCTGTCCGATAAAAGCGTATTCCCCGATCCGGTTTACAAGGAAACCGTGCTTCGCCCGCTTTTTGACGGCGCCAAGACCCACCATGTCGATGGCTTTCGCCGCATCGACCGCGCCCATCTCGTCATGCTGGTTGAAACCGGCATTCTCGACCGCCAACAGGCTGCAGCCATTGCCGGTGCGCTGGAAGCAATCGACAGGGAAATCGATCCTGCGAAACTGACCTATACCGGTGAGGTGGAGGACTTTTTCTTCCTCATCGAGAAGGAGCTGAAAGCGCGGATCGGCGCCGATATTGCCGGTCGCCTTCACACGGCGCGTTCGCGCAACGATATCGACCATACGCTGTTCAAGCTCGGCCTGAAGGCCCGCATCGATACGCTGGTGGCGCAGGCGCGCAACCTGCTGGATGCGATGATTGAAGCTGCGGAACGCGAAAAGCAGACGCTGATCGTCGCCTATACGCACGGCCAACCTGCGCAGCCATCGACTTTCGGCCATTATCTTTCGGCGGCAATCGAGGTTCTCATTCGCGATATGGAACGGATGGAAGCCGCGCGCGCCATCGTCAACATGTCGCCCATGGGGGCGGCGGCCATCACCACCTCAGGCTTCCCGATCGATCGCGCACAGGTCGCTGGCCTGCTGGGCTTTGCCGCCCCCTTGTCCAATTCCTATAGCTGCATCGCAGCGGTGGATTACATCACCTCGACCTATTCGGCGCTGGAACTGATGTTCGTCCATCTCGGGCGTCTCATTCAGGACTTCCAGTTCTGGACCAGTTTCGAGGTCGGGCAGATTTATGTGCCGAATGCCTTCGTGCAGATTTCATCGATCATGCCGCAGAAGCGCAATCCGGTTCCGGTGGAACATATGCGCCATCTGGCAAGCCAGACCATGGGCCGCGCCCGCACTGTTCTGGATGTGATGCACAACACGCCCTTCACAGACATGAACGACAGTGAAGGCGAAACGCAGCAGATGGGATATGAGGCATTCGCCTCCGCGGGTCGCGTGCTCGATCTTCTGGCCGCTTTCATCGGTGCGATCCGCATCGATCCGGCCCGTGTCGCGGAAAACATCCGACGTTCCTGCATCACGATCACGGAACTGGCGGACTCGTTGGTCCGTATGGAAAATCTCTCTTTCCGCCAGGCGCATGAAATCGCGGCCAAGGTTGCTCGCGCTGTCGTGTCGATGGGCGGCGGTCTGGAAAAGGATGGTTTCGAACCCTTCCTTGAAGCATTCCGCGAATCCGCGGGACGCGAACCATCCTTCGGGCGTGGGAAGTTTGAAGAACTGGTGTCGCCGCAGCATTTCGTGGCTGTGCGTGATCGTCTCGGCGGTCCGGCACCGGCCGCGATGAATGCAGCGCTTGCCCGGCATAAGGCGGAAGCAGATCGCTTCAAGGCGGTGGCTTTCGATCATGCAGCCGCAGAAGCCAAGGCTGCTCGCGAACTCAATGAGAAATTCAGTGCACTTGTGGAGGCACGCTGATGGCAACCATCGAACTTGAAAAGCTGGTCAAGCGTTATGGCAAGGTCGAGGCGGTCCGGGCAATCGATCTCCAGATCAAGGACGGCGAATTCGTCGTTTTTGTCGGGCCTTCAGGCTGTGGCAAGTCCACCACCTTGCGCATGATTGCAGGGCTTGAGGATATTTCTGGCGGTCATCTCAAGATCGGCGGTGAAGTCGTCAATGAACGTGACCCCAAACAACGCAACATCGCCATGGTGTTCCAGAACTATGCGATCTATCCGCATATGACCGTGCGCCAGAACATCGGTTTCGGGCTTTACACTTCGAAGCTGTCCAAAGCCGAGAAAGACAAGCGCATCGAGGAAACCGGCAAGGCGCTGGGGCTGGAACCCTATCTCGACCGTCGCCCGGCAGCGTTGTCCGGTGGCCAGCGCCAGCGCGTCGCCATCGGCCGCGCCATGGTGCGCAATCCGTCGGCCTTCCTGTTCGATGAGCCGCTGTCGAATCTCGATGCCCAGCTTCGCGCGCAAATGCGCATTGAAATCAAGCGCTTGCATCAGCGCCTCAAGACGACGACCGTTTATGTGACCCACGATCAGGTCGAGGCCATGACCATGGCCGACCGCATCGTCGTCATGCGGGATGGTCGTATTCTTCAGACCGGCACACCGACAGAGCTTTATGATAATCCGACTGACGTGTTTACGGCACGTTTCATCGGCAGCCCGTCGATGAATCTGATTGCCGGTCGCCGAAGCGGTGCGGGCGTCGAACTTGCACCCGATGGCGACATTCTGATCGGCGTTCGCCCGCACGACCTCAAGGTCGAGAAGGGAACGGCCAATGGCCTGTCGCTCACCGGTACGGTGACGGCGGTTGAACCGCTTGGTGCAGAAACGCTCGTGCATCTCGATGTCAACGGCGTTTCGGTCATTGCAACGGCACCCGGCAAGGTCATTCCCGCAACGGGCGGCACGCTTTCCGTGGCTGCGCCTGCCGGGAGCCTTTATCTCTTCGATGCCAAGACCGAGAAGAGTCTGGGCCGCCTATGATGCCGCAACAGTTCAGGCGTCCCGCTGTCCTCAGCATCGGACGGATTTATTGCGACCTCATCTTCACCGGGCTGCAATCGCTGCCGCAGCCGGGACGCGAGGTCTTTGCCGAAAGCATGAAGATGGCGGCCGGAGGCGGGGCCTTCATTTCCGCGGCGCATCTTGCCCATGCGGGAAGGGCGGTTGCGCTGGTTGCGCGGCTGGGCTTCGACGGACTGTCACGCGGGCTTGAGCCGGATTTGAAGATCGACGGTGTCGATCTGCGCTTTCTGGAGCGGGCCGACGATGCCGGGCCGCAGGTGACGGTGGCAAGTGTGATCGGCAATGACCGCGCATTTCTGTCGCGCCGCGCCGGTTCGGCGCTTCCCACAACCCTTTCTGCTGCCTTGCAGTGGAAGGAGGCGGGGCATTTGCATATTGCTGAATTTGCAACGCTGCACGAAATCCCTGACCTCGTGCAGCAGGCGAAGGCGGCGGGCCTATCCGTCTCGCTCGACCCAAGTTGGGACGATGCGCTGATCCAAGATCCAAGCCTGCTTGCCGCCTGTGAAGGCGTCGATATCTTCCTGCCAAACCGCGAGGAAGCGCAGGCCATCACCGGGTACGATGACCCGGCAAAGGCACTCGATGCGCTGGCGGCCCATTTCCCGGTCGTAGCTCTCAAGGGGGGCGGCGAGGGCGCGTGGCTGCGCACTGCTGATTCCAATATTCATATGGCGGCGAAGGATGTGCCGGTTGTCGATACGACCGGGGCCGGCGATGCATTCAATGCCGGTTTCATCGATTCCTGGCTTGAAGGTCACGATGTGCACCGGGCGCTCGCGGCCGGTATCGAATATGGAAGCCTTGCAGTGCAGGCGGCGGGCGGCGCTTCCATCCTGCGTTCGCCTGACCGTCTGGCGGGATAAAAATTCAGGGCGGCGGCTGAATGCTCGCCGCCCCCGACAATTTGTTTACCTGCTCTGTTCAGCAATCATCAACACGGGTTGCCGACTTTGCCGACGCTTGGCTTTATGCGGTGTCTTTCAGCCGGCTCTCCTGCGTCTGACTGGTCCCTTGGCGGGAGTACGGAGGTGCTTGTAGAAAAATACAAGAAAGAAGCCAGATGCTGATTTTTGCACTTGCGCTCGTCGCGCGAATTGCCTAAACGGCTCTCACAACGACTGGCCAGACACTTGGCGAAGCAGTCGGGCGATTAGCTCAGTTGGTAGAGCGCTTCGTTTACACCGAAGATGTCGGGAGTTCGAGTCTCTCATCGCCCACCATTAACTCATTGAAATCATTAGCAAATTTACCCTTCACAATGAAAATTGTGTAGCAGGTATGTGTGATCTACATGTGTAGCAGATGAGAGCCTGCGATTGTGGATAACTTCACACTTCCCATTCTTGACAGTCGATTCCCCGCATGATGATTGTGCCGTGGGCTAATATTCGACTTGGGGAGTTACCTTGAAAAAGCTGCTTATTTTGGCCGCTGGCGTAATGCTGGCTGGCTGTCAAACGTCTGATCCCGGTCAGGTTGATAGACGTATCGCCGCGCAACGTCCGCCATCGCCTGCCGTGCGCCAACTGGTCATTAATGAGGCGCGCAATATCCTGCTCGATCCGTATTCGGTCCGAGATGTTGCGATCTCATCAATCATTCCAGACCTGAATAGTGTCGAGAAAAATGGATTCGTTTGCGTTCGCTTCAATGCGAAGAACCCGTACGGCGCATATACTGGTGTAAAAACCATTGGTACGAACATAGTGCAAGGGCGGCTTCTCGGCCAATATAGCAATCCATATCTGTGCGCGCATCCCGCGTTAAAATGGCATCCATTGCCGGAAGTGTCACAACTGCGGAATCTATGACACATAGGAACACTTACCAAATCCATCAACTGGAACAGCTTGTGGATAAGTCTTGGCGGCAGATACTGCCGCCAAAATGTGAAGTATATTTGATCTACTTTTGACTTCGGAGAGTGCGCAGCACCATGGCCTTTTTACGCGAAGATTGCCCTCGTTGTGGGACTAAGAATGTCACGTTTAATGTTGAAGGCCAGAATTCCCTCGGAATTGTTTCAAGCGATTGGGTTGAATCATTCGAAATATTCTCGATATGCACCCACTGTTCTAAGGCTACGACATTTGTCGTTAATAATAGTAAATACGATATGGCGGAAACATTGCTTAAAAAGAACAGCTTAGTTCGCGAAGATGGATATCTTAATGGGTTTTGCGATGTTAAGGGTTATATATCTTTAAAGGACAATAATATTACGATTGCTCCACCATATACTCCTCCAGAAATATCAGAAGTATTTAAAGAGGGGTCAACCTGTATTTCGGTACAATGCTGGAATGCTGCCGGAGCAATGTTTAGAACCGCTATAGACCTGACCACAAAAACCTTGCTTCCACCTGAAGGCGAAGAACCTAACAATAAAATTCGTAAGTCTCTTGGTCTACGCCTGCAATGGCAATTTGAAAACGGCCAGCTTCCATTAGAGCTAAAAGAATTAGCCGAGGCTGTTCAGCACGATGGAAATGACGGCGTTCATGACGCCAGCCTATCAAAGCATGATGCTTTGGATTTGCAA
The DNA here is from genome assembly GCF_040371715.1 of Brucella sp. NBRC 14130. Lineage (NCBI taxonomy): Bacteria > Pseudomonadati > Pseudomonadota > Alphaproteobacteria > Hyphomicrobiales > Brucellaceae > Brucella > Brucella sp. NBRC 14130. The sequence goes on from NZ_BAABTE010000016.1 coordinate 59,013, forward strand.
GATTTCACGCAACAACTCTTGAACCGTATCTACACAGTACCGGGCAAAATCCGAGAGGCAGCGGATCGGAGAGCCGCAAGGCGAGCAACTGAGTAGACTACCATACGGAACAAGAAGCCTGCCGACGTGGCAGGCTTTTGAGTTGCGTGGGAATGTTACCTCACTAAACGTCCAGTAACACGATCTATCCAAGTAACGTTACCGTATACGCGCCAGTGTCCAGCACGTCCGCAAGCTGCGCGTCGGACGCCTCCCGCTCTGCAACCGTCTCAAATGCAATCACGTCGCCACAAACCGCGCTGACCGGGAATATGTGGAGCTTCTCCATTAGCAGGATCGCAAAATCGTTCATCGGTGCGATGCCGGGTTCATCAACCAGTACGCGCTTTGTCTCTGCGAGAAACTCTGAATATATGCGGTCAGAAATGTAAGTTGCCATTGATTGAACCTTTGTTGTTCGTTTCGATGGGCTAGAGATAGTTAATAAAATTCTTGTGTCAACGCCTGATTATCAAGAAAAATTAAATGATTATCGCGATATATATAAGCGTTTACATAAATTATACTGATTGAGTGGCGGAAACATTGGGTATTGCCGCCACTCATGTAAATGAATATTTATACAGAAAATATTTTTACGCTGCGAGCCGGAACGGCTGTTGATAATTCAGTATGCAGGCAAAGCCGATACTGTGCGGCGGCAGCGTATCATTTCCGCGCATCTGGCTATGATATGCCTTCACCTGTTGCCGCAAGGGATCGCTCATGTAAGTGAGCTTTTCAGAGTTTAATAACCGGCGTGTGGCGCGCTCTGCTTTGGTTAGATAGCAATAGTAGCTCCAACCGTCATAGAAGGTCGCCGACTCGCTATTTGTTGATTTCGAGGGTTCGCCACTCGCCTGCAACAAACAGCGCTGTATGACTCGCTTTGTGGCGTTATTCACGTCACTAGCCGGAACAATCACAAATCCATGCAAATGAAGCTGGCCTTCGTCTGAGACTTCAAATTTGAAGGCATATGGAAGGTCTTCACCATAGCGGCTTTCAAATGCCTGCCGAATCCAGCGAGCCGCGCGTGTGGTGGGTTTCTGATCGTTTATAAGCATCCTGCTGCGGGCATCTGAAAACGTAAGCCGGAAGCTGCGGACATTTCCTAAATCCTGCTGCACACGGTTAGCGAATGAGAATGCAGTCAGGAAATGACATTCTGCATTCAAATGCTTCCATGAACGGTTGAAAGGATTAGGAAGGGCTTCAACTCGTTTCTGTGTCTCAAGGGATCGCTTAGGCGACTTGGCAGACTGCGAATGATCAAGTGGGTTAACACGCGCTCGCTTCGCTCGCGTCGGTGGGATTTCCAAAGATCGATTGCAATTAGCCGGATCGCGCCGCGATGAATTTTTAGGTTGATTGAGGTTGGTATTAAGAGGGGAAATAGAAGGGTTGTGAGGGGTAGGAATATGAGGGATTGAAGGTGTAGGAAAAGATACAAGTGATGACACGTTTTCACGGTCTATATTAACATACTGAATTTCTTTAGCTTTTCCCTGTTCCGGGAAGCTAAGAATTTCCCCTTTTTCCCACTCGCTGGATTTACCCTTTTTCCCACTATTGGCCGTTTCCGGCTCGGCTGAAAGCTCGTTACCTGATTTACCCTTTTTCCCACTTTCGACGGATTGCGTGGCTCGTACCCCGATAGCGCGCAAAGCGCGCACATAGTCAAAATCAACAACGTTCGAGGTCTCGCCGCTATAAATCGCCTGCCGCGCTCTGGTAATGATACGCTGACAAGTATCAAGTTGGCTTTTAAGGGCTTCGTCGTTATCTTCACAAAGTCGGACAAGGCAATCAATCCGGAATTTATCAAGCAACGCTTGCGCCGGTCCAATTTTTAAAGCTTTGATTAGATAAGAGAACGCTATAAAAAAAATATCGTCACAAGAAAAAGACGCTTGTGCATCCTCATTAATTCTCATAATATGTACTCGTCAAACAACAGTTGGCAAAATTCTTAAAAAATGTATCAAAAACCCGGCGGCTAACTCTCGCCGGGTTTTTCTATTTGAGCATAGCTATGACTTTGTTTCAAGGGAAAGTTGCTGGAATGTTCCGCGAAGCAAATAACACAACTAAAAGTAAATCCATTGCCGCAAGATAGACATATTTAATCCGTTTTGAACACATTTCCGCCGTTTTTCAATGCCTAACGATGTATATATAATATATATATCTATTAGATATTATCTTATGTACCGGATTAGGCATTGAAATGTGTCCGGAATGTGCGGGACACAACTTTTAAGAGAACCTTCTGCCGATCATGTTGCCGGGACGCTGTTGACGGCTGATTTCCTGCGCAACCATCCCGGAAAGGGATTTCTCAACCTGTTTGCTGATTTGCTTCGCTAGGTCGGAATTCTGTTCATGGGTGCCGCCGTTTGCGTTGACGTTGATTGTCGGTGCAATGGAAACCGTCTGCGAAGGCTCGCGGGCTGCTAATGCTGCTGCACCGCTCGCGAGCTTCGAAGCGCCTACCAAGCCGCCATTCGCGTAACCACGCTTTGCAGACTCATGCAGGCGTTCCAGATTACCAACGCCGAGCCGTTTGGTTGCCGCTGCGGACATGACATACTCGCCACGGTGCACAACGCCAGCCGGTTCATATTTCCCGCCACGTCCGGTATAGCCGCCATCCGCGAAGCCGAAAATCGATCCGAGCAAGCCAGACGCCGCACCTTGACCGCCAAAACCGAACAGCGCTGCGAGCGGCCCCTTACCGAGCAAAAGCCCCTGCAAAGCCGCATCCGCAAGATTGTTCGCCAGATTGCGCACCGCATCGGAAAGCGTGACCGTGCCAGTGATCAAGCCGGAAAGTGACGATGTGAAGCTCTCCGCGAAGAATTCCTTCGTCTGTTTCGCGGCCTCTTGAGCTTCAATGAGCCTCGCCGTGCCTGATTCAAGCTGTTGCGTTGCCGTGACCTGATCGCGGATTTTCTGAATCTCCGTATCGGACAGGTTCACGCCTTGGCGCTTCATTTCCTGAATACGGCGGAAAACTTCAAATTCAGTCTCACGCTGTTGAACCGACATACCAACGCTGCGGCGCTCAAGCTCTGCATAGCTCTGGCTCTCACGCAAAGACTCATTCAAGCGCTTGCGGGCCTCTGCCTGTCGTTCTGTCGCTTCTGCGGCCTTTTGCTGGCTGTCAGAAGGCTGAACCTTGAGCGGCGATAGATCGGACTGGCCGTAAAGGCTGCGGATTGTGTCAGGATCGACCTTGCGCAAGCCTTCCCACTCATTCCGCAAGCCTTCCACGTCATTGCCACGTGAACGCGCCAGATAGCGCGCTATGGCGTCCTGCGTGGTTTCATCAAACATGGTATCGCCAGCAAGGCCGAGCGCTTTCATAGAACTTTTCAGGGTCCGGCGCGTGATCTGGTATGCGCCGAGCGCGGACGATCCGGCAGGGTTGCCGTTTTTGTCGCGATAAAGGTTTCGGTTCTCTGGCGTGAGCATCCGGCCTTGTAGCGCTATAATTTGGTCCAGCGTCATGCCGGTGAGGTTCTGCGGGCCGTTTGTCCATCTGCCATGATCGAGCGTGGCATTATAGTTGCCGCCGCTCTCTACCTTGCGAACAAGGGCCAAAAAATCCTTCTGGTCGCCATACTTAGCAACCGTGCGAGCGCGTTCCGCGATACGGTTTGCCGTCTCGATGTCAGCCGGGGTTTTGGCGTTTTTGACCATTTCCTGAAATTTCTGGTCAATGGTGTCGAGCTTCGCAAGCTCGTCCAGTTCGGCTTTCAATTCCGGGACCATGTTTTTCAGGTCGGTCAAAGCCTGCTTGAAATTGGCGGCTGACGCTGCGGTGCCGTTGAATGCACCGGACGTACCCAGGGTGATATTTGACAGTTCCTTCAGCGCCGCTGCGAATTCCTTGCTGTGCGGCGTCAGGCTGGCAATCTGGCTTTCGACTGCGGCAAGATCGGCCTCAAGCCGTTCAAGCGCAAGCCCGTCTATAGCTTCGTCAAAATCCGGCTTGCGGCGTAAATCGGCTATGCGTTCCAGAAGATCGGCACGGCGCTCAAGGTAGGTATTCAACCGGCCTTCATCGGACAGCGCGTAATTCCGGCTGGTCGCAACGATAGTGTCGCCTTTCAAACGTCTGAGAGTGCTGATTACCTTTTCAACCGCGCCAACGCTCTCAAGCGCGGCCTGTTTGGCGTAAACTTGCACGTTGCGCCAAAGCGTTTCCCATTCCCTATCAATCTCTTTTGCAGCCTCAATCTGTTCATCACTGAAAAGAGCGGCTTCGCTGCGAAGCTTCTGAATCTGTTCAACGGAAAGGCCAAGCATTTTGCTCATTTCTTCCGCGCCGGTGCCGCCCCATATCTCGTCAACGATACGGGTTTGCGCCGCCTGATCCAACTTCTGAACCTTGCCTATGATCTCATCAAGGAAGGCGGAAGGGTCGCGCAAGCGCTCTGCGACATCGGCGGCGGTATAGCCGAGACGTTCAAAGGCTTCCTGCGCGCTTCCCTTGCCAGTCGTGGCAAACTCATCGCCGCGAATATTCAATTCCTTGAGCGCGTCCGTAACACCGTCAATGCTCGCACCTGTCGCCTTGGCAACGTAGGTCCATTGCTGCCAAACTTTGGTTGAAACGCGAGCTTTATCAGCTTCGCGGCTGACTTCTGCGACGGTGCTAGCGATCTGCTTAAAACCAGTCGCAACGGCTGCAACCGCACCACCGGCCATAAGGGGCGCAAAGGCGGCGCTAAGCTTATTCTGGATGCCCGCCGCCATGCCAGACATAGATTTTTCCATGTTCGCAGCGGCGCGCTTGGTCCGGTCTTCCATCTGTTTCATGTTGCCGGAAGTCTTGGCGCGAGCGCGTTCAAGGTCGCGCTCATACCTATTCATACGGGCTTCAAGGGTGACTAAAAGACGTTGTTCGTTATCCATCTAATTAATTCCAGTCGTTATCAAAATCGATTGTATCAAGGTAGGAGGTTCGGCTCTGCGCAACAGAAGCCCGCAAAACTGCCATCGCCGCCGCCACAGCGCCGTCAATCTTGTCGCGTGACTTCGACTTATCAAATTTCCGGTTCCCGGCAGGATCGCGAACAACGGCCACGTTGTCGAAATTCCAACGCAAAATAGGATGACCGGAATGATGAAAGCGGCGTTCGAGAATTGCGCGCTCTAGCTCGTCGCAAGCTGGTGCAAATGAAATAAAGCCCTGCCGGAAGTTCACGATTGGCAAGCCTTCACTCTGCAAGTTTTGCTGTGTTTTCTGGGCGCGCCAAGGATCAAACGCGATCTCTTGCACATTGAAGTCGCGGCACATTTGGCGAATCTGCGCTTCAATGAAAGTGTAATCCACGGCATTTCCCGGCGTTGCGGTAATATGGCCGTCCTTCACCCATTGGCGATAATTAACGCCTTCCAGCTTCGATTTGAGGTCTATGGCTTCCTCTGGGCAGAAAAACCATGGCTTGACCGCATATCCGCCGTCATCGGTTGCCCATGCCGCCACAATGGCAGTTAGGTCGGAGACTTCGGATAGGTCCACTCCAACGAAACACGGCTTCGATTTTAGGTCATCGAAATTGATCGGCAATGATCCACATCGATCATACGCGGCCATCGTGACAAAAGGTGAAGATGATTGATTTTGCCAGACGCCGAGATAAAGCTGCAACAAAATATCGCGAGACATATACAGCGTCTCAGCTTCAACCGCTAAATCGCGCAAAGTCTGCAAGGACGGATAACCATCCGCCAAGCCGGGTAAGAGCTTGTACCAGTTGTCCTCGTTTCGCCAGTCAATATCTGGCGAACCTTCAAAGATGATTGGCAGAACGTGCGGCGCGGTGATTTCGCCAAGCTGAATTCGCTTCGCTGCTTCCACCTCTTTATATGCGAAATTTTCCTGCCCTTTACCTGCGGTCGTCAGGATCACCATCAAGCTAGTGCTGGTTTTACCCGCCGCTGAACGCAACACCCTGAACAATTCGCGATGCTTTTCTGTAACCCACGCATGAAGCTCATCGGCAATAATAACATTTGGCGTTGAACCGTGCTGACCTAGACCTTCCGACGAAATGGCTTCGTATCTGGTGCGGGTCTTTTTGTTATATATTTGAGACTTGTAATCTTTAATGGCTGCAACTTTGTCGTATCGCTTATCCAGACCGACGATGAGCGCCATTTCTTCGAACAATTCTCGCGCCTGTTTCCGCGCAAATGCTGCCGACTGCACTAAGCCGCCCGGCATTTTTTCAGGGCCGAATGTGCATAAAAGGGCAATGGCGGCGGCAAGCGCAGTTTTGCGCGAACCACGGCCAAGTTGAATAACAACCTTTCTAATGCGACGGGTTCCATCCGGGTTGCGGGGTCCAAAAATGGCACGAATAATCCGCTCTTGCCATTCTGCAAGTTGAAACGGGCTTCCTAGTGCGGGATTCTTTGGATGCTTGTTTTTACGAAGCCATTGAACAGCACGTTCGCCATAACCGAAAGGGTCTTCAATAGGTGAATTATCGAATAAAAATTCTGGTCTGATAATAAACTTGCTCATAGAAAACCTTCTTCCTCGTCCGCTGCGCCGGAAGAAATGCGAGTTCGGCTCATAGGTGACAGGCCAAATTCAGCCGCCAAAAGGCGCGCCGTCTGCATGGCGCGGTTCTGTGCGCTAAATAGCTTAGGATCGAAACCAGTAGCCAAAAGAGCCTCAAGTTCACGAATGCGGCCTGTCGCGATGCAATAATCTTCAACGCCGTGAAGATCGGCGCGCGTGATAATGCGATCTTCGATCAGGCGTGGCATGACGCGCTTCCACTCTGTTTGTGCCTCTTTGGTCATCCATTTTGGTGCCGGTGGCGCTTTCGTGAGCGGGTCGCGATCTTGCGCAAGCTGCGGTTTCACTCCGCAAAATTGCTTCATGACACTGCCACCCCGCGAAGCTCAAGGCCGCGTCGTCTGCCGATTTCCTTGATTTCTTTCAGGTTATAGGCCGCGCCATCGTACGAAACGCGGTCGGCGGTCGTGATGCCAGGGTGATATCTGACACGGAAAATAATGGTGCCGTTCTCTGCCTCACCAAAGCCGGTCAGGAATTCGGTTGCCGACTGCTGCACGATTTCGGCGCGCATCGTCGCAATAGCCTGCCATTCCTTCCGAACAGAGCCGGAAGGGGTCACGGTTTCGGTCTCGCGTTCAATGGTGATTAAGCGATCAAGCTTGCCTGCGCGCATGTCACACCTTCCAACGAACGATTGCGGAAAGGCTGACAACACCGTGGCAAAGGCTCTTTTCTGGATCGGGATCGCGCATCCAGCGAACGGAAGGCTTCTCCCATTCATCGATTGCGAAGCCGTCCGGCTGCGGTGCATCACGCAAGGCATTGCAAACGGCAAAGCCGATCTGCCAAGCCGTGTCTATGCCGTCATCAACCGCCCAAACGTGCAAGTCCAGAAGGCAACGGGCCGCGTACTGAATGCCAGCGGCATAGCCGAGATTTTGCGTTGCAACGCCGGACAGGATCACGCTTGGCAACTTATCCGGTCGTGTGGAACCGCTACGGATGCTATTTGCCGAAACAATGCCGGTCAATTCTGGCGAAATAACAAGCGAGGTGCGGACGGCTGTTTGCAGTGCGAGGGTAGGTTCAAGCATCGTCGCCCCCTGCCGGTCTGCCGGTCCAGCCTTCGCGGACTGCCTTTTTGCCAGCGCGGTCTATGCGCCCCTGTAGGCGCTTCCGCGACAAACGCAATGCAGGCCAGAAGAATGGCTGCGCATCGGCTTTGCTGGTGCCGTATTCGACAAGGTGCGCATAGCGAACTTCGCTATTGCCTGCCGTGACAATAACTTCGGTCGGTCCTGCAACGCGTGAGCCGCCCGGTTGCGAATATGGCGGCGTGGTTTGTCCCGGAAGCGTCACGGTGATACTGTCGATTAGCGCGCCGGTATCTCGCGAGGTTTCCGCAAATTTGCGCTGTGTCGCGGCAAGCTCATTGCCGGACGTGATAAGCGCCTTTACTACCTTCGCTGGAACGTCACGCTTGAGCCGTTCAATAGCGGCGTTAAAGGCTTTCATGCCGTTGTCGTTCGCCATGATTATTCACCTTGTCCGAGCGAATAATCACGATGATTGCGAAGGATCGACATAACTCCGAATGGAAGTGTAGCGGCGGAAATTCCTACGGTCGCGGCTTCGCGGTTCTCGTTCCAATGCGCAACAACCATAAGGATCGCTTGCTTGAGTGAAGCCGGTGCCGGGTTGGGAATAGGCTTGCCGGTGAAGTCCGCAATAAATTCTTCGGCGGCGTCAATATAGTGATCGATTAGCTCGTCATCGTCGGAACCGACAATGTTCATATGGGCTTTCGCCAATGTAAGCGGCACAATTGCCATGATTGAAATTCCTTAAAATATTTAAAAAATAAAAACTCGTAATTACAAATCTAATACGCGCGCTTCCCCGCGCCGGTCCCCTTCGATCCATTTAGATTAGAGACCACCCCCCCCGTACTACTCTTTGTCCTTTGGTTTATCAGATGCTTTTGGTCTTACTGGCTTTGAAAGAGCATCTTCGATTGACCATGAGTTATTCAAGCGGCTCCTTATTACTCCTACTGGAATGCCTGTACTCTTTGACCATTCCGATAAGGGCTTGGTTATGCCTTGATATGTGTATGTCTTGGCATTCCTGACCGCTGGTGGAAGTCTACCGTCGACTGTTCCGATTTTTGCGCCACGATCTATGCAAGCTTGTACGCGAGGATCACGCTTGGGACGGTTCCTTAGAAGATTGTAAGCACGTTGACGGATAGCTCTGCATTCCGCTTCAAACTCTTGCTTATCGATCTGTCTGGCGCGTTCTGCCGGTGTCATCGTTCTGGCCTTCCGAGTGAAGGAAGGTTGCGCCTGAAAATGTCGTGCAACTCGCGGTTATGCGTTTGCGACTGCTTGAGCGCATCAAAGGCGCGGTCCATCTGTGTAGGATGCTTGCGCTGTTCGTCGGTGCGAGGATCGATATAGGTAATCATTTGGAATTCTCCTGTCGCTGTTTGTGGCGGTCGTGGCAGGGTTGGCAAAGCGGTTGCCAGTTGCCGCGCCACCAAAAGAGTTGCTGATTTCCACGGTGCGGCGTCTTGTGATCCACTACGGATGCTGGCTTGCCGCACATGGCGCAATAAGGGTGCATGGCTAGGAATTCTTTGCGGGCCTTCCGCCACACATGATTATAGCCGCGCTGTGCTGCGGTCGGTCTGCGGCGATCGTGTCTGGCCTTGCGTTCCTGTTGCTGCTTGCGCTGGCAGGCGCATAGCTCGCCATGTGGAACAACATTGCCGCAACTGCATATGCGAGGAATGCCGGTCATAGCGATGCTTTCAGGTCTGTGAGGGCTGCACGATCAAAATTCGGGTCTGTGCCGTCCTTTTCGATCTGCGCTAGTTGTTCGTCGGTGTAGGGATCGATCTTCGGCTTATCTTCATCCGGTGCGCCGAAAATGGCCTTGAGAATATCCGCGAGATAACGATTGCGGCCTCTGGCGGCTGTGGCGATCTCTGTCGGCGTGGCGTTCCATGTCTCTGCCGGTGTCCAGCCGAGTAATCCGGTTCCAGCCGCAAACAGTTCTGCATAAACGTCCTGCATGGTGACAGGCTTTGCGGGTTTAGCTGGCTTGGCTGGTTTCTTGTCCTGTGTTGGTTCCTCGTATTGAGGAATGAGACCTAAACATAATCCCATCAAAGGCGCGACGGTGATTTCCTTCACCACGCGCAAGGGCTGCTTTTCGAGTATGGAAAGAAAGGCTATTGCTTCCTGTCGAGTGGAAGCCGCCTGCATGATGATTTCGCGAACAGTGGAAAGGTGAAACTGTTCGATGTGTTTAAGCAAAGAAGGGAAGCCATCATGCAGGCGTTCCAATGCGCAAGCGGCGCGCAAAGTCGGACGTAGCGTAATATCGCCTCTGCTAAAGGATATTACCGTTTCCTCGTATGCGAACCGCTTGCTCATGATTAGATCGCGATCTTGAGCTTGGTAATTGCCTCGCCCTGAATAACGCGGCCACCAACGCGGCGACGTGCGCGAAGCTTGATAATGCCCTGATCGGCTCCGGTCAGTTCATCGCGAATGGTCGAGAAACCGGCGCGATCTGCGATCATGTAACCAGACTGGAAGTCGCCAAAGACAATCGGAGAATTGCCTGCTTCGGCGTTCGGCATGTCTACGGCTTCATAAACCGGACGGCCCAGAAGCGTCGGCGGTACGTCAGCGGCAATAGAAGGCTGCCAGATATACGAACCGTCAGTAGCTTTCAGCTTGCGAACGATCGCCATGGTGGCGCGGTTCATAAGCCATGCGCCGCGCTGCGAATAGCCGGTCTTGATATTGTAAAACAGGTCAGTGAGAACATCGCCGTCAATCGCGTCGGCTTCCAGTTCCAGAACGTCCGGCGAAACCAGAACGCCTTCTGCCTGCTTCTTGCCGTCGCCAACGATGAAATGACGGGCTTCGCGCTGACCAAAACGGCGCGCAATATGGCTGGAAAGAAAGCTCTCAAGATCGATCTGCGCATCTTCCAGAAGAATACGCGTAACTGGAACCGTCACCGCCGTTTCAAAGGTGCGAAGGTCAATCGTATCATAAGAAGGTTCGCTTTCTGGCCGGTCGTCGGTCTCACCAACTTCGCCCGGTTCAACCTCATCAATCAGAAGCGGCAATTCGAGAACCGGAACGCTCATGCTCATAGAAGATGCAAGCGAGCGAAGCGGCGAATATTCTGCCAGCTTTTCCAGAATGGTCTTGGCGGTTTCACCGGGAGCGAGAACGCCGCCCGTTGAGGGTTCGCCGTAAGCAAGCGCCTTTTCTTCGATGCGACCAGTGCGAACGTAATCAGTGAACGCCTTGCGCTCAAGGTCGCCATTGTCGTTCATGGCGCGAGGATGATTGTTATTCGAGGGCTGCGGACGGTTCGCCTTGGCTTCCAGCTTGTCCAGACGCGTTTTCATTGCTTCGAAAGCCTTCGGGTCAATCGGATTTTCCGACTTAGTTTCGACTTCCGGCGTCTCAATCTGCTCATGTTCCATATTTGAAAATTCCTTACTAAAAATATCTGGTGCCGCTCCATCGACGGCGCTTTTAACTTCGATAATTCCCGCGTTCGGATGGATCGGACGGCGGCATAGGCTGATTTCTGCGACTGTAATATCAGTCAGGACGCGACCGCCTTCGGGCCGAGCCTTGAAACCGTTGTTCATGTAACCAATGGAAAGGCCGGACATGCTGCGGGCCTTGAGGTGCTGGCGTGCAAGGCGTGCTGGCTCTGAGCCTTCAACAAACAAGCGGCCTTTGACTTCAAGCCCCTTGTCGGTGACGGCATAAGATTTCCAGACGCCGACAACCTGACCGCCATCATGTTCAACCAGCATCGGAATTTCTGGCGCGAATTTGAATGCGGTCGGCTCTATCAGGTCGCCAATGCTGTCAGGCTTGCCAAACGGCCATGCGATCCCGGTTACAGTGCCAGCATCATCAATGGAAACATCGGCTTTAACTTCCAGCTTTTCCATTATGCAGCCTCCGGTTCGGAAGCGTCTGCAATATCATCGGAAACCGTTTCGCCGCTCCAAGCATATTCCAGAACGTCAAAGGCAAGTCGCCAGTTCTGCATAACCGGACGTGGGCGGATATAGGTTTCAACAAGATCGAACGCGGCGCGGTCATTCATGCCGCCGCCGATCAAACCATGAAAGATGATTGCAAATAGGTCTGACACATAGGCACGGTGTTGGGCGAAGTTTTGATAAAGCTCGCCAACTGGTTTGCCGACATGCTTCTCAAGCGCAACGGTCATATCCGGCGTGAGGTGGAGCGTCCTTTCGGCGTCTCCGATAAAGTGCTTAATCATTGTGAAATATCCTTAGAAACATCGGTCGCCGGTGCCGGAATGGTTGGCGCGGCGGTGCTGGTTGTAAATGGATTAACAAGCTCGTCGCCACCTTCCATTGGCGGCATGTTCATGGCGGCGCGAACCTCGTTCGGCGTCATGACGCGGCTGGAAACAAGTGTTGAAAAGACTTCGGCGCGGGTTTTCGTGTCGGCGCGTTGAAGGTCATCAATGATGAATTCAAACGAATATTCGTCTTGTTCGTCTTCCGTGAGCAGAACCGTTGCATAAGCATCCTGCCAGCGATCCAGCCAAGGTCGCAAGCAAAGCTGCATGAACGTTGCGCTCATCTGTTCCGCGTTAGACCAAGTGGCGCGGGATAGCTCAAACAACATGTGTGGCGGAATGCCAAAAATCCGCGCAATGTCGTCAATCTGGAAAACACGGTTTTCGAGAAATTGCGCATCGGTGCTGGCGAGCGCCATCTGCGCATATGTCCAGCCATCATCAAGGACTAATGGAACCGTGAACCCGTCGCTCTGGGCTTTACGATAGTTATCTTTAAGCCGTTTAACGACTTTCTCGCCTACGCCCTGTTCAGATGGAATAGTATTTGCGTTCGATAGAACCGCAGGCGGTTTTCCACCGCCTGCGAACAGCTTTACCGCATGATCTTCAAGGACAGAAGAAAGTCCGATTGCTTCGCGTCCGAGCGAGACAAGGGATTTATTCGCGAAAGGGCGAATATCCAGAATTTCGGTATGCGGATATTCAACGGTGCCGCCTGCTTCCGTTACACGATAGAATGGTGGAAGGTCAGCAAGGGAATCCTCAAAAACCGTTACCGTGCCGGGTTTCAGGCGAACAAGTTCAAGCGGCCTGTCATCCGACGATCGCACGACCTTTGCGAAGCCGCTACCATAAATCAATGCGTCTCTGGTCAGGTCCGTGCGCAACTGTCCGGCGCTAGTCCAGCCATTGGCACGATTATGAACGATACGGTGAGCCGTATGTTCCTTCGCATTCTGCTTACCTTGCTCAAGATCATGATAGAGCTTGCAAGGTAATGAACCGATGTTTTCAGCAATAAGGCGGATTGCTTGCAGGACAGCCGGAATAGAAAGTGCATTCTCGCCAGTAATCGAAACGCCAGAAGCTGTAGGACGCCCACCGAGAATAATATGCAGATTTGAATCAGAAGTTTTATGCGCCTTCTGTTCCAAATCTGCTGACTTGCGAAACAAATTAAAAAAATTATACAACTGAAATAGCCTTGCTTAAAACAAAGCCATTATTGCACAAAGCCTATGGAATGTGAATCCCAAAAAGGAATAAAGGCCTCAAATAGTATAATATTCCTATTGGTTGATAGCCATGATATCGGGAAATTTCCTCATTTCTTCCGCGAGTGCTGGAAGCATGGCGTCAGATTTTCCGTATCCTTTAGCGGAACCGCTCATAGCTCTGCCTGCGATGTAATAGGCCGCTTCCTGCGATAGCTTTCCGAAACGCAAATCTTCAAATAAGTGACGGAACCCGTGATTAGGGGCAGGGCTGTTATCCTTCCGACCTTTCATTACGTCCTCGCGTATCCAGTCGCGTAAGTTCTGTTCAACACGCGGCTGGTCGAATAGCCTCCCTTGCGGCGCGGCATTCACGAATAGCAAGAAACCTTCGTTGATCACTGCCGGATGAATCGGAACCTTACGGCCTGTCATGGTCTTTGTGGTGCGGTCGCCGCCTACGCGGATATGGAAAAACCAGTCATCACCGACTTTCGATATGTCCGCTTTCTCAAGCTGGATAAGTTCGCCAATGCGAGCGCCGGAATAGGCCGCAAGCCAGGGTAGCCAACGGAGATATGAAAGCTTCTGCGCTCTGGCTGCTTTCAGAACCTTCTGCGCCTGCGCAATGGTGTATGTCTTCTTTGCGCTATCGGCAGTTTCAACGGTGGGCAAGTCGAGGTGATCAAGCGGAAAACCATTCGGAAACAGCTTGCCCTTTGACTGGTCAAAACCCCACTTCAAAACGGCGCGGACGGTCGCCACCTTGTCGCGCACGGTTTTTCGCTGATCTGTCTTTAGAAGGTGATCCCGCCACTGTTCGACCTCTTCAACCGTTACGGTCGCGGCGCGGCTGCTATCGCGCCACTTTGCAAAGCCTGCCACTTGCGTACGGTATTTCGTGAGTGTGCGTGGTGACACTCTGCCACCGCCTAGACCATTCGCGGAAAGGCGCTCACGCTCTTTGATAATCGCCTCAAAACTGGTGTTGTCCATCGGCGCTAGATTTGTCTCCGATAGAATAGGATCGGTCGGCGTTCCGGTGTAATCGCCCTTGTCGCGCTCAAATGTTCGCTTCAAAAACTCGATCTCGCCACGCAATAGGCGGTGGCAAAGCTCTTTGTAGGCCGGACTGTTCGGCTCAATAACAAGCTTATGCCGCTCAATGAATTCATCCGCTGCATATCGGATGAGGGCGCTTTCACCTGTCGTCAAATGCTTTTGAAGCTGTTCAAGGTAATTAGCGCGGTGCTGCGCATCGAGTTCCCGTTTTTGCTGCAAAACTTGAACCTCAAGGCTTGCATCGAGAATTGCTAGCGGGTCAGCGCTGGTTATCTCGCCGCTGTGAACCTTGGCAAACATTGCGCGTTTCGCGTCTTCAACCATATCTTGCGTCGGCAGATTAAGCCGCCGATCATGATCTCGCTCAAGCTGGCGGCGGTAATGTTCCGAGACGGCGGCGCGCATGTCGTTTTCTGTAAAATCGCGGCGTCTGCGAAGGTCTTCAAACTCCGCTTCCCATGCGCCGACAATGGCGCGGGCAAGCTTTTTCGCTTCCGCGTATACCGATGTTCCGAGAGACTTGGTTAGCTCTGTGCGGTTTAAAATTGGCACTAGATCGGCAGGGACGCGAAGTCTTGCTTGATAATTTAAAGTACCTTTTCGGCGCGAAATATGTCCGGTAACTGCCACAAAAATCACCTTGAAAAACTGCTACATGTGGATCATGCATTTGTAGCTCAATTGTGTAGCAATTTCCGATGAGAGATTCAATGTGATTACAAAGGCTTATACGAAATATGCGTTCGAGAAAATCGAAAAATTCACTTCGAGTCTCTCATCGCCCACCATTTTTCTTCAAGAAAATCAACGACTTACAGCTAAGCCCTTCGGGGCTTTTGTTTTACCGCCACCGAAACCGCCACCGAAAACCCTCCTTGAATCAAATGCCGCCGGTGGCAATAATTGGTTCAGGCGGACGTCTGCAGTCGCAGAATCGGATGTCCTCGTGGCCTGTGGGTCTTCCTTGCTGAAGGCCGACCTCAGCAAACTCTGGCGACTGTGAGCTGAGAAAGCATTTGGATGGCCTGAATTCTAGAGAACTGGATTCAGGCCATTTCTTTATCCGATGCTCTTCACTCGATGATACGAGCCTTCGCCAGTACCGACCTAGGCAGCATGCCGTTTTTCCTTCTGAGATCATCCTGGCTGATATCCCCGCGCTCCAGCATCGCGGCGTCGCGCTTCCGTTCGAGCTCTTTTGTATAAGCCGACCACTCATCGAAATTGTCGACTACCTCGATGAGACCATCTCTATGAGATACGACTGGCCGGACGATCTCGTCGCCGAATTCGTCAAACTCTGGTATCGGAATTTTCATGGCGGGTCTCCCTTCACGTAGAATAGTGCGACGTCGGCGTGAAAGTTGGAAGCCATATTCCCGAGCGGTAATTCGAGTTGTCGGCAACTCATCGCAAATCAGAAAAAATCAGGAAAAATTGAGTTTGTAACATATAGGTTACATAGGCCGTCGCAACGTCAAAAATGGGCAACAAAAAAAGGCCGCGAAAGCGACCTTCTGCTCGATACCCAGACTGGATTCAAACCAGCCACCTCATTCATCGTCTTAAGACGTCATGCCTGCGCTCTATTAATGTTCCTGAGCTACTGGGTATCGATAATCCAATAATGCCGCCCTAAAATGTAAGTTGCAAACTAAAAAAGGCCTCCAGCGAAACCTTTTTCAATGTCGGATCACAATGTTTTGGTGCTGTCGGATTACAGTGTTTTAATGCTGTCACGCTGCGACAAGTACTAATCCGTCTTCATATTTCCGAGCTAGCTGAATCAGGTCGCCAAGCGTTGCCGTGCTATCGTCCAATTTCCATAGCCGCTCATTAAGCTGCTGAACGCGATGTCCTTCTTCTCTAAGCAGCCAAATCATATGTGCCTCGGAAATCGGAACTGATTTGCAAGTCTCGCCCTTCAAAGCATTTCTATGCGCATCCAACGCCAACGCCGCTGAAGCACCGGAATATCCACGGACGACGTCGCGCCAGTCAATGTCCGCATCAGCAACTCTTCTTTTGCGATCCTGAAGCGCAGATGTTTGCACGGTGTCCGGCAGACGTCCGACCAAGGTCCCGTCAATCAGCTCGAACGAGATATCGGTTAGAGGCAGCTCTTGAGCAGAGACCCCAGCATTATTTCCGAGAAATTCGAGCACAAATGTTGGTCTGAATCTGATGGTTTCCGGCTCTTGCAAAAGCGGAGCCGTATACGATTTAGCTTTTCGTAGAACGATTAACCCGCGTTCATCGCCGCGAGTGACGCTGTATTTATCACCGACCTCAAGGCTGATTGCAGTAAGTGCCTCTGGAGATAAAATTCAACCGCATGGAGCTTTCCATTGCAGTCCAATATTTGGCCTGATGTCGGCTGGTGCTGATCTCGAAACGGATATTCTCCCGGCCATCCGGGCAAAGGCCGCTCAAATGCGAGCCAGAGGCGACAGCCCTGCTAGCAAGTGGTCGTTCTTCGTTGGACCGATCAAAGACGCTTACAACAACCGCATCAAGGCAGGCGAGGGGCTTGCCAAACCGGCGCGCATCATAACCCCAGACACGGAGTTAGCTCCAGAAACTCTCGAAGCAGAATGGGAAAAGCGTCTCAACTACGCCCGCAGAAATTCTAACTGGATTTCAGCGGCATGGGGTCCAATGCCCGGTGATGCCGGGTGCCGTGTTCCAAGCAATCTACTTCAACCAACCGACGGAAAAGACCGATACGGCGTCCGTTGGGATGACCAGTCAAAGAGGGCAGCATGATGCGCCAGCCCATCACCCGTTACATGGCAGAGAAAGACGCGGTTTACGGCGAAGCATTTCGTCTTTGGCGTCAAGGCAAGGACACGCTGGAAATAGGCAGGATCATGGGGATCAGCGAAGCCGATGCGCATCGACGGGTCCATACGATGATCAGTCATGAAAACCGCCGCCCAGCCCGTTTTGTCAAGCATGGAACACTATCATGAAACCTGAAACTGTTTTGATCAATGAATACCTCGCCAAGCATGGAGCCCGCCGGTTCGAGCAGGGAACGTCTTCCGGCATCCACGGGCTTGCACCATTCTTGGCCGAATATGGCTATGAGGTTGCCGGCGCGCCCCACGGAGGCGTCAAGGTTCGTCGTGGCAAAGGCCAGTGGAGACGTATGTCCATGCCGGGTCTGATTGCGCTGGCAGATGAAATCCGCATTGCGCAGGGGCTTCAACCCTTCAGCGCGGCGCACAAACAAGCGGCATAGGAGAGAAGCATGTCGTTCAAGGACACGAAAGTCATCGTTCTCAAGGAAAATGTTTGGAACTCGTGGGCGCGAGATTTCGGCACTTTCCTTACGTTTGCGGGCCTTATTTCCATCGGCGTTTATCTCGAAAGTTCAGCGCTGCAATGGGTTGGCGCGATTATAGGCTTCTTCGTCATAGCCTGCCGGAGCATAGCGTTCTTTAACAATCAAAAGCTGACAGTTTCAGAAGCGCGGAAAGTTCTGGACGAACTCGAAGCTCGTGAAGCAGCATAGGAGAGGGCGATGGACGAAGCGATCAATCACGCAATCATGAACGGTATTGGCTGGCCAGCGTCATTCGCAATCGTAGGTGTGGCTTTCGCGATAGTGGCTTGGTTTTGGATTTTGGCGAAGTACTGAGGCAGCGAGGAACGGACATGGCCAGGACGAAGGCGGCAAAGATCAAGGCGAAACGCGGAAGGCCGAAGAAGGAAGGAGCTCTGCGCACGCCTTCTGGTCAGATTAGCCGAGCAAAGGAGCCGCCAGCAAAAGCGGCCCAGCTTGCGAGGATGAGGATATTCGGCATGACAGCATCGGAAGCGCTTTCGGATCTGGCAAGCGACAATCTCGGTAGGCTTCACATGGCGTACAAGCGCGACAAATCGGAAGGCATCAGCACAAGCCAGTACGACGCCGCCGAGCGCTATCGTGAAGTGCTGAACGACCGGCGTAAGGCCGAATGCTCTCCTGCCGCGCATTACGATCAAACGGGTCCTGTCGGCGCCTGTGACCCGGATGAATATGCCAAATGGGTTGTTCGGGCAAAGCAGGCCTACAGCGATGCGCGCCGCGTCATTGAAGAGGCACAGCTAGAGACACGAAACTCGAACCTGTTCGCTGCTGTGCAGTTCATGCTGGAGAATGACCAATACTTCCCTCATATGATCGGGGATATTCGTCTCGCCTGTAATGCACTTTATCGACATTTTTTCACGAAAGCTCGAAAGAAAGTTGGATAAATGTCTTGTCATGTCGGGCGAAGCAGAATAATCTGCGCATAGTTTCAGGGTGCAAAATTGCGGCCTGAATAAGAATTCAGCGGCCTTCGGGCCGCTTCTTGTTTTAGGCGAGCCGATGTTCACCGCATTTTTAGCGGCCTTCACATTGCTGATCTGTGCGCCTGTGGCATATGTTTGCCTCAAACTACCAATGCCAACCTTGTTCAAGTTCGTGTATCTGGCGGTGATCGCATTAGTGGCAGGGCTTACGATCATTTTGGGCAGGCATTTAGGCTAAGTGGCATTGGCTTCTGGGCTGATTTTTCATTGACCAGCCCGTTTGGTTACCCCAATCTTCTCTCTGAAAGGAGAGAGGAAATGGGGAAAGTACTTATTCCAGCGATTATAGCGGGGATTTTCTTATCCGGTTGCGGCGTGAGCGCATCGACCTACGCGACGGGGCAGCAAGCATTAAAGGGAAGTCCGGCAGTAAAGAGCGATTTCATCCGCACTTGCACGCAGAGAATACGCAATAAGCCGTTTAAGACGCGTAAAGGAATAGCGAGAATAGCGAATACGTCGGTATCATCCGCCCCGAGGGTGTACTGCACCAGATTGACGAATGGCATGGCGTCTGGACGCCTCACACATTCCGATATCAATGCTGCTTCACGTGGGCAAGTCACCCCCAACATAGTCAAAGTGCTTCAGGGGCGATAAGTTTCGAGGGAGTGCCTCAACGGAATGCGAGGGCGTTTCGCACTTCGAGCGTATCAAGCGCCGATCCTCGAAAGTAGCTGACGGCCAGCGAAGATAGCCGTAGTCGGTTAAGGGTGGCGTAAAGACATTGTGAGAGCCTCGCCCGAAAGGGTCCGACTAGCGCACCAATCAAAACGGGATGGCCTCATCCTGCGGCATTGACCGGAGTTTCAAGAAGTCGTCACGGTCAAAGATATTGTAGCCTTCGATCCATACCTTAAGGTCAAACGTGGCATGTCGGACAAACTCTTGAGCGGTTTCGAGTTCGGTGAACTCGTATGGCCGTGAAGTTCCGTCTTCTAAGAGTTCCAATACCTTGATCTGATACATTGCTGCCTCCTGTTCCCATCAGGATAATGCGATTATCTAAATGCAGGATCAATAGTCAGCCCTCATGCAGTACCGTCCCACTTATCCGGGTAGCGCGAGACATGAAGGGGAAAAAGAAGGAGGGATATTCACACAAGGGTGTCTCTCCTTTAAACCAATGGTTGATCTAACCTGCGGGTGTTGCACTTTGGCTACAGACATTGTTGCGGAAATGGGTATTTAGATATCCTTGAAAGTTTTGATCTTTCTTGTCCATCTAAGGGGGTAATATGCGTTTGAAATCGATTCTGCTCGCTTCCACTATTGCTGTTTCTTTTGTTTCCGGTGCGAAAGCTGCCGACGCAATCGTAGCAGAGCCAGCACCAGTCGCAGTGGACACATTTTCGTGGACCGGCGGCTACATTGGTATCAATGCGGGTTATGCTGGCGGGAAATTCAAGCACCCATTCTCTGTTTATGACGAACTGTTGGATGAAACGCTGGTTTCTGGTTCGGTGAACTTTAATGCAAGCGGATTTGTTGGCGGTGTGCAGGTTGGCTACAACTGGCAATTCGACAATCGGTTTGTTGTAGGCGCAGAAGCTGACTTCCAAGGCTCAACCGTAAAGGGTGATGTCTCCGCCCATGCCGACGGCCTTAGCGCGAACGCCGAAACCAAGATTGAATGGTTCGGTACCGTGCGTGCTCGTCTGGGCTATGCTGCTACCGAGCGCTTGCTCGTTTACGGTACGGGTGGTCTTGCTTACGGCAAGGTCAAGTCGGGCTACAGCTTGTCCGACGGTGTGGACAGCATTGGCGAATCCACTTCGAAGACCAAGGCAGGTTGGACGATCGGTGCTGGTGCTGAATACGCGATCAACAACAACTGGACGCTGAAGTCTGAGTATCTCTACACCGACCTCGGCAAGCGGACCCTGATCAACTATACGGATGCGGATCTGTTCAACTACAATCTGGAAAGCAAGGTGAATTTTCACACTGTACGGGTTGGGCTGAACTACAAGTTCTAATAGCAGAAATATCTCCAGTCGATTTAAACCGCTCGGTATTGGCCGGGCGGTTTTTTTGCACCAATCGATCTCGATGCGCTCAACGATATTTGGCCGCATCGTTTAAATGGACATCGGATAGCTTCCGCCACATTACCGGCGAACTGGAACGGCTAGGACGATACTGATGCGCCGCCCCATCATCCTCGCTAACGCCACGTGGCAAGCTATTCTTGGCCTCAAGCGCCTTCACCTTGCCGCTGTGCTGCGAGGAGACATGGACGACGCCCAGATGATCAGAGAGCAGATACTCGCGCACATGGACGCCTACCTGGATCACCAGACCGAGGCAGCAGTAGCAGCAGAGCTTAAGGCGAAGGGGTAAAGGCATGGCAGATATACCAGCCGACATAATGGCACTGGCAACGGAATTGCTGGATGGAGCGTATCAGTTCCCTGATGGGACGTATGCGGCAGGTGCGTATGAGGCAATCGCCAAAGCTATCCTTGCGGAGCGGGAACGTTGCGCTGCAATTGCACGGCGCGAAAAGAACAACACCATGTCTCTTATGTCTATGCCGCCGCAGCCGCAGCGATAGAGCGCGCAATTCTTACCGGAGAACCCGTATGCAACGCAGAGCATTCCTCAAATTCCTCGGCCTCGCTCCTGTAGCTGCTGCCGTTCCTGCAATGGCGCTGCCAAGGGCGGAGACCGTCAAGAATATCGTAACAGGTGAAGCTGGGCCGGAATTGGTCATCAATCCAGAGATTACCAAGCCTCTGATCTTCCAAGATGGAAAGTTTTGGATCAATCAGGCAAACATCGGACAGATCACGTCCGGGAAGCTTCGGACAAGCAATGGCATTGAGATAGATATGCAGAACGGGAACGTGAGCTTTACTGTCTGATGCCTGATCCAGTCGTATTGGCCGAAGCCGCATGGCAAGACATTCTTGGCCTTCAGCGACAGCACTTCGCCGCCGCAATGCGTGGTGACAGGGATAGCGCCGAGGATATCCGGCGAAGGATGCACGATATGTTGGACGTGCATCTCGATCACCGGTCTGAGGCTGTTGTCAAAGCCGTGATGCAGACGAGGGATTAGAATTGGCCGCGGAATTGGTAACGACTGAGAATCTGCTCCCTAATTACTTTCGCTGTAAGTTCTCCAAGGGATCGTCGTAATTCACGCGGCAATACTC
This sequence comes from Brucella sp. NBRC 14130, assembly GCF_040371715.1. Lineage (NCBI taxonomy): Bacteria > Pseudomonadati > Pseudomonadota > Alphaproteobacteria > Hyphomicrobiales > Brucellaceae > Brucella > Brucella sp. NBRC 14130. Next base: position 80,756 of record NZ_BAABTE010000016.1, read on the forward strand.
ATTTGGATTGTCGGTGCTCGGCCACATAGACGGCTTTGGGGCATCTTTCGTAACTTCAAAATGTACGATTGCACGCAATTCGCCGTTATTATCAGGGATGGCTTCTTCACGAAGATTTATTATTATACCGCTGCGATAAGATGGTAGCGTTTTTGATTCATGTAAAAAAAACGGCTTGCCCTCCAATCCTGCAAACTCATGTTTTTTCACTCGCCAAGATATGGAATCGTAAATGATTTTGTCTTTGCTTGACCCAATTTTGACTACACCTTTCGGAAATAATCCTTCCGTACGGCAAAGCACGTGAAGCGATATCGGTTGTTTCATCTTTCCCCCTCTATTCCCATTTCTACATAGCGGCTAACCGTTTCCCTCACCCCAAAGCAAGAACGGTATAAGTTTAGCGTCTGCGCAGGAGGTCCAGGATTTGATTCGCTGCGGATTTAACAAAGCCAACTTCTGATCTCAATGTGTCGACCTTCTTCTCAACGGATTGTATCAGCGTCCCGGAATTAAAGTAGTCGG
>NZ_BAABTE010000017.1:0-75428 GCF_040371715.1 Brucella sp. NBRC 14130
GTTTTCTCGCGCATCCTGATCCGAAAACCGCTTCGCACTTTTCGGGATGCGACTTTGTTTTCTCGCGCATCCTGATCCGAAAACCGCTTCGCACTTTTCGGGATGCGACTTTGTTTTCTCGCGCATCTTGGTCCGAAAACCGCTTCGCACTTTTCGGGATGCGCGATAATCTCGCCATCAGACGATTCCCTTTTCAAAAAGTCCCGATCACATGAGCTTAGCCGTCAATCCCGCCGAAAATCTCGCCGCCCTCATCCGCTGCCCATCCGTAACGCCCGCCGAAGGCGGCGCGCTGACGGCACTGGAAGCGATGCTGAAGCCGATGGGGTTTTCGGTGGAGCGGCCCGTCTTCCGCGATGAAGGCACGCCCGATATCGAAAACCTCTATGCGCGCAAGTCGGGCAACGGCCCGCACCTGATGTTCGCGGGCCATACCGACGTCGTGCCGCCCGGCAATGAAGGCGACTGGAAACACCCGCCCTTTTCCGCCGCCATCGAAGACGGCGTGATGTACGGTCGCGGCGCGGTGGACATGAAGGGCGGCGTCGCCTGCTTCGTCGCAGCCGTTGCCCGTCACATCGAAAAGCACGGAAGCCTCAAGGGCAGCGTTTCCTTCCTCATCACCGGCGACGAGGAAGGCCCGGCCATCAATGGCACGGTCAAGCTTCTCGACTGGGCCAAGCAGCGCGGCGAAAGCTGGGATGCATCCATCGTCGGCGAGCCGACCAATCCCAATGCGCTCGGCGACATGATCAAGATCGGGCGGCGCGGGTCGCTGTCAGGCACCATCACCGTCCACGGCGTGCAAGGTCATGCGGCCTATCCGCATCTGGCCGAAAATCCGGTGCGCGGCATCACAACGCTGGTCGACAGCCTGCTTTACCCGGCTTTCGACACAGGCACTGCCGATTTCCAGGCCAGCAATCTGGAAGTCACCACCATCGATGTGGGCAACACGGCCACCAATGTCATTGCGAACAAGGCAACCGCCTCGTTCAACATTCGCTTCAACGACACATGGACCGCGGAGAGCCTGCAAGCTGAAATCGTGGCGCGCCTCGAAAAGGCCGCCCGCGACAATCGCCTTCGCCCGGGCCGTGAAACGCCGATCAATTATGAACTGACCTGGCGCGAGCATCCGAGCCATGTGTTCCTGACCCGCGACGAAAAGCTGATCGGCACGCTGACCGCATCGGTGGAGGCCGTCACCGGCAAGCGCCCGGAACTATCGACTTCCGGCGGCACGTCCGATGCCCGCTTCATCAAGGATTACTGCCCGGTGGTCGAGTTCGGCCTCGTCGGGCAGACCATGCACATGGTCGACGAGCGCGTGGCCCTTGCCGACCTTGAAGGCCTGACACAGATTTATGAACGCTTCATTGCCGATTTCTTTGGGTAGAGCATAGCCCCGGACAGTCGCAGGACGTGTCCGCCCGGATTATGCGAAAAATTGGGAATCTCATGCCAAGCCTGGACGATATTTTCAGATATTTCTGGGGCGTCTGGAAAATGATGCTCGGGCGCAAGGACGGACTGGATCACCTCGACATTTCCGCCGAGGGCTTCTGGTCGTCCTTCTATGCGATAGCCATTGCGCTGCCGCCGATGTTCGCAGGCTGGGTCGCTTATGCGGCGAACCTGACGGCGGGACGCGAGGAAGCGGGCCTGCGCTTCGCCATCGTCACCCGCGCCGCCTTCGTCGACATAGCGGCATGGATCGTGCCGCTCGTCGTCATCGGGCTTCTCGCCAAGCGCATCGGCATCGCCAAGCGTTATGCTGCGTTCGTGATTGCCACCAATTGGGGCAGCGCGCTGATTTCATGGATCTTCGCGCCGATCACGCTGCTGCAACTTTTCTTCCCCGGACGCACCGACGTGGCGACATTGTTCGCCTTCATCATGTTCGGCATATCCGTCGTGCTGAGCTACCGGCTGACTTTCATCGCGCTGCAGCGCCCCCATGCCTATGCCGCGCCGTTCTTCGCCTGCATCTTCTTCGGTTCCCTGTTCCTGACCGTCCTGTTGCAGAATTTACTCGGAATCGGCTTCGAACCCCACGCTTACTAGCAAGATAGCCGTTATATCGGCATGGGATGATTGAGGGCACCAGCAATCTCGGCCATGACGGCGCGCAGAGCCGGGACGGCCTTCATGTCGGAGTGAACAACCATCCAAACCTCACGCAGAAGCGGAGCATGATCCGGCAGCGCTGGCACGAGATGCTCCTGTGTTTCAGCCATGAAATCCGGCAGCATGGCGATGCCTGCGTTCTCGCTCACGAGCGCAAGCTGCATCTCCAGCGTGTTGGCGCGCAAGGCAATTGGCCGGGTGCCAGCCAGGGCAAGCAGGTAAGCCTGCTGCGGTGCGTCCTCCAAACTTTCATCGTAGGCAATGAACTGCCATTCTTCTGGGCGGGTTCGCGCCAGATAGTGTCGACTTGCGTAAGGGCGAAAGGCTTCCTCGCCAAGCCTGCGGATGGTGAGGTCGCCGGTCGTCGGACGTGTCAGGCGTATAGCTATATCCGCTTCCCGACGGTTCAGGGAACTGAAGCGCGCCTCCCCGATCACACGCATATGGATACCCGGATACTGCGCCGATATTGCAGCAAGCGGCCGGGCTAGTCTCGCAACCGCGTAAGAGGGCGGCGCCGTGAGTGTAACGGTAGCGCTTATACCAGTATCGCGGACTGCGCCCAGCCGACTGATAGCCTGCGCCTCGTCTTGCATCTTGCGGGCAATTGCAGCGATCCGTTCACCGTCTTCCGTCAGCAGAAAACGCCGCCCGCGACGGTCAACCAATTTCAAACTGGTTTCGCTTTCCAGGGCAGCCACACGTCGCGCTATCGTCGCATGCTCTACATTCAGCATCCGCGCCGCGCCCGACAGAGTGCCGCTATCGGCCAAAGCTACAAAGTAACGTACGCTCTCCCAGTTCACCATTGTGAAATTTTTCCCATACGTTGCGATCAAAACAGCAATTTTTTCCCGTTTCTCTATCCCCGATACTGCCCCGGATTGCAACGGAGGCTAAACTGATGGACCACGAGATCATCCTGAACGAAACCGGTGAAGCAGGGCTGCTTCAGACAGTCCCGCAGACGCCCCGAAGCCCCGGTGCGGGCGAGATACGCATCCGCCACGAGGCAATCGGCGTGAATTTCGTCGACATCTACCACCGTACCGGCCTTTATCCGCTGCCGTCCTTTCCGGCTGTGCTCGGCGTCGAAGGCGCAGGCGTGGTGGAAGCCGTCGGATCGAGTGTAACTGATCTCAAACCGGGTGACCGGGTGGCCTATGCAGGCCTCCCCGTGGGTGCCTATGCCTCGACCCGGCTTCTACCCGCCCAAAGGGCCCTGATGCTGCCCAATACAATTTCCGCGCCGACGGCGGCAGCCACAATGCTGCGCGGTCTTACCACCCATATGCTCCTGACCGATACATTCCCCGTTGGCCCGGATACGGTCATGCTGGTGCATGCAGCCGCAGGCGGACTGGGTACTCTGTTGACCCGCTGGGGCAAGGCTCTCGGAGCAACGGTAATCGGCACAGTCAGTTCGGAAGAAAAGGCCGAAACCGCGCGCGAGAACGGCGCGGATCATGTGCTCGTTGGGCGCGATTGTGATTTTATCACCGCTACCAGACGCCTTACGAACGGACAGGGGGTTCACGTCGCCTATGACGGTATCGGTGGAGAAATTCTGTCCAAAACCGCGCAATGCGTGCGCCATCTCGGAACTCTGGCGAGCATCGGTCAGGCCGGTGGAAAAATCTCCCAGACCGTCATTGATGCACTTGGCAATCAAGCAGATTTTTCTTTCGTCCGGCCAAGCGTGATCGCTTACATCAACGATCTGGACAACTACCGAAACGCCGCTTCCAAGCTTTTCGGCATGATGGAAGAAGGCCTCGCCGGAACTGTCGGCACCACCTATGCACTGACCGAAGCAGCGGAAGCCCATCGTGCACTGGAGACGGGAAAATCATCCGGAAGTTTGCTTTTGATCCCCTAGAGCGCGCTAAAACGGAAAGGCGTAGTCCACACCGACGAGATAAAGCCCATAGGGCGGCGCAACCTGCCCGCAGGCCTTGCGATCTCTGGCTTCCAAAGCAGCTTGCAGATCATCCGCCGTCCAGCGGCCGACGCCCACTTCCATCAGGCTGCCGGCAAAGGAGCGCACCTGATTGTGCAGGAAGGACCGCGCTGAAACGCGCATCTCTATCATGTCGCCATTGCGCGTCACATCGAGGCGGTCGAGCGTCTTGACCGGGCTCTTGGCCTGGCATTGCGTGGCGCGAAACGTGGTGAAATCGTGCTCGCCCAGAAGCCGCTTCGCCGCTTCATGCATTGCCTCCGCATCGAGCCGCTTCTGAACCCACCATGCACGCTGGTAGTCGATCGCCAGAGGCGCACGACGATTATGGATGCGGTAGAGATAATGCCTGCTACGGGCCGAAAAACGCGCGTCGAACGTGTCCGTCGTCTTCTCGACATTCAATATGCTGACGCGCTCATCGGCCATGACCAGATGCGCATTGACCGCGTCGCGCACCTTGCCCGCGTCCCAATCCTTGGCGAGATCGACATGGGCAACCTGCGCCGTCGCATGAACACCCGCATCGGTGCGGCCCGCAGCGCTTAGCGTCAGGTCTTCGCCACAGAACTTCTTGAACGCCAGTTCGATTGCATTCTGCACCGCATGGCCGTTTTCCTGCCGCTGCCAGCCGACATAGGGCGTGCCGTCATATTCGACAGTGAGCTTGTAGCGCGGCACCGCCTACAGAACCTTCGTGACCTGTGCGCCACGCAGAAACTCCTGCGCAGGCAATGGCTTGCCGCCGGAACGCTGCAGCGTGACGAGCCGAATGGCACCCTCGCCGCAGGCAACCGTCAGGCGATCGTCCAGCACCGTGCCCGGTTCGCCCTTGCCCTCACCCAAGGTGGAGCGCTGCAATTTCACGCGCTCGACAGCGCCGTTGATTTCCATTTCGCACCACGCGCCCGGAAAGGGCGACAGGCCGCGAATGGTGTTGTGCACGTCCTTTGCAGGCTTCGACCAGTCGATGCGCGCCTCGGCCTTGTCGATCTTGGCGGCATAGGTCACGCCTTCCTCCGCCTGCGGCTGCAAGGCAAGGCTTTCCCGCTCAAGGGCACCCAGCGCACGGATCATCAGGTCGGCCCCGATCATGCTCAGGCGATCATGCAACTCACCTGCCGTCATGTCGGGCGTGATGGTAACCTTTTCAGCCATTGCAACAGGCCCGGTATCGAGCCCCGCATCCATCTTCATGATCATCATGCCGGTTTCCGCATCGCCCGCCATGATGGCGCGCTGGATGGGAGCCGCTCCGCGCCAGCGCGGCAAAAGCGAGGCATGGCCGTTATAGCAACCGAGGCGCGGCGCATCCAGAATGGCTTGCGGCAGCAGCAGGCCATAGGCCACGACCACCGCGACATCGGCCTCAAGGCTTGCGAAAATGTCCTGCTCTTCCGCGCTTCTGAGGCTCTTCGGCGTGAACACCGGAATGCCGAACTGCTCGGCTTTTTCATGCACCGGCGACTTGGTCAGCTCCAGCCCGCGACGGCCCGCCGGGCGCGGCGGCTGCGTATAGACCGCAACAACCTCATAACCGTGACCGATGATGGCGGTGAGGATCGGCACGGAAAATTCCGGCGTCCCCATGAAAACGACACGCATTAAAGAACCTTCTTAGGCGCGCTCTGGCTGGCGAGCTTCTTGAATTTCTTGATGACCATATCGCGCTTCAGCTTGGAAATATGATCGATGAAGAGCACGCCGTTCAGATGGTCGATCTCATGCTGCAGGCAGGTGGCCATCAGCCCGTCGGCTTCTATTGCATGCGGCTTGCCGTCAGCATCGAAATAATTGACCTTGATGGCTGCTGGCCGTTCAACTTCCGCATAATAATCCGGGATCGATAGGCAGCCTTCCTCATAGGTGCTGGCTTCATCCGTCACGCCGACGATTTCGGGGTTGATGAAGACATGCGGCGCTTTCGGTTCCCCTTCCTTGGCGAGGTCGATGACGAGCATGCGGATCGGCTCGCCCACCTGAATGGCGGCAAGGCCAATGCCCGGCGCATCATACATGGTGTCGAACATGTCGCCGGCAAATTTGCGCAGCTGGTCGTCAAAGCGCTCCACAGGCTTGGAAACCTGGCGCAGGACGGGATCGGGAAGGATGACAAGCGGTTTTACAGACATGGGCTTTCACGTAATGGCTCGCGTGAGAATCGTCAATTACACTTTGCAAAATGTTCTCGTTTTGATCTCATCAAGGCGACACGAATCAGTTAAGCTCACTTCATGGAAAACCAGAATCTCTTGAATGAGCCGCTTCTGCAGCTCGGCGCCACATCCTTCACGCTCGGCAATATCCTGCTGGCGGGTATCGTGGTGCTGGTGCTGTGTCTTGCCCTTTTTCTGATCGCGGCAGCACGCTCCGCCCGGCTTCGCGCAGTTGCGGAAGCGCAGGCGGAGGACCGGGCCCGCGATGCGGAATATCGCATGGCGGAAATCCTCAAGGCGCAGGCCGAGATGCAGGGCCGGATGCAGACCATGGCGGAAGTGTTCGGCTCAAGGCAGGCCGAGCTTAACCAGTCGATCCGCGAGCGGCTCGACGGCATGACGCATCGCATCGGCCAGACGATGACCGAGCAGACCCGCTCGACGCATGAAAACCTCGCCAAATTGCAGGAGCGCCTCGCCGTCATCGACACGGCGCAGAACAATATCCAGTCGCTCGCCGGACAGGTGGTGCAGTTGCAGGCGATCCTCGCCAACAAGCAGACGCGCGGCGCTTTCGGCCAGTCGCGCATGGAAGCGATCATCGCCGATGGCCTGCCGCAAGGCGCCTACGAGTTCCAGGCAACGCTTTCCAACAGCACCCGTCCCGATTGCCTTGTGCGCATGCCGAACAATGCGCCCTCGCTGGTGATCGACGCGAAGTTTCCGCTCGAAGCCTGGAATTCGATGCGTGAGACGGAACAGCCGGAGGCGCGCAAGGCGGCGGTCGCCCAGTTCCGCCGCGACATGGAAATTCATATCAAGGACGTGTCCGACAAATATCTGATCCCCGGCGAAACGCAGGACACGGCTTTCCTGTTCGTGCCCTCGGAATCGATCTTTGCGGATATTCACGAACATTTCGAGGCGCTGATCCAGCGCGCGCACCGGGCACGGGTCGTCATCGTCTCGCCCTCGCTGCTGATGCTGTCGATTCAGGTCATTCAGGCCATCCTGAAGGATGCCCGCATGCGCGAGCAGGCGCATGTCATTCAGGGCGAGGTGATCCGCTTGATGGAAGATGTCGGCCGTCTGGATGAGCGCGTGCGCAAGCTGCAAACCCATTTCGTGCAGGCCAACAAGGATATTGACGATATTCTTGTGTCGTCAGCCAAGGTCACGAAACGCGGCGCGAAGATCGAGGCGCTGGAATTCGGCGAAAAGCCTGCCGAGGAAACACCTCGCTCGCAGGCAAGACCGGCGGACGGTTCGACCAGCCAGCTACGCCTGCGCGTGGTGGATGAGGACTAGTTTTTTCGGTTTGGAATAGCGATGCTGCTTTTTCCCTCGTCTTTCGATCCTTCGATCCTTCGATCCTTCGAGACGGTGCTGCGCACCTCCTCAGGATGAGGGAAGCGCGAAACCGCTCTCGTTCAAAAAGTCGGTGCCTTTGTTAATATCAGTGCCTTTGTTAATCCTCTGCATCGATGTTTAACATCGTTGGCCTCAGAACATCGGGCTTGCCGCCCCTCATCCTGAGGTGCGGAGCGAAACGTAGCCTTGAAGGATCGGTGACAGGAAGCCGCTCAGGAACTGACTGGCCGGTCGGAATGACCGAGATCGCGCTCCGGCCAGACCAGATCACGCACGCGCTGCTTCAACACCTTGGCTTCCGGAAAGCCGCCATCGCGCTTGCGCTCCCAGATGAGTTCTTCGCTCCCATCTGGCATTAGCACGCGGATTTCAAAAACCCCGCCGGTTCCCGGACGCAACGCCACTTCCGCCAAATCCTGCCCGAAAGTCTGCAACAGTTCCTGCGCCATCCACGCTGCACGCAATAGCCAGTTGCATTGCGTGCAGTAGGTGATGGAAATGCGGGGATGTGTAGGCACGGTTCTCACCTCGCAGGACATGAGCAATCTTAAGGTCGATTGCCACACCTTGTTAGGCAGGCAAACTTGCATCAACATCTATCTTCCAACGACCAGCGGGGGCAAGTCATGGAAGTAACAGTCTACATTCTGCGTTGCGCGGATGGGTCTTATTATACCGGGCTTACCAAGCAGAACATCGAAGCCCGGTTGTGGGAACACAACGAAGGTATCTACGATAGCTATACGAAGAAGCGCCGACCGGTCGAGCTTGTCTTCACCGAGACCTATGACCGGATCGTCGATGCCATTGTGCGAGAACGACAGATCAAAGGATGGTCGCGGGCAAAGAAAGAAGCATTAATGGCTATGGATTATGAGCGTCTGCCCGAATTTTCGAAGCGGGGATAAGATCGGTTGTTGAACTCGTCCCCCCTCATCCTGAGGAGGCGCCCTGAGCGCAGCTCAAGGGAGCCGTCTCGAAGGGCTGAGGGCGAGCGGCGTGTCGTCAAAAAAGATAGGGCGCCGAAGCGCCCGATCTCTCAGTCAATGTTCAACAAATCAACAATGGATCAATCATCGCCCATCTTGAGCGCCTGAATAAAGGCCTCCTGCGGGATTTCAACCTTGCCGAACTGGCGCATACGCTTCTTGCCTTCCTTCTGCTTTTCCAGAAGTTTGCGCTTGCGCGTCACGTCGCCGCCGTAGCACTTGGCCGTCACGTCCTTGCGCAGCGCCGAGATCGTCTCCCGCGCCACGATGCGGCCGCCGATCGCCGCCTGGATCGGGATCTTGAACATATGCTGCGGGATCAACTCTTTCAGCTTTTCGCACAGCGCGCGGCCACGCTTTTCCGCTGCCGTTCGGTGCACCAGCATCGACAGCGCATCGACCGGCTCTTCGTTGACGAGGATCGACATCTTGACCAGATCGCCCTCGCGGTAATCTGAAAGATTGTAATCGAACGAGGCATAACCCTTCGAGATCGACTTCAACCGGTCGTAGAAATCGAACACCACTTCGTTGAGCGGCAGATCATAGGTGATCATGGCGCGCGGGCCGACATAGGTCAGGTCGATCTGGATGCCGCGGCGCTCCTGGCAAAGCTTCATGATAGCGCCGAGATAATCATCCGGCGTCATGATGGTTGCCTTGATCCATGGCTCTTCAATCGCGTTGATCTTCACGATATCCGGCATATCGGCCGGATTGTGCAGCTCCTTCTGCGAACCGTCCTGCATGTTGAGGCGGTAGACGACCGAAGGCGCGGTCGTGATGAGGTCGAGATTGAACTCGCGCTCAAGACGCTCCTGAATGATTTCCAGATGCAGAAGGCCGAGGAAACCGCAGCGGAAGCCAAAGCCAAGCGCGGCGGATGTTTCCATTTCGAACGAGAACGACGCGTCGTTGAGGCGCAGCTTGCCCATGGCGGCGCGCAGGTCCTCGAAATCAGCCGCATCGACCGGGAACAGGCCGCAGAACACCACCGGCTGCGCGGGCTTGAAGCCGGACAGCATCTTTTCCGTTGGGCGGCGATCTTCGGTGATCGTATCGCCGACGCGGGTGTCGGCCACTTCCTTGATCGAAGCGGTGATGAAGCCAAGCTCGCCGGGGCCGAGTTCGTCCACCTGAACCATTTTGGGCGTGAAAACACCGGTGCGCTCCACCGGATATTTCGCGCCAGTACCCATCATGCGGATGGTCTGGCCCTTTTTCAACACGCCATCGATGATGCGCACCAGAACGATGACGCCGAGATAGCTGTCATACCAGCTGTCGACCAGCATGGCCTTGAGCGGCGCATTGCGGTCGCCTTCCTTCGGCGCGGGCAGCTGGGTGACGATGGCTTCCAGCACATCCTCGATGCCGAGGCCGGTCTTGGCGGAAATGTGCACGGCCTGCGCCGCATCGATGCCGATGACTTCCTCGATCTGCTGCTTGACGCGCTCGGGCTCGGCGGCGGGCAGGTCGATCTTGTTCAGCACGACCACGATTTCATGGTTGTTGTCGATGGCCTGATAAACGTTCGCCAGCGTCTGCGCTTCCACGCCCTGGGAAGCGTCCACCACCAGAAGCGAACCTTCGCACGCGGCCAGCGAGCGCGAGACTTCATAGGCGAAGTCGACGTGTCCGGGCGTGTCGATCAGGTTCAGCACGTAATCCTCGCCGTTCTTCGCCTTGTAGGAGAGACGGACGGTCTGCGCCTTGATGGTGATGCCGCGCTCACGCTCGATATCCATCGAGTCGAGAACCTGATCCTTCATCTCGCGCGTATCCAGCCCGCCGGTCAACTGGATGAGGCGGTCGGCCAGCGTCGATTTGCCGTGGTCGATATGGGCGACGATCGAAAAATTGCGAATATGGTCAAGTGGTGTGCTCATGCGCGCGATTTAACAGCAAGACGCCAAATTTCAAAGGAGTATTCGCGCCAAAAGGCGGGAAAACCGGCAGCTTTCGCAATCGTGACAACAAGTCCCCTTTGCCTTGTGGCAAAAAGGCGATAAATCACCGCTCGAATAGCGTGCTTTCATGCAGGAGTTTAGGATGAAGACCGAACCGAACGAAGTCCATAACAGGCCGAAACTGGTCACCGTTTTCGGCGGCTCAGGCTTTGTCGGGCGCGCAGTGGTTGCGGCTCTCACCAAGCGCGGCTACCGCGTGCGCGTTGCCGTGCGCAAGCCGGAAATTGCCTATTACATGGCGCCGCTCGGCAATGTCGGCCAGATCCAGATGGTGCAGGCCAATGTACGCCATCGCGGCTCCGTGGAACATGTCATCAAGGGTTCCGACCATGTGGTCAACCTCGTCGGCATTCTGTCCGAAAGCGGTCGCCAGCGTTTCAACACGGTTCAGGTGCTCGGCGCGAAGAATGTCGCAGAAGCCGCCAAGGCCGCAGGCATCCGCATGACGCATGTGTCCTCGCTTGCAGCCGACGCCAATTCGCCGTCGGATTATGCGCGCACCAAGGCGGAAGGCGAAAAGGCCATTCTTTCCGTCCTGCCGGACAGCGTCATCCTGCGCCCGTCGATCATTTTCGGTCCCGAGGACCGCTTCTTCAACCGCTTCGCCAACATGGCGCGCTTCTCACCATTCCTGCCTGCAATCGGCGGCGGCGAAACGAAGCTTCAGCCGGTCTATGTCGGCGACGTGGCGGAAGCCGTGGCGCGTGCCGTCGACGGCAAGCTGATGCCGGGCGGCGTCTATGAACTCGGCGGCCCCGATGTGCAGCCATTCAGGAACTGGATGAAGGACATGCTCGGCGTGATCGCCCGCAAGCGCCTCATCGTCTCCATGCCCTGGTGGGTTGCCCGCTTGCAGGCATCGATCCTCGGCCTGCTGCCGAACCCGATGCTCACCAACGATCAGGTGACACTGCTGAAATTCGACAATGTGGTTTCGGAAAAAGCCATCAAGGAAGGCCGCACTTTGCAGGGCATGGGCATCACGCCGGAAAGCGTCGACGCCGTGCTGCCATCCTATCTGTGGCGCTACCGCGTCGCCGGCCAGTACACCAAGACCGGCTTTGCTTGATCCACAGCCGCAGCGGAAATGAACAAGGGGCCGAAAGGCCCCTTTTTGCTGCCCGGCTCACGGGCTTTTTGTCCGCTGCGCGGACCGCACCTCATCCCCAGATCATCAGTGCCGCCATTCCGAGCGCACCGACGATCAGACGCCACCAGGCAAACAGCTTGAAGCCGTGGCGGGAGACGTAATCGAGCAGATAGCGCACGACGAAAACGCCGGAGATGAAGGCCATCACAAAGCCTACCCCGATCAGCGCCCCGTCGTTGAACGACAGGATATCGCGGCTCTTGTAGAGGTCATAGGCAAAAGCGCCCGCCATGGTGGGCATGGCGAGGAAGAACGAGAACTCGGCTGCCGAACGCTTGTCGGCGCCGAGCAGCAGAGAGCCGACAATGGTGGAACCGGAGCGCGACACGCCCGGTATCATCGCCAGACACTGGATGAAGCCGATGGCGAGGCACATGGGCAGCGGATAATCCATCACATCGTGATAGCGCGGACGCAGATTGAGCTGGTCCACCCACAGCAGGACGAACCCGCCGATGATAAGCATGGCGCAGACCAGCATCGGCGTTTCGAACAGCACGCTCTTGATGAAGCCATGCGCGAGAGCGCCGATGACCGCCGCAGGCAGGAAGGCGACCAGAATGCCGAAAACGAAGCGCCGCGTGCGGGCATCGCGGGGGAAATCGGTGAGGATTTTAAGAAGTTTCGCCGAATAGACCGTCAGAATGGCCAGAATGGCGCCGAGCTGGATCAGCACCTCGAAGGTCTTTCCTGTGGATTCAAAGCCAAGAAAGTGCCCGACCAGCAGCAAATGCCCGGTGGAGGAAACAGGGATAAATTCGGTCAGACCTTCGATGAGACCGAGAAATGCAGCTTCCAGTAGATTGAAAATATCCATGAAGTCAGTACCTTGGGATAGTGGGCACGGTGACGGGTTAAAAAGACGGATCGGGATAGCGGGCCATCGGCTGAAAACACGCATTTCCAGCGATTGCTTGTCTCACGCAAACATAGCCCTTATAGACTTTATATTCCGTTGAGGCGGCGTCGAATCGCTTGATAGCAGGAAATAGCCTGCTGCATGCGCAAACGCCAGCCGCCGTGCAAACTCCGGACGTTCAATTCAAGCTTCAGTCGAGAGTCTCGCGTCGATCATGCTTACGCTTTTTCATCATCCCATGTCTTCGGGTTCGCGCTATGTGCGGCTCATCCTCGGCGAATATGGCGTTGAAGCGGAACTTATCGAGGAACGGCCGTGGTCGCGCCGCAAGGAATTCCTGGCGCTGAACCCGGCGGCAACCCTGCCCGTGCTCCTGGCCGAAAACGACCTTCCGGTCGTCGGCGCAACGGTGATCGCCGAATATCTGGACGAGACGCGCGGCGCATTGAAGCGCAGCCGCCGCCTCCTGCCGGAAAGCCCGATGGAGCGCGCCGAAGTGCGCCGTCTGGTCGACTGGTTCCTGCTGAAATTCGAAAATGAAGTGACGCGGCACATTGCCCGCGAACGTGTATTCAAGTTGCAGATGGCGGCAGAGATGGGCGGCAGCGCGCCGGATTCGACCGCCATCCGCGCCGCCCGCACCAATATCCGCCAGCATATGAAATATATCGACTGGCTGGCCGCGACCCGCGACTGGCTCGGCGGCGCGCATCCAAGCTATGCCGACATGGCGGCGGCAGCTTCCATTTCCGTGCTCGATTATCTGGGCGAGATCGAATGGGGCGAAACCAAAGCGGCGCGTGACTGGTATGCACGCATGAAATCGCGCCCGGCTTTCCGCCCGTTGCTTTCCGACCGCGTGCGCGGGCTTGCCCCGGTGGCCCATTATGGCGACCTCGATTTCTGATAGCCGCCCACAGAAACTCAAGCGCTTCCTGATCGAAGAAGCGAAGGCGGCTGGTTTCGACGCGGTTGCCTTCACCACGCCCGATGCAATTCCGCACGCGCCCGAACGGCTGCGCCAGTATATTGCCGACGGCCACCACGCCGATATGGACTGGATGGAGGAAACGGAAGCCCGCCGTGCCGATCCGAGCGTGCTGTGGCCGGAAGTCCGTTCCATCATGATGCTGGCCATGAATTACGGGCCGGACGCCAATCCGCTCGCCATTCTGGAAAAGCAGGATCGCGCGGCCATATCCGTCTATGCGCAGAACCGCGACTATCATGACATCATCAAGGGCAAGCTGAAGCACATTGCGAGCCGTTTTGCCGCGCGCGCCGGACAGGATGTCAAGGTCTTCGTCGATACCGCGCCCGTCATGGAAAAACCGCTGGCGCAAGCTGCCGGTCTCGGCTGGCAGGGCAAGCATACCAATCTGGTCAGCCGCGAGCTTGGCTCATGGCTGTTCCTCGGCTCGATCTTCACCACGGCGGAAATTCCGCCCGACGCGCCCGATCGCGACCATTGCGGCTCCTGCCGCGCCTGTCTCGACGCCTGCCCGACCAAGGCTTTCCCCGCGCCCTATCGCATCGATGCGCGGCGCTGCATTTCCTATCTCACCATCGAGAACAAGGGACCGATCCCGCAAGAGTTCCGGAAAGCCATGGGCAACCGCATCTATGGCTGCGACGACTGCCTTTCCGTCTGCCCGTGGAACAAGTTCGCGCAGGCGACCAGCGAAATGAAGCTGAAAGCCCGCGAAGACCTGAAGGAACCGCGTCTCAACGATCTGCTGGCGCTGGATGACCCGGCTTTCCGCACGCTGTTTTCCGGCTCCCCGGTGAAACGGATCGGGCGCGATCGCTTCATCCGTAATGTGCTGATCGCTACCGGCAATTCCGGCGATGCGACGCTTCTGCCGGATGTCGAACGATTGCTGGAAGACGAAGCGCCGGTCGTGCGCGGCGCAGCGATATGGGCCTTGAAGCAACTGGCAAGCCCCGACCACGCAGCCAGTGTTCAGAAACGCCTGGCCTCATCGGAAGAGGATGCTACGGTACAGGCAGAGTGGGACATGGAGAAAGTTTGATGCGCATATTTCTGTTCGGAGCAGGTTTCTCCGCCCAGGCCTTTGCACGCAGGATGACCGGCGAAGCAGAACGCATCGACGGGACCACGCGGCACGAGCAGAAATTCCCCCTCCTCGAACAGGCGGGCATAAAGCCGCTGCTTTTCGACGGGCAAACGCCCTCGCCCGAACTTCTGGACAGGCTTGCCCAATCGACCCATGTGGTCGTTTCGATCTCTCCCGGCGAAAGCGGCGATCCCGCCGTCGCCATCGTCGAGGAAGCGCTTCGCCGTTCCGACAACACCATCCGCTGGATCGGCTATCTGTCGACGGTCGGCGTCTATGGCGACCATCAGGGCGCGTGGGTAGACGAAACCACGGCCTGCAAACCTTCCTCGCGCCGCAATCTGGAACGCGTCGAAGCCGAAAAGGCGTGGGGACAATTGAGCGAACGGCACGGAACACCGCTCGCGATCTTAAGGCTTTCCGGCATTTATGGACCGGGCCGCAATGCCTTCGTCAATCTGAAGCGCGGCACCGCGCGGCGCGTCATCAAGGAAAACCAGATTTTCAACCGCATCCATGTCGATGACATTGCCGGTTCCTTGCGCTTTATGGCAGGCACCGATACGGGCGGCATCTTCAATATCACCGACAATGAGCCGAGCCCCCCGCAGGATGTCGTCACGTACGCCGCCGAACTGATGGGCGTGGCGCCACCGCCGGAAGTCGCCTTCGAGGATGCCGATCTGACGCCGATGGCACGCTCCTTCTATGGCGAGAACAAACGTGTCTCCAATCGGCGCATCAGGGATCTGGGTTACGAATTTGCTTATCCCGATTACCGGACGGCCTTTTCGGCCATGTGGCGCGATGATCGCTGGCGCTGAAGCCGTGCTGCTGCTAAAAGCAAGCTCGTAACAGAACCGGGACAACACAGAATGAGCAGCACCGAACTCGCAACCAGATAAGCCGCAACAGCCTTTCCGACCTGTTGCGGCGTCTGCCCCGGACCAAATCCCCGCATCCCGAAGATGCGCGTTTATAGAAGGCAGATAGCCGCCCGATTTTTCTCGAGCGGATGCTTAGTCATGCCTTTTGATAACAAACAAACTCCACAGTGGAGCTATTCCCTGCCATTCGCGCTCGTGCTGATGGCTCCTTTCGACATTCTCGCCTCGCTGGCCATGGACATCTACCTGCCGGTCGTGCCGTCCATGCCTGCCATCCTGCGAACGACCCCCGCCATGGTGCAACTGACCCTCAGCCTCTACATGGTGATGCTGGGCGTCGGGCAGTTGCTGTTCGGCCCGTTGTCGGACCGTTTCGGGCGCAGGCCCGTCCTGATCGGCGGCGGGCTGGTTTTCGCCCTTTCGTCCTTCGCCCTGGCGATCACAGACAATGCAGCGGTTTTCGTGGCGCTTCGTTTCGTACAGGCAACAGGCGCTTCGGCGGCGCTGGTCGCAACTTTCGCAACGGTCCGCGATGTTTATGCCGCCCGTCCGGAAGGTGCGACGATCTACGGCCTTTTCAGCGCCATGCTTTCCTTCGTCCCGGCGCTCGGGCCGATTGCCGGGGCGCTTGTCGCAAAGGGTTTTGGATGGCGGGCGATCTTCGCCATGCTCGGCCTCCTCGGCCTCGCCGTGACGTTGCGCGCCTTGCGCCACTGGCAGGAGACGCGGCCAGCCGGCACTGCCCCAGGTAACGGAAGTCTCCGCCGGATCGTGCGCGACTTCAGCTTCTGGACCTATACGCTCGGCTTCGCGACGGCGATGGGCACGTTCTTCGTGTTCTTTTCCACCGCACCGCGCATTCTGATCGAACGCGGCGGCTCTGGTGAAACCGGCTTCAGCTTTGCCTTTGCAAGCGTTGCCCTCGTCATGATTGCCGCCACCCGCGTCCTGCCCCGCAAGACGCAGAAATGGGGCCCGCGCACCAGCGTGGCGCTGGGCATGGCCACGCTTCTTGCCAGCGCCCTGCTTCTGGTTCTCGGCGAAACATTGCTGGCGCCTTCGTTCCTGAGCCTCATCGTCCCCATGTGGCTTGCCGCTGTCGGCATCGTTCTCACCGCGTCGATGACGGCAAACGGTGCGCTTGCCGCCTTTGACGACAGCGCGGGCATGGCGGTCGCGGTCTATTTCTGCATCCAGAGCCTGATCGTCAGCCTTGCAGGAACAGCACTGGTCATCTTCCTGCCCGGCGATACCGCATGGCCCTTGATCGCCTTCTGCACGGTGATGCCATTCCTGGTTCTGGCCTTGCTGGCAAGGCTGCGGCAGCACTGACGAAATGCGGTCGGCAGCACAAACTGCCGACCGCCATTGAAGCCCCGCCGTTGACACAGCATAATGCCCGCAATCCGGCCGCCTTGATTCGCAGCCGCAGCCCCGGCAAAACATGGAATTGCCCCATGATCGCAAACAGATTGAAGAAGATCGTTCTCGCAGCTTCGCTTGCCGCAATGATCGCTCCCGACTTCGTGCCCATGGCCGTCGCGGAAGACATGCCCGCCAAACAGGCTTTTGGCGCGCAGGCGCTTCCTGTTCTGGCGCAAGACCCGCAATCCATCGGCTTTTATGCCAAGGGATGCCTCGCCGGAGCGGTGGCTCTGCCGACGGACGGACCGAACTGGCAGGTGATGCGGCTTTCGCGCAATCGTCGCTGGGGCCATCCGCGCATGATCGGCCTTCTGGAAAAACTCTCCCGCGATGCGGCAAAGGACGGGTGGCCCGGCCTGCTCGTCGGCGACATTTCGCAACCGCGCGGTGGCCCGATGCTGACCGGCCACGCCTCGCATCAGGTCGGCCTCGATGCCGATATCTGGCTGACGCCAATGCCCAAAAAGCGGTTTACCGATGCCGAACGTGAAAGCGTTTCCGCCGTTTCGATGCTGAAACCGGATTCGCTCTATGTCGATCCGAAGAAATGGACCCCTGCCCGCACGGCGCTTATCAAACATGCCGCAAGCTACCCGGAAGTCGAGCGCATCTTCGTGCATCCCGGCATCAAGAAGGAGCTTTGCGACACGGTGAAGGGCGACAGGAGCTGGCTCGGCAAGGTTCGCCCCTATTGGGGTCACTTCTACCATTTCCATGTGCGTCTGACCTGCCAGCCCGGTTCGCCCCAGTGCAAGGGACAGCCGAAAGTGGCTGCCGGTGACGGTTGTGACAAGTCGCTCGCCTGGTGGTTTACGGATGAACCGTGGAAGCCGGCAAAGCCGTCGACGGAACCGCCGAAAAAGCCGCGCCCGGTGATGGTCTCCGATCTGCCGAAGGCTTGCGCCGCCGTGCTCAACGGTCCTTCCCCGAATTCGATCGCCGATGTCACCTACGGCGTGCAGTGAGGCTTTTAGCGCTTTTCAGGTTCTGGGCACTTCGCTATAGGTTTAAAACGATTTAGAATGCCAATGACAAGGTTATCAACTCGTAAGGTTGCTCATTCATGACGGAACGCCTGCGCATCGCATTGATCGCCCACGACCAGAAGAAGGACGACATGGTCGCCTTCGCAAAAGCGCATGAGCAGGCACTGTCCCGCTATGACATCGTGGCGACGGGAACGACTGGCGGCCTCATACTTGATGCCTGCCCTTCCCTCCGCATTCAGCGCGTGAAAAGCGGGCCGCTCGGCGGCGACCAGCAAATCGGCGCCATGATTGCGGAAGGAACGGTGGAAGTGCTCATCTTCTTCATCGACCCGCTGTCTCCGCTTCCGCACGATGTCGATGTGAAGGCGCTGACGCGCCTCGGCAGCGTCTACGACATTCCGATGGCGCTCAATCGCGCAACCGCCGAAAGGCTGATCAAGGCGCTCGACTAACAAAACGCACTGATCCGCCGCGGGCGTTTTTCTGCGGACGGATGACATGACCAGGGAGAGGACATGCCCGCGACGATCGCATGTCCCAAAAACGGGAACCGGTTCTGGGACAAAGACATGCATGAAAACAAAGAGATAGAGCGGACCGAACAGGGTTTCCGGTTTCCGGTACTTGTCGGCGATATCGGCGGCACCAATGCCCGTTTTGCCATCCTGGTGGATTCCAATGCCGAGCCGAAGGAGTTTCCCGTTCTCCAGACCGCGGATTATGCAACCATCGATGAGGCCATACAGGACGCCGTTCTCGATCATACCTCGATCCGTCCGCGTTCCGCCATTCTGGCTGTGGCCGGTCCCGTCGACGGCGACGAGATCGACCTCACCAATTGCGACTGGGTCGTGCGCCCGAAGAAGATGATCGCCGATCTCGGTTTCGAGGATGTGACCGTGCTGAACGATTTCGAGGCGCAGGCGCTCGCCGTCGTGTCTCTGGGCAGCGAACATCTGGAACAGATCGGCGGCAGGCCCGAAGAAGTGATTGCTACCCGCGTCGTGCTCGGGCCGGGCACCGGGCTCGGCGTTGCCGGTCTTGTCCGCACGCGCCACGCATGGGTGCCGGTGCCGGGCGAAGGTGGTCATATCGACATCGGCCCGCGCAGCGAACGCGACTATCAGGTCTTCCCGCATATCGAGCGCATCGAAGGCCGCGTCGCTGGCGAACAGATTCTTTGCGGGCGCGGACTGCGCAATCTCTATCTGGCCATATGCGCCGCCGACGAGGTGACGCCGACGCTGGAAACCCCCGCCCACATCACCTCCGCCGGGCTCGACGGCAGCAATGCACAGGCGGAAGAGACCCTGCATCTGTTCGTAACCTATCTCGGGCGGCTGGCAGGCGATCTGGCGCTGATTTTCAAGGCGCAAGGCGGCGTCTATCTTTCCGGCGGCATTCCGCAGCGCATCCTTTCCGCGCTCAGGGCGGGTGCTTTCCGCGAGGCGTTCGAGGACAAGGCTCCGCACAAGGCCATCATGCGCGACATTCCTGTCCGCGTGATCACCCATCAGCTTGCAGCCCTTACCGGGCTTTCCGCCTTCGCACAGGCCCCAGCCCGTTTCGAAGTCTCGACCGAAGGGCGCCGCTGGCGGATCGACTGAGCGACGGGGCAAATATCAGAGTGGTGCAGGGGGCTCCATTTTAACCTGAACCGTTCCAGCGCTAAAGCTTGAGGATGGTCAAGCCGCGCGGATAACGTTATAGAAACGCTGCACCGAAATTGCCGAGGGCTTTTTCAGTGCAGCGTTTCCGTATGGAAGTCGTATTTTCAACGATAGCCACCGGTCCAGCCGGAGGGCCAAGAGACAAAAAGCGCTTTTGCACGTGAGTCTATTCAAGAAGAAAAACAAGAAGATCGATACGGGCGAAGCCACCCGCGTAATCCGGCGCATGATGTCGGAAAACATCCGCGAATATAAGCAGAACTACATCATAGCCATACTGGCATCGCTCATCGTCGGCGGATCGAACGGCGCGCTCGCCTATCTGATGAAGCCGATGATCGACAAGATTTTCTACGAGCAGAATCTCGGTCTGGTCTGGGTCATCTGCGGCGCATTGCTGGGCATTTTCATCTTGCGCGGCATTTCCGGCTACATACAGGCCGTGGAGCTTGCCAAGATCGGCAACAATCTGGTCGCGCGCTATCAGAAGCGCATTTTCGACCATCTGATGAAGCTCGGTCTCGATTTCTACAACGATACCCGTTCCGGCCATCTGGCGGCGCAGATCAACCAGAATGTTTCCGGCATCCGCGATCTCCTCAACATGACGATTTCGTCGATCGCGCGTGACCTTATCTCGCTGATCGGTCTCGTCGCCACCATGTTCTACATGGACCCGATCCTGTCCGTGGCGATCTTCCTGATCGGACCGCCGCTCATTCTGGCCGTTGCCTATATTTCGCGCCGCATTCGCTCCGTCACCCGCGATCTCGTGCATCTCAATTCCCATCTGCTGGGCGCGATGCAGGAATCGATTCAAGGCATTGCCATCGTCAAGGCCTTTACGATGGAAGACCAGCTGCGCGCCAAGATCGGCAAGCTGATCGACCAGTCCGAAGGCCGCAGCAACAAGATCGCCAAGGTGTCCGAGCGCACGACGCCCATTTCCGAAATGCTGGCCGGTTTTGCCGTGGCGGGCGTGCTGGCCTATAGCGGCTATCGCGCCATTCTCGAACAGCAGCCCCCCGGCGCAACCTTCGCCTTCATCACCGCGATGCTGCTCGCCTATGACCCGGCCCGCCGTCTTGCCCGCCTTCAGGTCGGGTTGGAAAAGGCGCTCGTCAACGCACGCATGATCTATGAAGTGCTGGATATAGAACCGCGCCAGCGCGATGTTGCGGACGCGGTGGAGCTGAAGGCCGGTCCCGGCGAAATCCGTTTCGAGGATATCTATTTCTCCTATAACGAGACCGCGCCGGTGCTGCACGGCGTCAGCTTCGTCGCCAGGGCGGGCGAAACCACCGCCGTGGTCGGCGCTTCGGGTGCCGGCAAGTCGACACTCATCAACCTTGTCCAGCGCTTCTACGATCTCGACCGCGGCCAGATCCTGTTCGATGGGCAGGACATTGCGCACGTCAGGAAGCAGTCGCTGCGCCATGCCATCGCCTATGTCTCGCAGCAGCCTTATCTGTTCGAAGGCACCATTGCCGACAACATCCGCTATGGCCGCCCGGACGCGACGGATGAGGAAATCATCGAGGCAGCCAAGCTTGCCCATGCGCATGAATTCATCCTGCAGCAGCCGCAGGGCTACGATACGCCGGTCGGCGAAAACGGCGTGACGCTTTCCGGCGGCCAGCGCCAGCGCGTTTCCATCGCCCGCGCCATCGTTCGCAATGCACCGGTTCTCCTGCTCGACGAGGCGACTTCCGCCCTCGACAATGAGTCCGAGAAGCGGGTCCAGCAGGCGCTGGAAGGCATCATGCAGAACCGCACCACGGTCGTGATTGCGCACCGCCTTTCCACCGTGGTGAATGCGGATCGCATCGTGGTGATGGAAGCCGGCCGGGTGGTGGAGGAAGGCCGTCACGACGACCTCATCGCCATCCCGAACGGCGTCTATGCCCGTTTCTATCAGTTGCAGAGCGGCAACGGCGATTTCATCACCGAAAAGACGACAGAAGAACTGCGGACAGGAGAACCACGATGAGCGGAGAAACGCAGAACAGCGAAATGGGCCTGGTCGTCGTCGGCGCTGGCGGACGCATGGGCCAGACCCTGATCCGCACCATCCAGACCATCGAAGGCGCGAAACTGGTCGGCGCCATCGAACGGTCCAGCTCTCCGCTTCTGGGCAGGGATGCGGGCGAAGTCACCGGCATCGGCCCGCTCGGCGTGCGCATAACCGACGATCCGCTGCCGGTCTTCGCCGGGGCGCACGGCGTTCTTGATTTCACAAGCCCGGCAGCAAGCGTCGAATTTGCGGGCCTCGCCGCACAGGCGCGCATCGTGCACGTCATCGGCACGACGGGCTGCTCGGCTGAGGACGAGGACAAGATTCGCGCCGCTGCCCGCCACGCAACCATCGTCAAGTCGGGTAATATGAGCCTCGGCGTCAATCTTCTGTCCGTTCTGGTGCTGAAGGCGGCGCAAGCGCTCGATCCGGCGGATTTCGACATCGAAATCCTTGAAATGCACCACAAGCACAAGGTCGATGCGCCATCCGGCACCGCCCTGCTGCTTGGCGAAGCGGCAGCGAAGGGACGCGACATTGCACTGGCGGAAAACAGCGTCCGCGTGCGCGACGGCTACACCGGGCCGCGTGAAACCGGCTCCATCGGCTTCGCCACCTTGCGTGGCGGTTCGGTCATCGGCGAGCACTCGGTCATTCTTGCCGGGCCCGGTGAGCGCATTGTTCTCTCCCACCATGCCGAAGACCGCTCGATCTTTGCGCGCGGTGCGATCAAGGCCGCACTTTGGGCCTATGGCAAAAAGCCCGGCCTCTATTCGATGCTCGATGTTCTCGGGCTGAACGACTGATTTTTCCACCGGAGCACCGATCCTGTTCAGATCGGCGCTCCAGAGTTTTGTTTTATCGCGCATCCTATCCGAAAACCGCCTCACACTTTTCGGGATGCGCTCTCTAACGGAGCGTTGCATATGTCTCGTACTCTCGTCCTGGTCCGCCACGGTCAAAGCGAATGGAACCTCAAGAACCTGTTCACCGGCTGGCGCGATCCGGGCCTGACCGAACAGGGCCATGCCGAAGCCAAGGCCGCTGGCCAGCGCCTGAAGGCCGCCGGTCTCAAGTTCGATATCGCTTACACGTCCGCGCTGTCGCGCGCGCAGGTGACCTGCCAGCACATTCTCGATGAGCTTGGCCAGTCGAACCTCGAAACGATTCGCGACCAGGCCCTGAACGAGCGCGACTATGGCGACCTGTCCGGCCTCAACAAGGACGATGCCCGCGCCAAATGGGGCGAGGAACAGGTCCATATCTGGCGCCGTTCCTATGACGTCCCGCCTCCGGGCGGCGAAAGCCTGAAGGATACCGGCGCGCGCGTATGGCCCTATTATCTGCACACGGTGCAGCCGCATGTGCTGCGCGGCGAGACGGTTCTGGTCGCCGCACACGGCAATTCGCTGCGGGCGCTCATCATGGCGCTGGACGGCCTGACCCCGGAACAGATTCTCAAGCAGGAACTCAACACCGGCGTTCCGGTCATTTACCGGCTCAATGCTGATTCGACCGTTGCTTCGAAGGAAATTCTCGAAGCCTGATAGCCGTTTGGCTGTGAATTTATCGGGCGCGCCCGCGCGCCCGACGACCTTTTCAACGCGAAAAAAGCATCGGCTGAAAAAAAGCTGGCTGAATGTCGAAAACGCGATTGACAGAGGCAGGTCGACCCCTTAGATGGGTCCTCGTCGCCCAGATGGCGGAATTGGTAGACGCACCAGCTTCAGGTGCTGGCGCTCGCAAGGGCGTGGAGGTTCGAGTCCTCTTCTGGGCACCATTTCCAAGTCTTCGGACCACTACCAAGGTCCAGAAGCACCCCAAAAAGCCCGCGCAAGCGGGCTTTTTTGTTTCTGGAGCATGGTCCGGCCATCTCACGCTTTGCACTCAAGCATGTCGTACTTTATCGTATTCAGGCGACATGCTTCAGAGCATTTCCAGCAAAAGTGTGAAACGGTTTGGGAGACATGCTCTCGTTGTTTCAACCTATATTTGGCAGTCGATGCAGTTTTCTCCTTCCGAACGCACCGCTTTCTTTGAATTGCTGAAATGGCGGCGGGATGTCCGTCACTTCAGCGACCGACCTGTGGACGATGGAATCATCGAGGCTTTGCAGGAAGCGATGGATTATGCCCCTTCCGTCGGCAATGCCCGCCCCTGGCGGGTGATTTCGGTTGAAACTGCTGGAAAACGTGCGGCGGTTTACGACATTTTTCTGAAGGCCAACCGGTCAGCCGCGCAGATTTATGACGGCGAGCGCGCACGGCACTACCGGGACCTGAAACTGGAAGGCATCAGCGTCGCCCCGGTGCAGCTTGCCATTTTCACCGAAACCGCGCCAACCGAAGGACATGGGCTCGGCAGGCAGTCCATGGCCGTCACCCTCGAGCACAGCACGGCGATGGCGGTCCAGAACCTCAATCTGGCGGCAAGATCGTTCGGGCTTGGCGTCGGCATGGTCTCGATTCTCGATCCGCAGGCCATGGAAAGGCTGTTTCAGGCCCAGCCGGGCTGGCGCTTCAGCCTTTACCTATGCATCGGGTGGCCGCTGGCTGATGACGACACACCCCTCCTGCACAAAAACGGCTGGCAGGAAAACAAGCCGACGGTCTGGCGGCGCGCCTGAGCGTTCTTCAACAGAACGTTGTCAACAGGGCAAGCGCCTCCCGGAATTGTGCCTATTGCGCTGATCTCGCAATTGGCGGCACAATCCCTTTGCTCAGATATAATAACGGGGAGCGAATATGCGCCGAAGAGGCTTGCTGGAATTCGCAGGAAACAGAACGCTCTATGGCCTGTTCCTGCTCTGCGCGATCTGCGCCATCGCAGGGAGCGTGATGAGCTATAATGGCGAGGTTTCAGGCTGGCGCTGGCTGCATTATCTGACCAAGCCAACCGCTACACTGCTGCTGCTCGCAGCCGTCCTTTGCGCTGGGCGGCCCAAATCGAAATCCTATGGCTTTGCCGTGGCCTTCGGCCTGGCTTTCGCGGCACTGGGCGACTTTTTCCTGATGCTGCCCGGCGACTATTTCATGGCGGGCCTGATCTGCTTTCTCATCACCCATTGCGCCTATATCTATGCCCTTTGCCGCCATGCGCGCTTTGCCGCGCACAAAGGCGTTTTCGCCATTTTCGCCATCGCAGCCCTTGCCATCATAGCTGGCCTCTGGCCGTCGCTGCCGACCCCGCTGATAGTTCCGGTCATCATCTATGCCGCAGCCCTTGGCATCATGGCGGCACAGGCGATGAGCCGTGCGCTCGGCACCGAACCTGAAACGCCGCAACGCTACGCCGCATGGCTTGCCGCAGCGGGCGGCCTGTTCTTCATGGCAAGCGACACGCTGCTTGCCTATGGACGGTTCAGCCTCGACATTCCGCTGAATGGCCTTTGGGTGCTGGCAACCTATTATGCCGCGCAATTCCTCTTTGCCCGCTCGACCGAGGATTTTGCCTATGGCGGCTGAAGAACAGATGTTGCAACTGCCGTTCGAGCGCCTGCGTCACGCATGGCTTGAGAGCCGTCCCGCCTGCGAGCAGCGTCTGGACGACCTGAAACGCTTGCGGGAGCGGCTTGAAGCAAGGCTGGATGAGATGGCGAAGGCCATCAGCGCGGATTTCGGCAATCGCTCGCTGCACGAAACCCTGCTTGGCGAGGCCAGCGTCGTCTTTGCCGAACTTGACGATGCCCTGCACAACCTCAAGCGCTGGATGAAACCGAAACGCCGCAGGGCCGGTTGGAAAATGTGGCCGGCAAAAGCCGAAATCCGCTATGTTCCGCTCGGCGTGGTGGGGATCATCGCGCCGTGGAACTATCCGGTCAATCTGGCACTGGCACCGCTCGTCGCGGCAATCGCGGCTGGAAACCATGCCTTCCTGAAACCATCCGAACATACGCCGCGCACTGCGCAATTTCTGCAAAGCCTGCTTGGGGAAGTCTTCCCGGAGGACCGCGTTGCCGTTGCGCTTGGCGACGCAGCGCTTTCCGCGCAATTCGCATCGCTGCCATTCGACCATCTCTTTTTCACCGGCTCGACCACTGTCGGGCGCAAGATCATGGCGGCGGCGGCACCAAACCTGACGCCCGTGACGCTGGAACTCGGCGGCAAGTCGCCCGCCATCGTCAGCGAAAACGCCAATATCAAACGCGCCGCCCGCGCAATCGCGACGGGCAAGTTCTTCAATGCCGGGCAAACCTGCATCGCGCCCGATTACGTTCTGATCCATCACAGCCAGCGCGATGAATTCGTGAACCTCCTGCGCGCCGAAATGCAGGCGCGCTATGGCGGTTCACCAGCCGAAAAAGACCGCACCACGATCATCAATGAAGCGCAGGAGGCACGGCTCGCGAACCTGCTGACCGATGCCGCCAGCAAGAGCGAATCCGTCATCGAGCTTCTCCCCGGTTCCGGTCAACCGCGATTGATGCCGCCCGCCCTCGTGCTGGAACCCGACCCCGATAGCGCCATCATGCAGGAGGAGATTTTCGGCCCGCTTCTGCCGATGATCAGTTATCGCCTGCTCGACGATGCGATCGGTTTCGTTCTGAAGCTTGATCGTCCGCTGGCGCTTTACTGTTTCAGCGACAACACCGCAGAAATTGAAATGGTGTTGAGCCGCATCGTTGCGGGCGGCGTCTGTGTCAACGATACGCTCTACCATTTCGCCTGTAGCAACCTGCCATTCGGCGGCGTGGGTGCAAGCGGCATGGGCCAGTATCACGGCCGTGACGGTTTCCTGACCTTTTCCAAGGCCATGCCGGTCCTGACCAAATATGCCCCGGCGCCGAGCGATCTCATCAAGCCGCCTTATACCGGCCTCACAGATCGCCTGATCCGCTTCATTGCAAGATGAGGCCTGGAACCTAGGTGAGTTTGATCAGGCACGAAACGCTTCAACAGTGCACTCGCGTCTGGCTCTCATCGAATTGTGTAGGCAATTGCTATTCAAACAGATGTACAATCCGACTATATAGAGACGGATGCGAGTTTATCTCACTGGCAGAAGTCATTGTCTTTCGGAACCGAATAGCTGACTGGTGAAAAACGGGTGCTGAAAAAGAAAGAACCAAACCGGATATCGAAGACCATCCTGACTGCGATCCGGAACAGGCCGGGCTACAGGCCGCTCAACGCCAACATTACCGGCGGGGATGTCGTCATTGCATCCTACAACGTCCACAAATGCATCGGCATCGACAAGCAGTTCAATCCGCAGCGCACGGCTGAAGTCATCAGCGAAATCGACGCGGACGTGATCGCCTTGCAGGAAGCCGACAGGCGTTTCGGCGAGCGTTCCGGCCTGCTTGATCTGGGCCTGCTCGAACGCCGCCACGGGCTCGTGCCGGTGCCGATAACCGCCACGATGCCCAAGGGTCACGGCTGGCACGGCAACGTGCTTCTGTTTCGCGAAGGCGTGGTGCGCAATGTGCAGCAGCTCAAGCTGCCCGGTGTCGAGCCGCGCGGCGCGCTGGTCGCGGACCTGCAATTCCCGGCGGGGCCATTGCGTGTCATCGCAGCCCATCTTGGCCTCCTGAAGCGCTCCCGCGAGCAGCAGGCCGAAAGCATCCTTACCGTCTTGCAGGAGGCCGACACGCTGCCGACCCTGCTGATCGGCGACCTCAACGAATGGCGCGTCGGCAAGCGTTCCTCGCTCGCGGCCCTCATGCCGACATTCAACCATGTCGCAACGGCAGTACCGAGCTTCCCGTCGCGGTTCCCGGTTTTTGCGCTGGATCGCGTGCTTGGCGCACCCCACAATCTGGTCACATCGGTTGAAGTGCACAACACGCCGCTGGCGCGGCTGGCATCCGATCACCTGCCGGTCAAGGCGCATCTCGACCTCAAATCGGCAACGAGCCTGCTCGAGGAACTCAGCCCGGAAATATTTAACAGCCGAACGGGATGATATTCACAGGTAAGGCGAACCCAGCCAGATAATCCGGTCCAGAAGGCGCTCCAGGAAAGGCCGGCTCTTGAGACGCGCAAGGTTGACCTCGCGGCTGTCCTCTATCACCTTGCCGATGCGCTCCTCCACCTGACGCGCCACATCGCGGTCGAGGATTTCCAGATCGACCTCGAAATTCAGCCGCAGCGAACGCGGATCGATATTGGACGATCCGACATAGGACCACGCGCCGTCGATGGTCATCAGCTTGGAGTGGTTGAAGGCGCCGCCCGCCCGCCAGATGCGGCAGCCGTCCTTCAGCAACTGGTCGAACTGCGCGCGCATGGCGCGGTCCACGAGCTTCAGATTGTTGACGCCCGGCACGACGATATCCACCGACACGCCGCGCCGCGCAGCCGTCACCAGCGCGCTGATCAATTCGCGGTCCGGCAGGAGATAGGGCGTCATGATAAGAATATGCTGCTCGGCAATCGAGAAGGCGCCCATCATCATGCGCTGGTTGGTTTCCACGTTCTTGTCCGGTCCCGACCCGACGACGCGCACCAGCGTTCCGGTGCCCGGCGGGTTTTCCGGCGGCGCGATCTTCCATGCTTCCCCGGTGAGAAGCTCGCCGGTTGCAAAGCGCCAGTCTTCCGATGCGATATGAAAGAGATCGGCAATCGCCGGACCTTCCAGCTTGAAATGCGTATCGAAGGCAACCGCGTCGCCCGCTATCCTCCGCACGAAGCCCGCACGAATATTCATGCCGCCGGTGAAGGCGATCTTGCCGTCGACGATGAGGATTTTACGGTGGGTGCGCAGGTTGGCGTAAGGCAGGCGCAGCCCGATGATGATATTGCCGTTAAACACATCGACGGCGACGCCCTTGTCCTTCAGGAGCTTGACGATGCTGGGAAAGGAATAGCGCGCACCGACCGCATCGACCAGCACGCGCACTTCCACGCCGCGCCGGACCGCATCGCCCAGGGCATCGGCAAATACTTCCCCAATCCCGTCCCGGTCGAAAATATAGGTTTCCAGCATGATGCTGCGCTCGGCACGACCTATGGCGTCCAGCATGGCGGCATAGGCTTCGTCACCCGTCTCCAGCATGTCGATATTGTTGCCGCTCGTGAAGTCGTAGAGGCTCACCGCATCGCCCAGTATCTTCATCGCCCCGAACTGACGTCCGAAGGCTGCGCGCACGAGGTCATTCGTCGTATCGAAGTGCGACAGGTGATAAAGCGCAATCTTGCCCCGGTTGGCGCGCTGGTGGCTGAGGGTCGAACGGCGGATGCGGTTCACACCCGCAATGGCATAGACCACTGCTCCCACGATCGGCGAAAGCACGATCACGCCTACCCAGCCGATGGCGGTGCGCACTTCTTCCTTCGTCATGGTCGCGTGAATGGCGGCGATCGCTCCGAGAACAACCGACAGGACAAACAGAATATGCGGCCAGTAGTGGGAAACGAGATCGAACATCGGCAGACTTTAAGCGGAAAACGACTGCAATAGCAAAGGGATATAATGCTGCGCCCACCAAACGAACAGGGGCTGCGACAACGATCCGCCAAACCTGCGCATGACTTGGAGGCGCCTTAGCACCGGACCACAGAAAACTGCGCCTTGCAGCCCCGCCTCACGAAGAACGCGGCGGTTGTGATAAGCTGGTCAAATTCAATACATGCTCTATACTGGTCATGAGGCTTGACAATTTGAGGGACGTCTCATGGCAACAGCTCATAATGATATCGACCGCCCGACCTTTCCGGCAGAACTTTCCAGCAAGTGGGGCTGGTTTCTCGCCCTTGGGGTGGCGCTGCTGATCCTCGGAGGCATCGCCTTCGGCAATCTGGTTCTCGCCACCGTGGTCTCGGTCTACTATGTCGGCCTGATGATGCTCATCGGCGGCGCCATGGAAATCGTTCATGCATTCGGCGTCAAAACCTGGGGCAGCTTTTTCTTCTGGCTCCTGAGCGGCCTGCTTTATACGGCGGCGGGCATCGTGGCCTTCATCAATCCGGTGCTGGCGGCCGGTGTGCTGACCTTCCTTCTGGCGGCGGCACTTCTCGGTTCCGGCGCATTCCGCATCTGGCTCGGCTTCAAATCGAAACCATCGGCTGGCTGGGGGTGGATCGTTGCGGGCGGTGTCGTCACCTTGCTGCTTGGCCTCATCATCGCCATCAAATGGCCGGTCAACAGCCTGTTCGTCCTTGGCCTTTTCCTGGCGATAGACCTGATCTTCCAGGGCTGGTCCTTCATCGCCTTCAGCCTCGGCATCAAGAGCCGCTAAAAGCGCCGCGCACCATCGGCAAAGCGGCGTAGACTGCGCCGCTTTCATCCGCCACGAGACTTGTAACATGGCGCTTGTTGAGATTCTGGCCAACTCCTGCTAGATGCTGCCCAACGTCTTCGCGGCGCGCCTTCACGCGCAGCCCAACATTTCGCCATCACGAGTTTCTTCATGCCCGCTGACCATCCCGTTTCCAAGCGCCGCACATTCGCGATCATCGCGCACCCGGACGCCGGTAAGACCACGCTGACCGAAAAGCTGCTGCTGTTCGGCGGCGCCATCCAGCTTGCCGGTGAGGTGAAGGCCAAGAAGGACCGCATCCAGACCCGCTCCGACTGGATGAACATCGAGCGTGACCGCGGCATTTCCGTTGTCACCTCCGTGATGACCTTCGAATACAAGGATTGCATCTTCAACCTGCTCGACACGCCCGGCCACGAAGATTTTGCCGATGACACCTATCGCACGCTGACCGCAGTCGATTCCGCCGTCATGGTCATCGACGCCGCCAAGGGTATCGAACCGCGCACGCTCAAGCTTTTTGAAGTCTGCCGCATGCGCGACATTCCGATCGTCACCTTCGTCAACAAGATGGACCGCGAGGCGCGCGACCCGCTGGAAATCCTCGATGAAATCGAGGAAAAGCTGGCGCTCGACACGGCCCCGATCACCTGGCCCATCGGTTCGGGAAAAAGCTTTGCAGGCACCTTCGACCTGCACAGCGACACGCTGCGCCGTCAGGACAACGAAGAACAGCCGACCAAGGTCAGCGGACCGGAAGAAGCCGCAAGGCTTCTGCCGGAAAACGAGCGCGAAGCGTGGCTGGAAGGTGTGGAACTGGCGCGGGGCGTCTGTCGCCCGTTCGACCTCGCCGCCTTCCGCGAAGGCCACATGACCCCGGTCTATTTCGGCTCGGCGCTGAAGAACTACGGCGTGCGCGACCTGATCGAAGCCTTCTGCGATTTCGGCCCTTCCCCGCGCGACCAGCAGGCCGATGCCCGCATGGTGGCGGCGACCGAAGACAGGATGACCGGCTTCGTGTTCAAGATTCAGGCCAATATGGACCCGAACCATCGCGACCGCATCGCCTTCCTGCGCGTATGCTCGGGCAAGCTGTCGCGCGGCATGAAGGCAAAGCTGGTGCGCACTGGCAAACCGATGAGCCTTTCCGCACCGCAGTTCTTCTTTGCCCGTTCTCGCCAGATTGCCGACGAAGCCTTTGCGGGCGACGTGGTCGGCATCCCCAACCACGGCACGCTGCGCATCGGCGATACGCTGACCGAGGGCGAGGATATCCTGTTCCGCGGAGTGCCGAACTTCGCGCCGGAAATCCTGCGCCGCGTTCGCCTCGACGATGCGATGAAGGCCAAGAAGCTGCGCGAAGCGCTGCAGCAGATGGCGGAAGAAGGCGTCGTGCAGCTCTTCCTGCCCGATGACGGTTCGCCGGCTATCGTCGGCGTTGTCGGTGCGTTGCAGATCGACGTCCTGACCGAACGCCTCAAGGTCGAATATTCGCTGCCGGTCGGCTTTGAAATGTCGCGCTTTTCGGTCTGCCGGTGGATTTCCGCCGACGATCCGGCTGAAGTCGACCGCTTCATTGCCGCCCATCGCGCCGATATCGCACATGATCTTGACCGTGACCCGGTATTTCTGGCCCAGAACGGCTTCTCGCTCAACTACGAGGCCGAGCGCTGGAAAGACATCCGCTTTGCCACCGTCAAGGATTATCAGGTCCGCGGCAAAGCCTGATCCTTTGGAGAGAAAATGAACGATCCGGTTCTGGCTGCGCTTGATCTGCCTCAGGCGCTGCGGCAGCAATTGCGGGATTATCGCAGTCGGCAGGACGAGCTTGGCCGCTCAACGGCCAATGTGCATCTGCTCGACCATCCCGAACAAGAACCGCTGGTTCTGAAAGTGGAGCCGCAAAGCCCGGTCGGCGAACTTGCAGACGAAGCTGCACGGCTTCGCTGGCTCAGGCAGCAAAACCTTGCCTGCCCCGAAGTCCTCGCTTTCGAAATCGCGCCGGAACACAGCTTTTTGCTGATGACGCGCCTGACGGGTCAGGATCTGGCTTCGGCAGTCGGCACACTCACGCCGGAGCGTATTGTCGATATTCTGGCGAGCGCCCTGAAATCGATGCATGCCATCGACCCGGCTTCCTGTCCGTTCGATCACCGGCTGGAGTTCCGCATCGAAGACGCCCGCAAGCGTGTCGAAGCGGGTGCGGTCGATGAAGAGGATTTCGACGAGGAACGTGAAGGGCGGACACCGCAGGGAGTTTTCGAAGAACTGCTTCGCCTGAAGCCCCAAAGCGAAGATATTGTCGTCACCCATGGCGACGCCTGCTTGCCGAATTTCATTGCCGACAAGGATGCCTTCACCGGTTTCATCGATTGCGGCAGGCTCGGCCTCGCCGATCGCCATCAGGATTTGGCGCTCGCCTGCTGGAGCATCCGTTACAATCTGGGTGAAGAATGGGTAGCGCCGTTTCTGGCCACCTATGGCGGGCCGGCAATCGAAGAAGCAAAGATCAGCTATTATCGCCTGCTGGACGAGTTCTTTTGAAATCCGGTTCAGCTCGATTGAAACTCCGCATATCGTCACCGATTTGCAGATGGCGCAGTTTTTCGGGATTGCGAACGAGATAGATCGCGTGGACCTGCCCTTCGGCAATCTCCAGTGCGGCGACCTGCGGCAATCCATCCGCTTCCATGCTGATATGCCCCGGCAGACCGTCGAACACGGCGAACTGCCGGATGGCGGGAGGCACACCATCAGCCTTGCGGGAGATTCCCTCGTAGAAGCGCATGATCTTCGCCCGACCGTAGATGGGATTGAGCGCCGCGTTGCGGACACCGCCGCCATCGGAATACATGATGGCATCTTCCGCCAGAAGGCCCTGCAATGCGCTGAGATCGCCACTGCGCGAGGCTTGAAAGAAGGCTTCCGCGATGGTGCGTCCGCGATCTTCCGGCAGGGTGAACCGCGGCTTTTCCTGGCGCACATGCATCCGTGCCCGGCTTGCAAGCTGTCGGCAGGCCGCCGCGTCACGGTCGAGCACTCGCGCGACTTCCCCAAAGTCCATGCCGAAAACATCGTGCAGCAGAAAGGCCGCCCGCTCCAGCGGCGACAGCCGGTCAAGCGCCAGCATGAGCGTCAGCGTGATATCGTCGCTCCGGTCTTCCTCTTCCTCGACCAGAGGTTCGGGAAGCCATAAACCGGGATAGGTCTCACGGCGCACGCGCGCGGATTTCAGATAATCGAGCGCGAGCCGGCTTACAACCCGCACCAGCCAGCCTTCCGGTTCCCGGACGGTTTCCTGGGCTGTCGTATTCCAGCGCAACCATGCTTCCTGCGCAATGTCCTCGGCTTCCGCATGAGAACCTATCATGCGGTAAGCGATGCGAACGAGCCGGGGCCGCAGGGCCTCGAACGCGTCCGCATCGAAGCTGTTGCCCATTTCAGCCTGCTGGCGCATCGGTCGTGACCGGATGCACGGTGCGGAACCCGACCGCAACACGGTTCCACAGATTGATCATATTGATGGCCATGCTGAGCTTGACGATCTCCTCATCCGTGAAATGCGCTTTCAACGCTTCGTAATCCTCGTCCGGCGCGCGGGTCTGCGCGATCAGCGTCAATGCTTCGGTCCAGGCCAATGCAGCGCGTTCACGCGGCGTGAACAACGGCGATTCGCGCCACGCGGCCACGAGGTAGAGGCGTTCTTCAGTCTCTCCCGCCTTGCGGGCATCGCGCGTGTGCATGTGAATACAGTAAGCACAGCCATTGATCTGCGATGCGCGAATACGCACGAGTTCATAAAGACTATATTCCAGCCCGGCCTCCGACACGGCCTTTTCCGCCTCGATCATAGCCTGCATGATCTTCGGTGCCAGCTTGTAGGGAACGAGTCTTGCTTCCATGATATGTCTCCTTGGGGCTTACGATTTGAAGTCGTTCACCATCAAGACGAAACAGGCACCGCAGATGTGACATGGCTTGCAGAGAAATTTACCTGTCTGCTTCCAGCAGCCTTTCGGCAATCTTCCCGGCCAGTCTTTCAGCAACCTGTTCCTTGCTCATTTCCGGCCATTCCTCGATGCCGGACCGGCTGAGGATACGGACATGATTGCGGTCGCTACCCATCACGCTGCTGCCATCCGGTGCGTGCGAAACATCATTGGCAACGATCCAGTCCGCGCCCTTTTTCTCAAGCTTGGCTCTCGCATTTCCGGCCACATCCTGCGTTTCGGCGGCAAAGCCGACGACAAGGCCGGGACGCCTGTCGCTATGGCCGACACCGGCCAGAATGTCGGGGTTTTCGACCATGGCGAGCGTCGGCGCGCTTTCCCCGGGCTTCTTCTTGATCTTCTGCCCCGCTTCATTGGCCGTGCGCCAGTCGGCAACCGCCGCCACCATCACCGCCGCATCGGCAGGAAGATGCCGCTCTACAGCCGTCTGCATTTCGCGCGCCGTCTCGACATGAATGACATCAACGCCTTCGGGATCGGGAATGGTTACAGGGCCGGACACCAGATGCACCGTCGCGCCAAGCCGCGCGAGTGCTGCCGCGATCGCATGGCCCTGCTTGCCCGACGAGCGATTGGCGATATAGCGGACCGGATCGATAGGCTCGTGCGTCGGCCCTGACGTCATGACGATGGTTTTGCCCGCAAGCGGTTTCGCCTGCGGTGAGAGCAGGTTTTCAATGGTCGCGACGATTGCCAGCGGTTCGCTCATGCGACCCGTTCCAGCCTCGCCGCTTTCCGCCATTTCGCCCCTCTCCGGTCCGATGAAGCGAACGCCATCCTTTTCAAGCGTCAGGCGGTTGCGTCTTGTCGCGGGATTGTCCCACATGGCCGGGTTCATGGCAGGCGCGATCAGAACCGGCACCTTGCGGGCCAGCAGCACGGCACTTGCCAGATCGTCGGCAAGCCCGTTGGCCATCTTCGCCATCAGGTCGGCGGTCGCCGGCGCGACGACGATCAGGTCCGCATCGCGGGCAAGCCGGATATGCCCGACATCCTGCTCGTCCTCCCGCGAGAACAGATCGGTAAAGACATGATCGGCGGACACCGCGCCGATGGTCAGCGGCGTCACGAATTGCTGCGCCGCAGCCGTCATCAACGGGCGCACATGCGCGCCACGCTCACGCAGACGGCGGATGAGGTCAGGCGTCTTGTAGGCTGCAATGCCACCGCCGATAATAAGAAGAATGCGCCTTCCGGCCAGTGAAGCCCCTGCCCCGGGCGACCCCGCCACGACCGGCGCGGCTTCATTCAGTCCGGCCAGCAGGATGCGCGCCTCTTCTTCCATGGAGCGCCCATTTTGTGCCGCACGAATACGGAGACGTTCCTTGGCGGCGTCATCAAGATTACGGATGGTAATGCTGGCCATGTGATTGCACCTGCCTGTTACAAGTGCAATCATTGAAATCAGTTTAGAAGCTGGCTGTCACCTCAAAAGTGATTTCATAGCCAAATATAGAGCTTGATAGCGATTGCAGCGAGCGAAATCGCAATCACGACCTGCGCAATGCGGCCCCAGCGCGAATGGCGCGCCTCTGCCCGACCGATAGCTTCCGCCGTCGCCTCGTCAAAGCGCAATCCATTTACAGCCATGTCGTCCAGCGCAACGGAAACACGTTCCACGCGCGCCACAAGTTCCGGCGTCTTGCGCGTGAAATGGAGCAGCGAATAAGCGCTGTCCTTCGCGTCGAGAAGCATACCCTGCGGCCCGAGATTCCTGGCGATCCAGTCGCCGACCACCGGCTCCGCCGCCTTCCACATGTTGAAATGCGGATCGAGCGTGCGTGAAACGCCTTCTACAACCACCATGGTCTTCTGAAGCATCAGAAGCTCGGGGCGGGTTTCCATATCGAAAAGCTCGGTCACTTCAAACAGCAAGGTCAGAAGCTTGGCCATGGAAATGGTTTCGGCGGGCTGGCCGTGGATCGGCTCGCCAATGGCGCGGATGGCCTGTGCAAAGCTTGCCACATCATGCGTATGCGGGACATAACCGGCTTCGAAATGCACTTCCGCCACGCGCATGTAATCGCGTGTGATGAAGCCGTAGAGGATCTCGGCAAGGAACCGCCGCTGCTGCTTGTTGAGCCGCCCGGTGATGCCGAAATCGACCGCAACGATCAGGCCTTGATGGTCCACGAACAGGTTGCCCGGATGCATGTCGGCATGGAAAAAACCATCACGCAGCGTATGGCGCAGGAAAGACTGGATCAGCGTTTCGGCAAGCTTCCGGAGATCGAAACCGGCGGCTTCAAGCGCTGAAATGTCCGACATCTTGATGCCGTCGATCCATTCGAGCGTGAGCACATCGCGGCCCGTGCGCTCCCAATCGACCTTGGGAACGCGGAAACCCGCATCGTCCTTGATGTTCTCGGCAATCTCGGAAAGCGCTGCCGCTTCGAGACGCAAATCCATCTCGATGCGGGTGGTCTGCTGCAGCGTCTCCACAACCTGAACCGGACGCAGGCGGCGCGTGAAAGGAACATGGCGCTCCTGCATGCGCGCGACCATGTAGAAACCTTCGAGATCGCGGGCAAAACGCTGGCGCACACCCGGACGAATGACCTTGACGGCAACCTTCTGGCACGCTCCGTCCTTCATGATTTCGGCCGGATGCACCTGCGCCATGGAAGCGGCGGCTATCGGCGCATCGAATTGCAAGTAAAGATCATCGATCTTGCGGCCCAGCGAACCTTCGATTGCCGCAACCGCATCGACCTGCGGGAAGAAGTCGAGCCTGTCCTGCAAAAGTTCGAGGTCGGCAGCAACATCGCGCCCCACAATATCTGGCCGCGTTGCCAGAAACTGGCCGAGCTTTACGTAGGACGGGCCGAGCTTGTTCATGGCGCGCGACATGCGCTCGGAACGCTGCATGTGGCGCGCGCGCGGACGCGCCAGAATGCCCGCAATCTTGTGCCCGAACGCCGGAAGACCGGAAAGACCCTCAACAGGCAATGCACTGATGACGCCTTCACGCGTCAATATCCATCCGGCCCGCATCAGCCGGAAAGCGGCGGAAAAACTGCTCATGCCCCGATGCCCCGTTCCTGACCCCGTTTCATCACAGGCACGATCAAAGCTTCCAGCCGGAATGGAGCGCGGCAATGCCGCCGGTGAAATTGCGATAGCTGACCCGCTCGAAACCAGCCTTCTCGA
Organism: Brucella sp. NBRC 14130; assembly: GCF_040371715.1. Lineage (NCBI taxonomy): Bacteria > Pseudomonadati > Pseudomonadota > Alphaproteobacteria > Hyphomicrobiales > Brucellaceae > Brucella > Brucella sp. NBRC 14130. Next base: position 37,009 of record NZ_BAABTE010000017.1, read on the forward strand.
TCATCGTCGCAAAATCCTGCTGCTTGGGGAATTTGCGGATCGACTCGACCAGATAGCTGTAGGAATCCGCGTCGCCCGTAATCATCTTGCCGATGCGTGGAATAGCGTGGAACGACCATTGGTCATAAATCTTGTCGAGAACCGGCAGTTCGACCTCGGAGAATTCGAGGCACAGGAACCGACCGCCCGGCTTCAACACACGATAGGCTTCGGACAGCGCCTTGTCGATATGCGGCACATTGCGAATGCCGAAAGCAATCGTATAGGCATCGAAGCTGTTGTCCTGGAAAGGCAGTTCTTCGGCATTGGCCTCGACGAATTCGAGATTGTCGGCAAGGCCCTTCTTGATCGCCCGTTCACGCCCGACGCCCAGCATCGAGCCGTTGATATCGAGAATGGTGACATGGGCCTGACGGCCGGAAGCCTCGACGATGCGGAAAGCGATATCGCCGGTGCCGCCAGCAACGTCGAGCGAGGTCCAGCCCGGGCGCTTCGACGGCGCCAGCCATGCGATCATCGCATCTTTCCAGACACGGTGCATGCCCGCCGACATGAGATCGTTCATCACGTCGTACTTGCTGGCGACCTTATGGAAAACGTCGTTGACCAGACCCTGCTTCTCGCTTTCGTCAACCGCCTTGAAACCGAATGAATGCTCCATGCCGCCTTGTGCGCCCACGCGGTCCGCATTGCCGTTCTGCTGGCTCATAGCTCATCCTGCTTCTGATTATTAAGACGAAAACGATTTCCGTAATGCATATAAAGCTTGTGCTGGACGATACAAGCAGAGACCGCCCTCCACTACCCCTTTTGTGAAGGGACCTTGCGAACCGTCTTGCGTTAGCGTTTAAAAATGGCCAAAGAGACATAAAACTGTGCGTGCGCGCTCGCCACGCGTTTTCTCCGGCGCAAACTGCCGCTAAAGTCAAAAAGATAACAAGAAAAGTGGAAAGATCATGGGCGTTACAGTCGTCAGCCATCCGCTTGTCCAGCACAAGCTTACCATCATGCGCAAGAAGGAAACGTCCACGGCCAGCTTCCGGCGGCTGCTGAAGGAAATCTCGTTGTTGCTCTGCTATGAAGTGACGCGCGATCTCGAACTGACCACCATGCCCATCGAAACGCCGTTGATGCCGATGGACGCACCGGTGCTCGAAGGCAAGAAGCTCGTCTTCGCGTCGATCCTGCGCGCCGGCAACGGCCTTCTGGAAGGCATGCTCGATCTGGTCCCTGCCGCCCGCGTCGCCCATATCGGACTTTATCGCGATCACGACACGCTGCAGCCGGTCGAATATTACTTCAAGGCGCCCGAAGACATCGTAAACCGCCTCATCATCGTGGTGGACCCGATGCTGGCCACCGGACATTCGGCAATCGCAGCCATCGACAAGCTGAAGGAACGCGGCGCGACCAATATCCGCTTCCTCTGCCTGCTGGCGGCGCCGGAAGGCATCAAGCGTTTCACCGAAGCCCATCCGGATGTCGACGTGTTTACCGCGTCCATCGATGAGCGCCTCGATGAAAAGGGCTATATCGTTCCCGGGCTCGGCGACGCCGGCGACCGCATGTACGGCACCAAGTAAGCATTAACCCGCGCCTGCTATCGTGCCTCCAAACGGGGGCAGCATGGCGCGGGCTTTTACGATCCTTCTGGTATTCGCGGGACTGGCAATCGCCTTCCCGCTCCTGTTTGAAAAATTCAGCCCGCAGCTGAAAGCCGGTTCAAGCACAGCCGCAACAGCCTCATCCGCTTCTTCGTCGCTCTCCACTGCCTATAGCGGCCGCCGCGCACAGATCACGCCGGACAGCCGCGGCCATTTCATCGCGGACGTCAGGATCGCCGGTCAAACCCTTCGCGCCATGGTGGATACCGGCGCAAGCGTCGTTGCAATCAACGCAAATGCCGCGCGGCGCATCGGCCTGTCGCTCAAACCCGATGATTTCAGATATCGCGTCTCGACCGCCAATGGCGAAACCCTTGCAGCACATGCCATCCTGCCGAGTATCGAAATCGGACGTATCCGCGTGGAGAATGTGGACGCGATGGTCCTGCGGGACGACGCGCTCTCGGATACGCTGCTTGGCATGAGTTTTCTGAAGCGTCTGCGTCACTATGAAGTATCGAATGGCGCACTCCTGCTGACGCAATGATGTGATAGCGTACTTCCGATACAGGTCAAAAGCGGTTACATCCACTGACCAGAAAGCCTCAAGACCGATGGAAGCCAGCCATGACACCGGACCAACGCCTGACCGAGCTCGAAATTCGCGTAGCCGAACAGGAAAAGACAATCGATGAATTGTCATCCGTTCTGGCCGAACAATGGAAAACCATCGACCAGCTTTCCAAGAAGCTCGGCGCACTGACCGATCGCTTTCTGGAACTGGAAGAGCAGACCGCGCCGGACGTGCCGGTCACCAAACCACCGCACTGGTAGAACATTATGCTTCAGATTGTCCCGCTTGCCGACCGTCCCGATCTCGTAACCGTCTGCGCCGCATGGAACCATGCGGAATGGGGTGAATTTACCGGGTCCACCCTCGATGAGACCGCACAAGCCTTTTAAGACATCTCCCGTGAAGACGATGGGCAGGCGGCGCGGGTCGCGCTGTGGAACGGGGAACCTGCCGGGCTTGCCCTCCTGATCCATAGCGATCTGGAAACGCATCCGCATCTGAAGCCTTGGGTGGCAAGCGTGTTCGTTGCGCCCGGCCATCGCGGCAAAGGCATCGCCAAGGGTCTTGTCGGCGCAATTGAGGACGCCGCCCGGCAACATGGCTATGGAGAGGCCTATCTCTACACCAACAAGCCGGATCTCTACCGGCAGATCGGCTGGAGCGATTACGAGCTGCTTGATGGCGACTATGCAGGAATGCTGATCATGCAAAAGAAAATCGCGCGGTAAGAACCGCGCGATCTTTTATTACCGGCCCGCTTATTGTGCCAGCGGGATCGGGCAACTCACGCCAGTGCCGCGCAAGCCGCAATAACCGTTCGGGTTCTTCGCCAGATATTGCTGGTGATAGTCCTCGGCATAATAAAACTCCGGCGCGTCCTCGATTTCGGTAGTGATCGGGCCGAGTCCGCGAGCGGCGAGCGCCTGCGTATAGTTTTCCCGGCTCTTTTCCGCCACGTCACGATCCGCCTTGTCGAAAGTGTAGATGACCGAACGGTAGGTCGTGCCGATATCGTTGCCTTGTCGCATGCCCTGCGTGGGATCGTGCTCTTCCCAGAAGAGGGTCAGCAACTCGTCAAGGCTCACAACCTTCGGATCGTAGACGACCAGCACGACCTCCGCATGGCCGGTGAGGCCTGTGCAGGTTTCCTCATAGGTCGGGTTGGGCGTAATGCCGCCCGCATAACCGACCGCCGTCACATATACGCCCGGCACCTGCCAAAACAGGCGTTCGGCACCCCAGAAGCAGCCCATCCCGAAAAGAACCTGCTTGTAGTCTTCCGGCCACGGTCCTTTCAGCGGGCGCCCGTTCACGAAATGGGTGGCGGCAGTCGGGATCGCCGCCGCGCGCCCGGGCAAAGCCTCATCCGTCGAGGGCATCTGCATCTTCTTGCGATAGCTGTCCAAGAAACTCATGGTCTCCATCTCCTGATTATCGGGCGGTGAAACGTCCCAAAGGGCGCTCTCGACGATGACCGATTGCATAGAATAAAAGGGCGAGAATGCCGAAAAGAAGCCAGCCCGGCTGCTCAAGCAAAGGAACGCAGACGGCATTCCAGGCTCCTGCCCCTATATAGTGCGCCACGAAGGTTTCTGCATCGGCCAATGTTTCGGGCGCGTTGCGTGACCACATGGATAAAAGCGGCTTGGCGATAAACTGCGACGCGCCAACGGAGCGCGCACCATCAAGGACCGCGAAGATCACCGCGAAAGCGAGAAAGACAACCGCAAAACTACGCAATACAAATCGGATCACGATTCTTAGCCCCGGATTCCTACCCTGCTCACGGCACCGGTTTTGAGCCCGGCCTGCCGAAGATTTGTCTTTTTGACGTTGCTAAAGCATAGCACACAGAACCTGCCACACTCAAAGCCAAGCTCGAACACAATTCCTCGACCACAACAAGATTCAATGATTTCAGACATTTATCGCGCCAGTATCGCTCTTTGCACAGGTTCGGCGATTTAGACGCAAAAACTTGCAAATAGCTGTTGAACATATGCATTTTCTGGCTATATTCGCGCCGCACCCGCTAGTTGGCGATTAACCAGCGCCTGTTTCGAAAAGCGGTGTCACGTTTGCAGTCAGTTTTCGCCGTGAGACACGGTTTCCCGACAGCAAGGCAGACGGAGAGGTGGCCGAGTGGTTGAAGGCGCACGCCTGGAACGCGTGTATACGGGAAACCGTATCGAGGGTTCGAATCCCTCTCTCTCCGCCATTCTCATCAACCAGGCTACGTGCCGCGCCAATCTTGATACAGCGGACGATTTTGATGATGATATCGTCTCTGCGGTGACGTTTTCCCTAAAGGTAAAAAAATCTGACTTGGATATGAAGCCCGCAGATGCAGGCTTCATAGCGTTCCCTGATCAAGACTGATCGAGAAATTCCGTCAGGAAACGTCGAAACGATCGGCTGCATTCGACCGGGGCCATGTGAGTTTGGCCCTCGAGAACTTCCAGCTTAGCGTCGATGATACCATTTCGGGCGGCTTCCATCATGCCGTCGCCAAAAAACTGATCCAGTTCCCCTCCGATAATCAATGTCCTTGCTTTGATCGAAGTCAGATCGACTGGCTCAGCTTGCATTATCAATTGAAGATACCGCACAATAGCGTCACCGGAGTTCATTTTTTCTGGAAGTTTGTTACGGTCCACCCATAGCTTTATCTTCAGTAACAAATTCAGCAGGGGATTGCGGAATATTGCCGCAAAGTCATTGATCAGCGCGTAGTACTGCTCCTGTTGGGCGAACTGGATTTGTCGGTTTATCCTGATTTCGCCATTCTCGCTGAACTTGTGAGCGCTCGCCACCAAAATCAGCTTCTTAACCGACCCTTCGCGCGCTGCCGCAAGCCTTGTCGCCAGCAGTCCGCCATAGGATATCCCCATGAGCGAAAACGCCGGGACCTTCATTTCTCTGATCGCGCGCTCATAGTCTGACACGATTGTCTCAGTTGTTGCTTTCGTGTCGAGCTGCTGATCGTAGCCGATCAGGATAAAGCCCTGTGTTGGCGGCAGCATACGTGCGACACGTTTTGCGTCATGCATCATCCTGTCAAAGCTGTGTTTGCGGACAAAACCTTGCCCGCCATTGATCACGATCAGGGGATCAGTTTGATCACCCATGCGAATATAGGGAATTCTTCCGAGCAAAAAGCCGGTCTCAAATTTGGTCATGACAATCCTCAGCAGCAAGAGCTGCTTTCGTCAGTACATTGGCTGTTGGGTTATTTATCAGCGATCTGGCGGGCAATAGCTTGCGCCAGAGGCGGCATCGGCAGCTCCATGCGGATGTAAACACGGCCATCCCGTGTCCTCGATACCAAACCGGCGTCGCAGATCTCGCGACGCAGCAAAGCGTGATCTCCGAAACTGTGCCACGCTTTCATAAGCGCGTTCACCTCGGCTTCCGTCAGTTTCGTCCGGGCCGGCAAGCGAGACCAAAGCACCCATAGAACCGATATCTGATCCGGACGTTTGCTTGGAAAGCGCGTAAGAACACCATCCTTATCAAAGCAGCGGGCCACACGCTCCACGCTCGCTCGGTCGATAACAGGGTGTTTTTCTTCCTTTACAGGCTCTTTCGCACCGCTTCGCAGGTGCTGGAAGTTTTTGTATCCTGCACTTTTTGCAAGAATATTCAAAACTTCGAGGTGAGAAGGCTGTTTTTCGCGATCGGCATAGGCACTACGAATATTGCGCGCTAAAGCCGAAATGTCATTGACATGCAATGGTATTAATTCCCTGGGCATGGTCCCTGATCCTTGAGGCGTGCCTGTCAAATTGAGATCGGTGATCGCCATTCCGACGCGGCACGAACAAGGTGGTCGATGCGTCAAGGAACTAAAGAAGCAGGTTTAGCTTGCCCAGAGGGCGGCGATGCCTAGGTGAACTGCGGACCGGAGGCCCGTTTATCAGAAGGACAAATTGCCTGCAAGAGCAATTTGTTCTTGGTTCTCCGGACTATCTAACCGAGTTACGGGACCGTGCAAGCCTCTCCCGGCTGCCAGCGCGGTTGTGCGTGGCATGATGGTAAAACGCCGTTCGAAACCAATGGTTTTGAGGTATGCTCTGGAGCCCCAAAGAGGTGAGGCCTGTTCTACGACAAGTGCGCAATGCGAAGGCGGTGCATGCAGTCCGGGCCGAATTTCTTTACTGAACGACAAATTGTTTCATATGGAATGACGTGCTGGGTCGAGCATCATTCGTTCGACAACACGCAAGCCAAGCGGAAATCGATAATACAGCCCACGCTGGGGCCGGGACCAGAGGTGACAAGCAATTGCGCTTATGGCGGACCGTGGTTCGTGCATGTCGCAGCAGTTCACATACCGCGAGAGCTCGTTCGGAATCTCTACCTGATTTTCGTGGGGAGAGGATGATGCAGAATCATGAGCTATTTGAAGTAACTCACCTCTGACCGGAACGGCGCCACTTCAAAAAAGCCCTCTTGCACAAAATCGGGGGCCCAATCGCGCTCGTCGCGCCGATTGGGCCTCGTTTTATGTAACTTATTCGGCGGGCTTACGGGTATCGCTGGTGCTGATCACCCGACCTCCAAGTATCGTTGCCAAAACCGGCACATCACGGATGGCTTTCGGGGCAACCGTCGCAGGGTCATCGCCCAGCACCACGAAGTCTGCGAACTTGCCAGCTTCGATGCTGCCGACTTTCTCATCGATCCCAAGAGTATAGGCGGCATCGATCGTTACCATGCGCAACGCCTTGTCCACCGATATGCGCTCAGCCGGAGCCAGAACCTTCTTTGAGATCGCACCAATACGATTCACAGCGATCCACACTTCTTCCAGCGGACGCGGCGGCGCAACGGGCGTGTCGGTGTGAAGCGACACGACGACCCCTGCGTCCGTCAGCGTCTTCAGCCGGGCAGCGGTATTGGCCCGATCGGTGCCGAACTCAGGTCCGTTCAGGTCCGCGCGTTCGTAGACATAGTAAGGGTTGATGCTCACCACACCGCCAAGGGCACTCACCCGCCGCGCCTGCTCGGGGGTGGAAATACCATAATGTTCAAAGGTGAAGCGGTGATCGAAGCGCGGCTTATCCTTTTGCAGCGCATCCAGCGCATTGATGGTCGCCTCGTTTCCGGCGTTGCCATTGGTATGCACGTGGATGTGGAAGTTCTGCTCCCACCACGGCTTCATGTCGGCGACGAAGTCGGACAATTTGTCAAACATGAAGAGGCCGCTGTAGCGGTCGGAGTGGATGTAGCCCGGATTCTGTATCTGCATGCTGAAGCTCAGAAGGCCATCATCGGAGAAGAATTTCACCCCTTCGAACATCAGCCTGTCATTGCTCGAGTCGCGCAGCTTGTTTGCTTCGGCGATCGCATTGTCGCCATAGGTGCTCGCGAAAGTATGCCCGTCGACCACAACGACAAGGCGCTGATTGGCCTTCGAACTATCGAAGGAAGACTTCAGCACCTGGTGCTCAAGTGGAATATTGATCAGCCCGAACGCCAGGTCGGACATCGTGGTCACACCCGCCTGCTGGGAGAGGTCAGACAGATATTTGACGTTCTTCAGCGCGATATCCGGCGCTAGCAATGCGTTGATGGTTGGAGCGAGCACATATTGAGCAGCGCGCTCACCCAGGAACTTTCCATTGAGTTCGCCGTCGGAGCCAACCCCAATGCCCAACACCTTCTTGGCGTCCTCGGTCGTGAGGCCCCGCTTCTTGATCGCGGCACTGTTGGTGAAGACGAAATGCTCGGAAGCATCCCAGACAAAAATCGGCTTCACGGTTGAAATCTTGTCGAGCTCGCTTTTGTCGAGATGGCCACCCATCGCCACGACGTCGAAGCCAAAAGCCAGCACATCGGCGTTCGGCTCCTTCGACGCCTCTACATATTCCGCCAGTTTGGCAAGCGCTTCCTGCCGCGTCTTCACACCGGGAAACGCTGGCCCATAAGGGTTGAGCATCGGATAGTAGCTCAACGGCGGGCGGGTCAATGAGGTTGCGCCAACGATAGGATGGGAATGGGCCTCGACAAACCCCGGATAGATGACGCGATTCTGGAACTGCTTGTCGATCTTGTGCGGATACTTGTCGAGCCAGGGCTTCAAGTCGTCCAGGGTCCCTACCGAGAGAATCTTTCCGTCCTTCACCGCGACGGCCGTTGCCTCGGGCCAGCCCGGATCCATCGTCACAATTTTCCGCGCCGTGAACACGGTGACCAATCCATCATCCGTTGAGGCAGTCGCAGATTTGGCAGAGCCATCAGCAGATGTTTAAGCGATCGCTAATAAAGGAAAACTTAAAGTAAAGGCAACGGACAATACGCCGACAGCAGACTTTATCTTCATCACGACCCCTCGAACAACCTTTAATAGAACCTTAAACAAAGAAGGAGCCAGCCATCAATAAAGTAAATCTGCTCCAACCAATGCCAAGCTATGAGCAGTTATTACAATTGTCAATCAGGTGTTCTTTGTTTTATATTATAGAACTACATTATATTCGAGATTTATCTCAGGCCTGGATGGTGCATTTTTCTCGCGCGCGGAGGGAGCACGCGCTGCAAAATCAATCCTTCTGTCCTGATCGAGGCAGCGAAACACTGCTGCATCCGAAACCCGCAATTAAAAAGCCGGAGGTTTGGCCTCCGGCTTTGATTTTAGTTCAGGCCTTCTTCCTTGAACGCCTTTTGCACGTTCGGGCGCGCCAACACGCGTTCGCGCAGCTTCAGCGCCTTGGGATAGGCACTTAAATCGAGTTTCAGTCCGACGCCCCAGCCAATGATGACAGACGCATAGGCATCCGGCTGCGTGAAATCATCGCCAAGCCAGTAGGCATTCTTGTCCGACAGCATGGCTTCGAACTGCCCCAGACGACGATTGATATTGGCAATGACGCCCGCCTTCGCTTCTTCCGTGAGGGTGGGAGCGAACAGGCCGCTGAAAGCCGCATGCAGATCCGAGCAGAAGCCCAGCGCTTCCTGCAGGCGTGCGCGTTCGATCGTGCCATAGGCAGGTTTGAATGCCGCAACATCGGAATGGTCGCCGATATATTGGAGAATTGCCGCGTTCTGCGTGATGACAGTGCCGGGCTTTACTTCCAGCGCCGGAACCGCGCCGCGCGGATTGATCGCGAAATAGTCTTCGCCGTCAGCCGTCTTCTTGGCCTTGATGTCCACGGCTTCCAGCTCATAAGGCAGGCCTGCTTCGCTCAGGATAATGTGGGGTGCGAGCGAACAGGCACCAGCCTTGTAATAAAGTTTCATGAAAATCTCCCATCGGTTTCGATGAAAGATATCTATCAAATTCGCCCCGCTCGCAACAAACCGGGGATCACATTTCTTTGTGTCCCCCCGATATTCGAAAGATCGTCCTGAAACAGGCCATCTATCAGAAAAGCGATGCTATCCGGGCGGGTTTGGAGGATTGCATCCGGGTCACGACGACCAGCTTGTTGAACTCGCCGCGCTTGAAGGCGTGCAGGAAGCGCGGATAGTCCTTGAACACCACACAGCCATTGGAATCCCCACGGCGTCCGAGCATGAAAGTATGCGCCAGAAGCCCATCGCGATTGTAGCGGTTATTGCCATCGACAGGCGTGAGGCGGATCGCCTCGACGCCGTGGAACAACGCCTCGCGCATGCGCAGATCATAGGTATGCGGCGGTGTGGGCCCGCGGTTCTTCTGGTTCACGTAGCGCGGATTGTCACGCATCGGACCGAGGCCGGAATGGGCTTCCAGACGCTCGCCGCTCGGCAGGTAAACGGTGGCTGCGGAAATATCATAGATGGCAACTTTGCTGCGCGAAGCCTGATTGAGAAGCGGGCTGAACAGGCCGGGGCGCGGCTCCTCGGTTGCGCCGCTTTCCGGCGCATAGGCGAGTTCGGTCTTTTCATGCATGCGGGAACGGCGCAGCGAAGGCTTGGCACCAGGCAGAGGCACGTCATCGGGCAGGAATGCTTCCTGAGTGCCACCGTCTTCTGCGGCGACAGCCGAGTTCTGGTCCGGTGCGAGCTGCGGAACAGGAACGGCATGGCCGGTGGGCAGATGTGCCTGCTTCTCCGCCGCATCCACTTCTTCGGCTTTCGAGAGCGGTTCTATCTTGCTGAAAGCCGCTGCCGCGTCCGATGCGGCAGGCACCGGCGCATAGGCAAGCACAGTCGCACCGGCCACCGCAGCAGGTTGCTGTGGCTGAACGCGCGCCACAACGGGCTCTTCGCGCCGAACGCGATCAGCGCGCAGTTCAATGAGGGACGCCGTATCGACGGGCTTGTCCTCGATGACGGAATCCGGGCCGATGTCGGCGATGATCGGCGCACCGTCCGCGTTTTTGCTCCGGCGCCAGTCAAGATTGGAATAAGCGGTGTCAGCGGTGTAGGCATCGATGAAGCCTTGCCTGATGCGCCCCGACGGTGCGAGCGTGTGGTCGACGACGGCAAGCGCCTGCGGTGCGTTCAGGGAGACACGGCGCATGACCGGGGCAACAGGTGCAAAGGCTGGCACCACCCTTTCCAGCGTACCGAGCGCGGTCATCATCCAGCTTCCGGCTACGAGGCCCGTGGCGGCGAACACCGCAACACGCGTAAACCCCTTGAGACCGAATGGAAGCCGGATGCCCTTGCCGCGCGGAACCGCGGAGCCATACACTTCTGTTACACACGCCATGATACAAATCCGAGTGGAGAACAACTTTCACTGCACCGCCTTGCATGTCAGTCCGGCAAAAAGACGAACGCAACATGGCAAGGCGGTGACTGGAAGGTCATCTCCAGCATCGCCAATTATGGTAACCAAATCCTTTACGGGATGAAGAAAACCGGATCGCCATGCGCCGGTTCAGCCTGTCAGAAGCAATGCTCCTTGCTTGGCGCTGGGGAACTCCAGCCCCTCCACGGCAACGCGATTGCGTCCACGATGCTTGCCCCGCATCAGCGCAAGATCGGCCCGTGCCGCCGTTTCCCACAAGGTTTCGCCGCCCCGCACCATGGCGATACCAAAGCTGCATGTCAGCTGGCGGCCTGACAGCATAAGGAACTGATGCCGGGCCACGCGCCCGCAAAGCAGATTGCCCAGTCTCTCGCATGTTTCGGCATCGCCGCGGACCAGAAGAACAAATTCTTCGCCGCCAATGCGTCCGACGATCGTCGTTTCGGCTGCTATGGTTTGCAGGATGCGGGCGAACTCGACCAGAACCTGATCGCCGGTTGCATGGCCCAGTGCATCATTGATCGATTTGAAGTGGTCGATATCGGCAATGATGACCCCATGGTCGCCGCGCTGGACCTCGGCCAGACGCATGCGCGCCCGGCGTTCCAGTCCGCGACGGTTGAGAACGCCGGTCAGCGGATCGGTGTCGCGTTCCGCCTGCAATTCCTCCACCACATCGGAAGTCGTTACCGCCAGGAGGACAAGGCCGGCGAACACACCCGCAAAGGAACCGAATATCATGACGCCCTGCCAGTAGCGCGTATGGATCAGTTCAGACGGTTGCACAATCTCATCGGGGAGGCCCAGCGCCATTCCAGCCTGCACATAGAAATGCACCGTCAACAGCAGCAACGCACCGAACAGCACGCGATCGATCGAGCTTCGACAGGCGAGATCGCGCGCCTGAATGCAAAGCACCGCCATCAGGCTGCCCAGCGACAGGTGCACCGCAGGCGCAATGCGCGCGTAACCCGTATCATTTGCGATGAAAAAGACCATGGCCGCCAGGAGACCGAGCCCGATCAGGCGGGGCGCCACCCGCGAATAACGCATGCCCATCCGCATCATCACACCTTCGCAAAGCAGCCACCCGCCCATAAAATGGAGAGCCGTTGCTATCGGCGAAGTCAGGGCAAGACTGTCCGAGATCCCCGATATCGGAACCAGAAGCCCCATGGCGAAACAGCCAAAGCTGAGGCCGAAAAACAAGAGATGCCTGCGCTTAGTGTCGAGCGTCCAGACGCCCGACATCGTCGCAGCAAACAGCAAGACTATAAGCGGCGGCACAAACTTCACGAACTGGCCCTGATCGGTCAAAACAAAATTGCAGAAAACGCTATTTCAGGTTGAACGTAATGTGCAATTACAAACCGGGGGCAAAGTCAAGTTAATAGCTGTCAATATTGACAAACACCAAAGCCTAAAGGAGCAATATCGAGTATAAGTGAATGCTAAAAATCATCTGAAAACAACACCATTCAGGAAAGTTCTGCTTTCACATAGTTTTTACCTTGAGATTTATCCCCAGAAGCTTTTCGGCGATCATCCGCCCGATAGGTATGGAAGATGTTGCCGCAGGTGACGGCGCGTTGCAGACGTGAAGCATTCTCTCCGTTTCCCTGAAGAGAAAATCATGCACCAGCGTACCGTCATCGAGCACGGCTTGCGCGCGTATTCCCGCCCCCGGCGCACCGAGATCGGAAAGCTCCAGTGTGGGGCAATATTTCCGGCATTCCTTGAGATAGCGCGCGCGGGACGCGGAATTGCTGAACTCGGACAGTGCAGAACGCCAGTTCTTCATCGCCATCTTCCAGAAGCCGGGAAATGCAGCCATGTCCGCGACGTCGCCCGCACGGAAACTGCCCTTGTCATATCCTTCGCGGGCGAACCCGAGGACCGCGTTCGGGCCGACCGTGACGCCGCCATCGATCGTTCGCGTCAGGTGGATGCCGAGGAAAGGCAGGTCGGGATCGGGGATCGGATAGATCAGATGCTTGACGATATTCGCCTTCGATTGCGGCAGAGTGTAGTATTCGCCACGAAACGGCACGATGCGGTGGCTGATATCCAGCCCGGCAAGACGCGCGATGCGGTCCGACTGCAATCCGGCACAAGCGACCAGTCTGGAAGCGCGCACGGTCTCGCCATTCACCGTTACCGCAACGCCCGCCTCATCCTCCCGGATGGCAGTCACCGGCGAATTGAGCCGCACAATACCGCCGCGCTCGACGATTTCCGCCGCCATCGCCCGCGATACTTTCGCATAGTCGACGATGCCGGTCGCAGGAACCAGAAGCGCCCCCAGCCCCGCGACCGCAGGCTCTGAATTGCGTAGCGCCTGCTGATCCACGTGCTGGAACGCGATCTCGTTCTGGACCGCACGCCTTGCCAGAGCCTCCATGCGCTCGACCTCCTTTTGAGAGGTTGCCACCAGAAGCTTGCCGCATGTTTCGAATGGAATGGAATATTGCCTGCAAAAGGCCTTCGTGGCTTCGGCACCGGCCCGGCACAATTGCGCCTTCAATGAACCGGGCTGGTAATAGATGCCGGCATGGATGACGCCGCTATTATGCCCCGTCTGGTGGCGCGCGAAATCGCTTTCCTTCTCCAGCAGAATGATCCTTGCGCCCGGCTCCGCCTCCTGCATGGCTTTTGCTGTCGCAAGCCCGACAATGCCGCCGCCGATGACGCAATAATCATAATCCGCCACGAAATCCCCTCCTCAAGCCCTCTCCCACGCCCCTGTGCCCCGCCTTGCCACGGTTCGACAGGATGATTACCTGTTACTTATACGATTGCGGCCTTGGTTGCAGCACCGCAAAATGGCATTCTTTGCCAAACCCGTTCCCCCATGCGGAGAAGTTCCATGCGCCATCAGTTCGACCTTTTTGCTCCTTCCCCGGCGGAAGGACAGGAACGGGCAGAACTGCGTCCCGCCCGCGTCAGGCCGAGCAAGACCACCGGTATAGACGAAGCGGAAATGGTGAAGCGGCTGAAGGAGAGCGGACGTTACCGCATCCTCCAAAGGCTAGACCCGCCGCCGACCGTTCCCGACGCCGACAGGATCGCCTTCCCCCGTCTGGGCGTTGTCGTGGACACGGAAACGACCGGCCTCAATCCGGCGCAGGAAGAAATCATCGAGATCGGCGCCGTTGCCTTCCGTTATGCCGATGACGGGTCGATAGGCGATATCTGCGCCACGTTCGGCGCATTGCAGCAACCCTCCCGGCCGATCCCGGCCGACATTACCCGCATCACCGGCATCACCGACGAGATGGTGAGGGGGCAGACGATCCCCCGCGAAAAGCTGGACGCGCTCATCGCCGAGGCCGATATCATCATCGCGCATAATGCCGGTTTTGATCGCCCGTTTCTTGAACGTTTTTCCATCGCCTTCGCCAACAAGCCGTGGGCCTGCTCGGTCAAGGAAATCGACTGGACTGCACGCGGCTTTGAAGGCACCAAGCTTGGCTACCTGATCGGGCAGAGCGGCTATTTCCATAACGGACACCGAGCCGAAGATGATTGCCAGGCCCTGCTTGCAGTGCTGAAGGAACAGGCCGGCGATACCACGCCCTTTGCCGAACTCTTGAAGGCCAGCCAGCGCGCGCGGATGCGCATCTACGCCGAGAACAGCCCGTTCGAGATGAAGGATCATCTGAAAGCGCGTGGCTATCGCTGGTCGGACGGCACTGACGGGCGTCCGAAATCATGGTGGACGGAAATCGGTGAAGAAGAACTCGACGCCGAACTCGAATATCTGCGCACCGAGATTTACGGCTGGCGCGACGCCGACCCGCTGGTCCAGAAGCTCACCGCCATGGACCGTTACAAGGAACGCGCGCCGCTTCGCCCGAAGAAGTAACCGCCCAACATCCCGAGCGCCTGCCCATCTCCTTGATCCTCAGGAGGTGACCTCAGCTTGTCGAAGGTCACCGTCTCGAACGATAGGAGATGGCCCTCGCCCTTCGAGATGGCGCTTCGCGCCTCCTCAGGCTGAGGGGCAGGATTTGGCAGTCACGCAATAACTGGCCACGGCCTCTGCTCTGGCCGCATCTTTTCATAGGCCTGCGCCAACTGCAAAACGCCCAGATCATCAAAACGCTGGCCGAAAATCTGCAAGCCGATGGGTAGCCCCTTGGCCGTGTAACCGCAATTGATCGAAATCGCAGGCTGCTCCGACATATTCATCGCCACGGTGAAGGCGATATGTTCGAATGGACGCTGCGGGTCGTTGACCGGAGACGCCCATTCCGCCGGATAGGTCGGCATGGGCGCGGTTGGCGAAATGATAAAGTCGAAGCCCTTGGAAGCGGCAAGCGCCGCGTTGCGCATCGCATCCATCTGGGCAAAGCCGAGATAGACTTCTTCGCCCGTTAAGCCCTCGGCGGTTTCTGTCCATTGATAGATATAAGGCAGAATCTTCGCACGGTTTTCCGGCGTCATCTTCCTGATGTCCGACCAGGAACGTGCGCGCCAGAAACGATCCAGACCATCGATCATGGTGCGGTTCAGAAATGGCGCAACAGGCTCAATGATCGCGCCCGCATCGGCAAGCAATTTCGCTGCGGCTTCAACGGCGGCGCGGGTTTCATCCCCCACCGGCTCGCCGAAACCGGCATCGAGCCACAGGCCGATCTTCAGGCCCTTCACATCGATGTCGAGGCTCATCCAGTCGATATCCTGATAGGGCAGGCTCATGCCATCGCGCCGATCAGGTCTTGAAAGCACCGACATGTAAAGCGCGCTGTCGGCGACAATGCGCGTCATCGGCCCGGCCACGCGACCGAGAAATGGCGGATCGATGGGAATGCGCCCAAAGGAAGGCTTCAGTCCAACGAGACCGCACCAGCCTGCAGGCAGGCGGATCGAGCCGCCAATATCCGTGCCGATATGCAACGGGCCGTAACCGGCCGCACCGGCGCTGCCCGCACCGGCACTAGATCCGCCCGGATTGGTGCCGAGGTCCCATGGATTGCGCGCAAGCTTGTGGAAGCTCGACAGTCCGGAAGACAACATGCCAAGATCAGGCATGGTCGTCTTGGCCAGCAGCACGCCGCCAGCCTCGCGCGTGCGTGCTGCTGGCGGCGCGTCGGCGCTGGCAGGCTTCAGCGGCAGCGCCGCGCAGCCGAGCGGAACAGCCGTGCCTTCGGTCGCGATATTTTCCTTGATCGTCAGCGGAACGCCATCGATGGGTCCGGCAGGCTCACCCTTTACCCAGCGCGCTTCCGAGGCTCTGGCCGCCGCAAGCGCAGCATCCGGATCGTAAGCCCAAAGCGCATTCAGCTTCGGCTCATAGGCTTCGATGCGGGCGATGACGGCTTCCGTGACCTCGACCGGCGAAAGCGACTTCGCCTTATAGGCGGACACGAGTTCGACGGCTGACAAATCGGCTGGATTCGACATTGGGATTTCCTCAAATCAGTCAGGCAATTTCAGTGTGGAGCTTGGGCGTCGCACTCGCTTGCGGCGACCGGAAAACGGCTTCGGCACGGCGTCGACCAGCGCCCGCGTATAGTCATGCCGGGGATTGTCGAAGACCTCGTTCGTCGGTCCCTGCTCGACAATATTGCCGCGATAGATCACGGCGACGCGGTCGGTGATGGCGCGCACGACACCCAGATCGTGGCTGATGAACAGATAGGAAAGGCCGAACTTTTCCTGCAGATCCATCATCAGGTTCAACACCTGCGCCTGAATGGAAACGTCGAGCGCCGACACCGGCTCGTCCGCGACGATCAGCGCCGGTTTGGTAATCAGGGCGCGCGCGATGGCGATACGCTGGCGTTGCCCGCCCGAAAACTCGTGCGGATATTTTTCCGCCGATGCCTTCGGCAACCCAACCGCTTCCAGCACTTCCGCCACGCGGTCGTCGCGTTCTTTGGAACTGGTACCGCTTTCCAGCGATACGATCGGTTCGGAAATGATGTGCTTGACCGTATGGCGCGGGTCAAGCGAGCCATAGGGGTCCTGAAAGATCGCCTGAAAGCCCTTGCGCGCTTCACGCAAGCCAGCGCGATCAAGCGCATAGATATCCTGCCCGTTGATGAGAACCTGTCCCGCTTGCGGACGCTCCAGCCCCATGACGGCGCGGGCCAGCGTGGACTTGCCGGAGCCGCTTTCCCCCACGATGCCAAGGCTTTGCCCGGCTTCGATCTCGACATTAACCCCATGCAGGACACGCAACGCGCCCGGTTTTGAAAAAAATGACGGACGGGGCAGCTGGTATTCGCGCACCACATCGCGCACCTGCAAGATCATCTTGCTCATGCGAGCACCTCGCCGTCTCGCGGATGAATACAGGCGGCGCGATGCGCGATCCCGTCGTTCTCACCGATGAAATCGAGCGGCGGTATCGCCTTGCGGCAATCCTCCTGCACGAAGGCGCAGCGGTCAGCAAAGGTGCAATAGGGCGGACGCGCCAGCGGGTCCGGCACGACGCCGGGGATAGCGGCCAGGCGCTGGCGTCCCGTGCCGTGGCTGCGCACCAGCGCCGCACCATGTGGCGAAGCCTGGAACAGCCCGCGGGCATAAGGATGCGCCATGCGATTGAACACCGCTTCCGTGCGTCCCGTCTCGACGATGCGGCCCGCATACATGACGGCGATGCGGTCGGTCATTTCCGAAACGACGCCGAGGTCATGGGTGATAAGCATCAGGGCTGTGCCGGTCTCGTCGATCAGTTCGTCCATCAGGTCGAGTATCTGCGCCTGAACGGTGACGTCGAGTGCCGTTGTCGGTTCGTCGGCAATCAGCAGGTCCGGCTCGCAGGCAATCGCCATGGCGATCATCACGCGCTGGCGCTGCCCGCCGGAAAGCTGATGCGGATAGAGATCGAGATTGAAGCGGGGCGCAGGCAGCCCGACGCGATCAAGCAACCGACGCGCTTCACGCTCCGCATCGGCGCGGCTCTCACCCATATGCAGGCGGCGTCCTTCGGCAATCTGCGCGCCGATGGTCTTGACCGGATTGAGCGCTGTCATCGGTTCCTGAAAGATCATCGCCATGCGCCGTCCGCGCATCTTGCAGAGTTCCGCTTCCGGCATGGCGGCAAGGTCCTCGCCGTCAAAACGCAACGTGCCGCGCACGCGCATCCGGTCGGGCAGCAGGCCCATGGCGGCAAGGGCGGTGATCGACTTGCCGCTGCCGGATTCACCCACCACGCCAAGGCGTTCACCGCGATTGAGCGTCAGGGTAATGTCGGACACAATATCCGCGAGTTTGAGCCCGATGGGCAGTTCGACGGACATATTGTCCATTGCAAGCAAAGGTGTTGTCATCTCTGCCTCCTGACGCGCGGATCGAGCACATCACGCAATCCATCGCCCAGCATGTTGAGGCCAAGCACAGCGAGCGTGATGGCGAGACCGGGGAAGATGGCGAGCCATGGCGCATCATAGATGAAGGTCTGCGCATCGTTGAGCATCTTGCCCCAGCTGGGCATCGGTGGCTGGGTGCCAAGCCCGACATAGGACAGGCCCGCTTCCGCGACGATGGCCAGCGCAAACTGGATCGTCGCCTGCACGATCAGCACATGGTTGATGTTGGGCAGCACATGCAAAAGCGTGATCGATATATCGCCACGCCCCGCACAACGCGCCGCCTGCACATATTCACGCTTCCAAAGCCCCAGCGATGCGCCGCGTGTGACGCGCGCGAACACAGGAATGTTGAAGATACCGATGGCGATCATCGCATTGACCGCGCCGGGCCCGAAAATCGCAGTGATGATGACGGCGGTAAGAAGCGCAGGAAACGCGAAGGCGAGATCGGTCATGCGCATGACGAAACCATCGATCAGCCCGCCGCGTGCCGCTGCAAGCGACCCGAGTGGAATACCAATACCGGCCCCAACCAGCACCGCGATGATCGATACGGCGATGGAATTGCGCGCACCGACCATGATCATGGAAAACACATCGCGCCCAAAATTATCTGTGCCGAACAGATGATTGAGGCTCGGCTCCTGCAACTTGTCGCGGAAGTTCATCGCCGTCGGCGAATAAGGCGTCCAGACATAGGAAATGACGGCCATCGCGACCAGGACGATCGTGATGAGCGAGCCGAGGGCCAAACTGCGGCTGGTCAGTATGGTCTTGAATATGCCCGGTTTCGGGAAAGCCTGCGCCTCGCTCATCGGCTGCCTCCCGTCGAAAGGCGCGGATCGATGAAGCCATAGACAAGATCGACGATGAAATTGACGGCAATCACCGAGGCGGCAAGCAGCGTCACCAGCGACTGCACGGTGACGAGATCGCGCTGCGCGATGGCCTGAAACACCAGCCTTCCAAGACCGGGGAGATTGAAGACATTTTCGATGATGATGGTTCCCGCCAGCAGAAAGGAAAATTGCAGCCCGATGATGGTGACGACCGGGATCAGCGCATTGGGCACCGCATGACGCCAGAGCGCGGCCTTGCGCGTCAGGCCCTTGGCGCGGGCAGTGCGCACGAAATCCTCCCCCAGTGTCTCGATGACGGCGGATCGGGTTACGCGGGCCAGAATGGCGGCAAGCGGCAGCGCAAGCGCCAATGCGGGAAGGAACAGCGAACGGATACCGTTCCAGAACCCGCCTTCCCAGCCCGCGAAACCCGAAGCCGGAAACCAGCCAAGCTGCAAGGCAAAAAGCAGGATCAAAAGCAGACCAAGCCAGAAATTCGGAATTGCGACACCGACCTGCGCCACGCCCATGGAGAGCACGTCGCCGGTTTTGCCGCGCTTGTAAGCGGCATAGACACCGACCGGAATGGCCACCGCGACCGACAGGACCATCGACAGAAGCGCCAGCGGCAGCGTGACCATGATGCGCGGCCCGAGCAATTCGCTGATCGGCACGGAATAGGTATAGCTCGTGCCGAAATCGCCTTTCAGAAAGCCGCCAATCCATGTGAGGTAGCGCCACCAGAGCGGCTGGTCGAGGCCAAGCTGCTTGTGAAGCGCTGCCAGTGTTTCAGGCTGCGCATTGATGCCCAGGATCACCGCCGCCGGATCGCCCGGCAGCACCTGCATCAGCAGGAAGACGATGACGGAAGCCGCAAGCGTCGTAAGCAGGAGCGAAACCAGTCGCCCGGAAATGTAAGCCAGCAAAACGACCTCCTTGAAAAGACGGAAATCCGCTTTCCACATTCCAATCCGCCGCACGCCCTCCCCTTATCTTTATGGGATGCGCGGCCATCCATTTGGTCCCCGCCGAGCGTGCGACGGGGCGAGCCAGAGCGTGTCCAATCAAAACGGGGCATAGGACCCGCTCCGGCTACTTGTTTCTACGCATTATCCAACGCAAAACCGCTTCGTTTATTCCGCCCAATAGGCTTGCGTCAGATCGTCAGCCGGGACCGGCATGTTCTTCCACAGGCCCTTCACATTCTTGTTCCACACACCGATTTTGGGCAGCGCATAGAGGAAGATGTTCGGCTCGTCGGCAGCAAGTTTTTCCTGCAACTTCTTCACGAGTTCGAGCTGCTCCTCATCGCTTCCAGCCTCGGCATAGGCCTTGTAGAGCGCCTTGTATTCGAGGTTGTTGTAGTTGAAGTAGTATTTGTCGCGGGCATAGATATCGAGATCGCGCGCCTCGGTGTGCGCGATGATCGTCGCGTCGAAATCCGACCGCTTGAACACCTGATCCAGCCATTGCGCAAACTCGATCGGCACCAGATTGGCCTGAATGCCGACCTCCGCCAGCATGGCCGCGATGATCTCGCCGCCGCGCCGCGCATAGGCCGGTGGTGGAAGCGTGATGGTGATCGTCGTGCCCGCCGGAACGCCAGCCTCCTCCAGCAACTGCTTCGCCTTTGCCGGATCATAGGGATAGGTTTCCGACAGGTCGACATAACCCGGGTCGACCGGCGCATAATGCGAGCCGATTGGCGTGCCGAAACCGGAATAAACGCCTTCGATCAGCGCCTTGCGGTCGATGGCGTGGGCCAGCGCCTGACGCACCTTCACATTGTCGAAAGGAGCCTTGGCATTGTTGAGCGACAGCAGGACCTTGCCCGCCGTATCGCCCACTTCGACCTGCAACTTGTCGTCGCTCTTGAACCGGCTGATGAGTTCCGGTGCCTGGAACATCGGGAAGACGTCGATGTCACCGGCAAGGATGGCCGCGGCAGCAGCCGACGGGTCGCTCACAAAACGGAACGTAACAGCGGAAAGCTTTGCCGGTTCGCCCCAATAGTCCGGGTTGCGTTCCAGCTCGACGCGGTCGCCCTGCACCCAGCGTTTGAATTTGAACGGGCCCGTGCCAACCGGCTTGGTCTTGTTGTCGGCAGCCGAATTGGGCGCGACCATGACCGCGTCACCCCATCCCATATTGAACAGGAAATTCGAGGTCGGACGCTTCAGCGTGACAACGGCGGTCGCGGGATCGGGACATTCCGTGCTCGCAATGGGCTCGAACAGTCCCTTTTGCGCATTGGTGGAATCCGGAGCCACAGCGCGGTCATAGGAGAATTTCACCACCGGGCAGTCGAACGGCGTGCCGTCATGAAACTTCACGCCCTGCCGCAACTTGAACGTATAGGTCTTCTTGTCATCGGAGACGGTCCAGCTTTCAGCCAGAAGCGGCTTTACAGTACCGTCCTCGACAATGCGCACCAGACCTTCATAGAGGTTCGCATAGGTAACCTGCCGGATGCCGGCGGCGGCGTTGGCGGTCGGGTCGAGGCCCGGCGGCTCCAGCACTTCGCCAACCACCAGCGTGTCTTTTGCAAATGCACCGTTGATCGATGCCAGCATCGCGGCTGTTATCAGCCCGGCTTTCAGCAGCTTACCCATTGTTCCTCTTTGGCTCCCCTTGCCTTTTTTCCTAAATCGAACGCCCGCCATCCACGTCGAGCGCAACCCCGGTAATCATAGAGGCAGCGGGCGAGCAAAGGAAAGCCGCAGCTTCAGCCAGATCGTCGGGTTTCAACAGGCGGCCCATCGGAATGGAATCGCGGAATTTTTTGCGGATTTCCTCGGTGTCCTCACCCATGAAAGTGGTAAGAAGCGGCGTTTCACCGGCAACCGGGTTCAACGCCACCACACGAATTTTCGCCGGAGCCAGCTCGATGGCGAGCGCCTTGGTGACCGAAACCACCCAGCCCTTGGTGGCATTGTACCAGGCAAGGTTCGGACGCGGGCGACCAGCGCCGGTCGAGGCGACGTTGAGGATTACGCCCTCGCCATTGCCCTTGAAATGCGGGATGAGCTTGCGGGTCATCAGGTAGACGCCGCGTACGTTGACGCCGAGAATGCGGTCGAATTCTTCCGGCTCGACCAATTCGGCATTTTGCGGCTTGTGGCCGATGCCGGCATTGTTGATCAGAATATCGACCTTGCCGAACTTCGACAGGGCAGCCTCCACCGCCGCGTCGACATCGGCTTCCCTGGAGATATCGGCAGCAACGGCCAGCGCCGCCTCGCCGATTTCGCCTGCCACGCGCTCAGCGCCTGCCTTGTCGCGGTCCACGATGACGACCTTTGCGCCGCCGTCAGCAAAGCGCTTCGCCATGCCTTCGCCAAACCCCGAACCTGCTCCCGTGATGAGCGCGACCTTACCTTCAAGCGACACTGTAATCTCCTTAACCGTGATACACGGAAATCGTCTTCAGCGAGGCGAACCCATAGAGCGCCTCGAAGCCCTTTTCACGGCCATGGCCGGATTTCTTCACGCCGCCGAAGGGCAATTCGATGCCGCCACCGGCCCCGTAATTGTTGATGAACACCTGACCGGAATGGATGGCACGCGCCAGACGGAACTGACGTCCGCCATCATTGGTCCAGATGCCGCAGACGAGGCCATAATGCGTGCCATTGGCAATCGCGATGGCCTCTTCTTCGGTGTCGAAAGGCAGGATGACCTGCACCGGACCAAAAATTTCTTCCTGCGCCAGACGATGATCGGCAGGAACATCGCGGATCAGCGTCGGCAACACATAGGCGCCGCCTTCCGGCGCATCATCTGCCAACACGCCTTGCGCGGCAATGGCCAGGCCGCTCTCTTTCGCAAGAGCCAGATAGTCATCGACAATCGCCTTCTGGCGCTGCGATACGACCGGGCCGACAGACAGGTCGGCGCTGGCTGGCCCGACCTTCAATGCGCGGTAGCGCTGGCTCATGCGGGCGACAACTTCTTCATAAATGCTACGCTCGACCAGAATGCGCGACGAGGCCGAACAGGTCTGACCGGCATTCTGGATGCCCGCATTGACCAGAAACGGCAAGGCGCGCTCGAGATCGGCATCGGCGAAGACAATCTGCGGCGATTTTCCGCCAAGTTCCAGCGTCACCGGCACCGTATTCTTCGCAGCCGCAGCCTGAACCGCTTCCCCGGTACGAACGGAGCCGGTGAATGAGATGTGATTGACGTCCGGATGTTCGGAGAGCGCCGCACCGGCTTCCGCGCCAAGCCCGGTCACGACATTGAGCGCCCCTTTCGGCAGGCCGGCCCTTTCGGCGATCCTGGCAAATTCCAGAATGGTCAGGCAGGCTTCTTCGGCAGGCTTGACCACGGCGGCGTTACCCATGGCCAGTGCCGCGCCAAGACTGCGGCCCAGAATCTGCATCGGGTAGTTCCACGGAATGATGTGGCCGGTAACGCCGTGCGGCTCATAGATCGACAGAACCGTAAAACCGTTCTGATAAGGCAGCGTGTCGCCGTGCACCTTGTCGGCGGACGCGCCATAAAATTCGAGATAACGCGCTAGCGCCAACACGTCGGCACGCGCCTGCGTGACCGGCTTGCCAACATCCTTCGATTCCAGATCGGTCAGAAGGTCGATGTTCTTCAACACCTCTTCAGAAATGCGGTGCAGCACACGGCCACGTTCAGTCGCCGTCAACTTGCCCCAGTCGCCCGAAAGTGCGCTGCGCGCCGCTGCAACGGCCAGATCGATATCAGCCTTGGTGCCGCGCGCAATCAACGCAAGATCGCTGCCGTCGGAAGGGTTCTTGAGCGTGATATGCTCGCCGCCAACGGCATCCTGCCATTCGCCCGCGATGAAATTGCCATAACGGAGCAAGCCGGCTCCTCCCGTCTTGTTCTCATGCTTCATTTTCGTTCTCCCGAAGCGGCATTCCCGCCTCCAACCTTGCCGTGGTTGCGCGGATATGCGCCCGCGCCAGCCGCTCGGCCTCCTCGCCATCGCGCGAAGCGATGGCTTCAACAATGGCCCCATGCTCGCGGATTGCATCGCGCGCCCGATCCACCGACAGTGAAAAGGACGGCGCAAAAACCTGCGATGTCATGCGCAGAAGCGGCACGAAGGCGATCAGCGAAGCATTGCCTGCCGTATTCATCACCGCCATATGAAAATCGACGTTGGATTGGGTATAGGCTTTCGGGTCCCATGGATCGACAACCGCGCCCTGCCCCGCAACATGCGCGCGCAGCCTGACGATGTCCGCATCCGTTGCCCGTTCGGCGGCAAAACGCGCCGCGACCCCATCCAGCACTTCGCGCACCGCATAGGCATCGATCAGCCGGGTGAGATCGGCTGAAGCGACACGAACGCCCCGCCCCGGCAGGTGAATGACCAGCCCGTCACGCTCCAGAACGCGCAGAGCCTCGCGCAAGGGCGTGCGGCTGATGCCGAATTCAGCCGCGATATGTTCCTGCCTGAGTATAGCGCCCGGCGCATAATCGCCCGCATAAATCCGCTCGCGAAGTGCATCCGCCACTTCGTCCAGCAAACGGGTCTGACTGCGCCATTCAAAAGCCGCCAATATAAAAGCCTCCCAACTTTTCTGGACACAATATCCTGGATACAAAATCAGTCAATCTGAAAACGGATAGGCTTTTCAGAAATTAAATCGCGCGGAAAAGACCGGAAATTTCGTGCATGGCTCCCGAAAAGACGCAAAACGCCAAAGGCCCCATTGAGGAAATAACACGAGACGACCCCTTCGAGATTCTCATTCGCCAACGACTTCCGCCAGCATGGCGGCAAGCTGGCGGATTTGTTCGGGTCCATTGTCCATGTGCCGTATGACGATTTCCATCGGTTCAACGGAGGGCAGCCCAGCGGCGGCAGGCACTACCCGATGGCCGGGCAATGCCACACGCTTCGGCAACAGGCTGACACCCAGTCCCTCGGCAACTGCGCTCTGGATACTCGCCAGGCTGGAGCTGGTGAAAACCACGTGCCAGCGCCTGCCTGCCCGGTCGAGTGCCTCCATCATGTCGCTGCGATAGAGCCCGTTCGGGGGGAACACGACAAGCGGCAGGGGATCGACATGCGACACGGGGAAGTCGGCGCTTTCCAGCCATGAAAGCGGTTCCGGCCAGCGCATCGTCCCGACCGTTTCGCCGCGCTTCTGTTTCACCATGACCAGATCGTATTCCCCGGTCTCGAAACCTTTCTGCAAGTCGCGGCTGAGGCCGCTTGTCACCTCGAGTTTCGTGTTTGGGTGCGCGCGCATGAAACGCGCCAGCGCAGGCGTCACGAGCCGCGAGGCGAAATCTTCCGGCAGGCCGAGGCGGAACACCGCGGCGAGCGCAGTCCCGGTCATCGCGGCGGCTGCCTCGTCATGGAGCTGCAGGATGCGGCGCGCATAGCCCAGCAGCTTTTCGCCTGCATCCGTCGGACGCACATCATGCCGGGCGCGTTCCAGAAGCGCCTGCCCGGCGGCTTCCTCCAGCCTGATGATCTTCTGGCTTATCGTCGATTGGGTCGAATGCAACTGCGCAGCAGCTACCGTAAAACTGCGGCTGTCTACGACAGCCACGAAAGCCCGCAATAGATCGAGATTGAAAGCAATATTCATGAAGCCACTGAATAGCAGTTAAACATTTAATTTCCAAATATGTCATCCGGCCTGTATGAACGCAACAAGCAGGAGAACCAGCCGATGCGTCAAACGATATTCAGCTTGAGTGCCTTGGCCTTGATTGCAGGGACCGTAGTCATGACCGAACCGACATTGCCCGGCCACCATACCGCGGCCCGTGCCGAAACCTCGCTTATTCAAGCCGCGGCAGCCGGCGACCTGGCCTCAGTCAATTCGGCCATCAAGGCCGGAGCGGATCTCGAAGCACGCGGCAGAAATGGCGAGACAGCGCTTCTTGCAGCAACCCACGCAAACCACATCGATGTCGCCCGTGCGCTCATCGATGCAGGGGCGGACGTCAACGCCAGGGATGCCATCAAGGACAGCCCTTATCTTTATGCGGGCGCGCGCGGACACCTCGAAATTCTCAAGTTGACGCTCGCGCATGGAGCAGACCTCAAAAGCACAAACCGCTATGGCGGAACGGCGCTCATTCCCGCTTCCGAACGCGGGCATGTCGAAACGGTGCGCACGCTGATCGAGGCTGGCGTGAAGGTCGATCACGTCAACAATCTCGGCTGGACGGCGCTCCTTGAAGCCATCATGCTCGGCGATGGCGGCCAGCGCCATGTCGAGATCGTGAAGCTTCTCATCGAAGCCGGTGCCGACGTCAATCTCGCCGACAATGACGGCGTGACGCCTCTCCGACATGCCCGCAGCCGTGGCTATGCGCCCATGGTGGCCCTGCTGGAAAAGGCTGGCGCGAAATGAGCAGCGACGGCACATTTCTCGATCAGGCCATAAAGCTCGCCTTCGACAATATTGAGCAAGGCGGACGCCCGTTCGGCGCTGTGGTCGTCAAGGGCGGCGAAGTCATCGCCACCGGCGTCAACCGTATGCAGGCCGATTGCGATCCCACCGCGCATGCAGAATTGCTGGCGCTGCGCGCGGCAGGAAAGGCGCTGCGATCGCCGCGCCTCGATGGTTGCGAAGTCTATGCTAGCGGCCAGCCCTGCCCCATGTGCTTTGCCGCCATGCGCATGGCAGGTGTGGAAAAAATCCGCTTCGCCTATTCCAATGAGCAGGCCGAACCTTTTGGCCTTTCGACCGCGAAAATCGCCGCGGAACTCGCCAAGCCTCTGCATGCACAGACCGGCATCAGTTTCGAACATTCCCCGCCGGAAAACGATCCGGAACTCTATCAGCTATGGGAAAGCAAGAATAAGACTGGCGCCTGAAACATGCAGACTACCAACCACCCGGCAACCGGCGGCGGGCGCACCGCAAGCTTTGCCCTTATTGCGCTCGTCGTCCTGATCGGCCTCAACCTGCGTCCGTTCCTGACTGCACCGGGGCCGGTGCTTTCAGACATTGCGACCGATACGGGCATGGGTTTCGGCGCCCTGTCCCTGCTTACCTTTTTGCCGATGATGCTGATGGGTCTTGGCGCTTTTGCAACCCCGCGCATCCAGTCGCTATTCGGCACCCGCCGCAGCATGTTTGCAGCGCTTGCCATTCTTGCAGCAGGCTCTCTCCTGCGCGGCTTCGTGCCGGATGGCATTTCGCTGGTTCTGACCGCCGTGCTGTGCGGCGCAGGCGTTGCTATGATTCAGGCATTGATGCCCGGTCTCATCAAGGCCAGCTTCCCATCCACCATTGCCCCCGTGACGGGGCTCTATTCAGCCATGATCATGGGCGGCGGCGCGCTCGGTGCGCGGCTGACACCGTGGCTTGCGGGAAGCCAGCATAACTGGCGGTTCGCCCTCGCCGCGCTTGCATTCCCGGCCGTGCTCGCCCTGCTGGCAGCAGTCCCCATTCTCCGCGAAACCTCGTCGTCGGGCAAAAAATCCGGAATAACCGGCCATTTGCTGCGCCGCCCACGCACCTGGGTGCTGATGGCTGCATTCGGCCTCGTCAATGCGGGTTATTCATCCATGGTTGCGTGGCTTGCCCCCTATTACCAGTCGCTGGGGCTTGCGGCGTCCACCACCGGAAATCTCGTCGCGGCGATGGCAGTCGCGCAGGCACTCGCGGCCTTCGGACTGCCCCTGCTCGCCCGCCGCAGCACCGACCGCCGGCCTTTCCTGTTGCTGACATTGGCCATGCAGGCAGTTGGCTTTGCTGGCCTTGCCTTTGCACCGCAACTTTCCCCGTTCTTCTGGTCGGCGATCTGCGGCGCGGGTCTCGGCGGCAGCTTCGCCCTTGCGATGATTACATCGCTCGACCATCTGCCCAGGCCGGAGGAAGCAGGCGCGCTTACCGCCATGATGCAGGGCGGCGGCTTCCTGATCGCCGCTCTCGGTCCGGTCGCCACCGCTTTCCTGCACGGATTGACCGGCTCGTTTGCTTCCGGCTGGATCATGCACCTCATTCTGGTCGCAAGCATCTGCCCGCTCTATCTGAGCTTCAATCCGCGCAAATATGCGCATGTGATGAAACTGCCAGTGCAGGCGGAAACTGGCGCATGATAGCGTTTCCCGGCCAGTTTCATCCGTCCTCACGCCGTTGCGATGCAAGCAGCATGGGGCTGCGGGCACGGTGGGCTCCGATTTCATCCACAGCTTTGAGAAAGAACAGGCAAATATCTTGCACAAAGAAGCAAATTTCCCTGTTGCAATCTGCGAAGCGTTGGTTCATATAGCGCCTGCCTGACGGAAACGAACGGTTCCGGAATGACTGGCGCGAGCGGGTGTAGCTCAGGGGTAGAGCACAACCTTGCCAAGGTTGGGGTCGAGGGTTCGAATCCCTTCGCCCGCTCCAGTTTCTCAAATCAGGTTTTACGAAGGCTGCCGACAGGCGGCCTTTCGTGTTTCAGGACATCTCGTCATTTGATTTCAGCTAGAGCATTTCCAGCAAAAGTGTGAAACGTCTACGCGGGGAAATAAGTTCACTGGACTGATTTCTTATCCGCTTCGATGCGTTGGATAATGCGATAAAACAAATAGTTAGAGCGGTTGCGGCGATTCTGTTAGAATAGGAACCGCTCTAGATCAGCTTGAACGGCAGCCCCGTAAGAAGCGCCTTGATATAGCGCTTCTTCTGAAAATATCCGTTGAGGGAAATACGCGGTATGGCCGCGACCGGCATCACACCGGGCTGCTGCAGCACGCCAGGCTGCGTGGTTACGCCCACATCGAAGCCTGCTTTTGAAACGACTTCGATTTCACGCTCACCGACCGCCGTCTTCCAGCCATACGGGTAGGCAAAGGATCTCGGCCTGTAGCCGGTATAGTTTTCAACCGAGGCGGTCGAATCGGCAACCTCCCTTGCCAGCCTGTCGTCATCGACGCGCCGCAGGTTGACGTGAGTGACTGTGTGCGCCCCAAGATGCCCAAGCGGATCGCGGGCCAGGTCATGCAGTTCGGATGCGCTCATCACCGATTCGTCGACGAGAGAAATCGGATCGATCCCGGCCATCTTCGCTGCTGCATCGATGCGGGCTACAGCCTCGTCTTCGTCGAAATGTTGCATGAACTGGACGAGCCTTGCGAAGGCAGCTGATTTCTGGCCTTGGTTTTGCACGCGGACATCAACGGTACCGCCGCCGAAGTCGAACCGGAAACCGTCGGCTTCCGTTACCAGAGCCGCACTGGTTCTCCACCACATGGATCGAGTACGTTCCACAAAGCCGGTCGTGATGAAGATCGTGTAAGGAACGTTGTGCCGTCCAAACACGGGAGCTGCGAATTCCGCATTGTTGCGATAGCCGTCATCCAGAGTGAAGGCGACATACTTCTGTCTATTATCGGGCTCGGAAAGCAGCTTCGGCAAATCATGCAGGTGGACGGGCACAAGGCCCGCTTCCAACGATGCTTCTATGGCCATTTCGAGCGTCTGCGGCGTAATCGAGAGAATAGCGTTCGGGTCCAGTCGATCTGTCGCCTCTTCCGGTTTGACGTGATGCATCGTGAAGACGACTCCACGTCCACCGGCAGAAGGGAAGAGCGCCTCAGCACCGGAAAAGGCGATAGCCTCCAGCCCGGCCCGGATCAGCGGATATTTCAAACTGCCCTTTATCGACCGCAGCGACATGGCCTGATTCTTTTCCCCCAAAGGCTCCTACGGGAACTGCCTTGCCCCGTTGGCCTATAGCAATTACGTCGCCCCGCGTGAATTGCATTCATCCATTCACGCGAAAGGCCGCACGCTGAGCGTACGGCCTTATCATGCTCTTCGTTAACACATCAAAGCGAAGTCGAACTCTTCCACCAGTCGGTTCCACCGTCATGCGCATACTGGTCAATCTCTGCCAGCTCCTCAGCGCTGAATTCCAGCTTCTTCAGGGCTCCCAGCGAATTTTCAAGCTGTGTTACCGAACTTGCCCCGATCAGCGAAGAGGTGACACGCGGGTCGCGCAGTGTCCAGGCGATAGCCATTTGAGCCAATGTCTGACCGCGACGTTCCGCAATGGCGTTCAGCGCCCGGATGCGCCCCAGCAGCTCTTCGTTCTGTGCACTGGCCTTCAGGGAGCCGCCCTGATTCGCCCGCGCCCCTTCGGGGATTCCGTTCAAATAGCGGGAGGTCAGCAATCCTTGAGCCAGAGGCGAAAAGACAATGCAGCCGGTTCCGATCTCGCCAAGGGTATCGAGCAGGCCATTTTCGATCCAGCGATTGAACATGTTGTAATTGGGCTGATGAATGAAAAGCGGAACCCGCTCTTCCTTCAGGATCGCGGCAGCCTTCTGCGTCAGTTCCGGCGAATAGCTGGAAATCCCCACATAAAGCGCCTTGCCCTGACGGTGCAGATGCGCGAGCGCTCCCATCGTCTCTTCCAGCGGCGTGGTGGCGTCCACACGGTGCGAATAGAAGATGTCGACATAGTCGAGCCCCATCCGCTTCAGCGACTGGTCGAGGCTGGCGATCAGGTATTTGCGACTGCCGCCAATGCCTCCGTACGGCCCCGGCCACATGTCCCAACCGGCTTTTGAAGAGATGATCATTTCATCGCGATAGGGCCGAAAATCACTGGCCATCATGCGGCCGAAGTTTTCTTCCGCTGAGCCGGGAGGCGGTCCATAATTGTTTGCGAGGTCGAAGTGGGTCACGCCGAGATCGAACGCCCGGCGCAGAATCGCGCGACCGTTTTCATAGACATCGCGACCGCCGAAATTGTGCCAGAGACCAAGCGAAATAGCTGGCAGATCGATACCGCTTCGACCAGTGCGGCGATAGATCATATCCGACTGATAACGGTCGGCAGCTGCAGAATAATGCATCACGCATCTCCATCAATGAAATGATCGATCATGCGGGGGAAGCCGATACCCGTTCCACGCATGACAGACGTGGCGCCTATTTGAACCTGAAAGGCACGCGAGGCAACGGCTATCTGTTTATATCGCTCCGACGAACACCATGCGACAGCTGTCCGGACCTGCGCGCAATCTACCGCAAGCAGGTCGCCTGATCGGAAGGCTCAATACCGCCCAGATAACGCGGCACCGGCAGCAGCTCTGCCGCGCCGTCTTCAGCACAATCCGTCTTGCAACCCGACGAAAATGGGAGAATTAGAGATTGAGCATATCGAAGAATTGGGAGCGATTATGCTTTGATGAAGGAGGATCAAAACGCAAAAAAACCCCGCTGCGCCGGCAACGGGTTTATTCGACAACACTGGTTGCGGGGGCAGGCTTTCATCTTTACTTGCGCTCAGAGCAAGCAAAGATGGTTGCAGGTTCCGGCCGCCAACTTGAACCCCGAATGAGTTCAAAATTTATAGCCGAACTGGCACACCAATTCAAACCTACAGGAGCGCGCCATCAAGATGGCGCACTCTTTGTGGTAACGGCCTGACAGTTGATCAGAGGTTCGCGGATACAAACGGCAAACACCCTCTCTCAAGCGAAGGGCTTGGAAGTGAGCGGATTGGGGCCGTGAGCGGACAGGCGGTTATGGTTCCTGATGTTGAGAAGCAGCCCTTGGCGCGCCATGCCGGGCGATGAAGAAACCACATCTACGCTATAGCCCTCTAAATCCCGCGTCTAGGTCAGCAGCGATCGTCAAAGGAAACAGCATTTTTTGAACTTCTTACCGCTACCGCAGAAACATGGGTCGTTTCGACCGATCTTCGAACCGTCCGGCGTGCGGTTCGACGAAGCCGACCGAGCAGATCCAGAATTCCCGTTGAGTACCATGCCCTGCGTCAATTTTTCCATCCGACTGTCATGCTTCCACGGAAAACGCGTCGCCAGACTGAACTTAGGCAACCCATCCGCCTCGCGCACGAGGAGCCCAAACCAGTTATCGGCGCGATGGACATACTTGCGTCGCTGGCAATGACCAACGAGTGCGTCAAGGGCGTCGCTCGCCGCTGCTCGGCTGCAATGGATGGTAAGGCCAGCGTCGCCGGTATCGAATCCCAAGGTGAAGTCGTGGGGCCGTCCATCGAGCCGAGTGCGCCGGGCGACATCCTTCATTCCCTGGTCAAGCTGCTTAACCGTGTCGCCATTGATATCGAGCAGGAGGAAGCCGAGATCGATCAGGTCGGAGTTAGCCTCGTGCTCGATCTTCTCGATGATTCGAGCGACATGCGTACCGGTAAATTTGGTGAGGATACCTTTGGGCGTAGCGGTGCCGGGAATGCCCTCTCGACGCACGGTCATCGCGGTGTCCAGATCGAGCGAGAAATCATCCGCGACCATGGCCATGCTGGTTTTGTCTTCAAACCAGAGATTCTGGCTCAGATGATAACCAAGGATCGCCAACTCGTTGGTCCCATGCACACGTTCAGCATAACCAACCCGCCGGTCGATATAGCTTAGCAATCGCAGGGGACTGGCGAGCATTTCGGCTAGCACGTCGATTAGGAACACGTCGGCGACCAAGGGCGCGTGGATGACCGCGTCTTCCTCATATTCGAGGAAGTGCCGGGCCTGGACAGTGAGCACCGGATAGTGGTCCGACACAGCGCACAGGATAAAGATATCGCGTAGTTCGGGAATCTTGAGCTTTGATCCATCCTCCTTCATAAAATCCAAGCTCGGCCGCCTAAGCGACTGTGCACAGAGCAGGCCCTGATCGTAGGCATCCTGCACAGCCTTCTGGAAATCGGCGCGCAGTGTTTGATCGTTCCCCTTACGCGATTCCAGTGTCATCTTCTTAGACTTGCACTGGACGATCACCGCCCGGTCGCCAAACAGGACGAGCACATCCATCTCGGACACACGACCGCCCGTGCCTTCGATATTGACGTTGCAATAGACATTGCTTTCGCCGAAGACCGAGCGTAGCCGCTTGGCAACAAACTGCTCGGTAAAGGCGCCCCGGTGCGCCGAGGCCTTGGCGCGATAGGATTTGTCGCCGATCATCCAGTAAAATGGCGAGTCGTAGAGCGATTCAACGATTCCATAAGTCTGGAGTGCGATGTAGCGTCCATCTGGCAGCGCGATGATCGGGCATGCGTTAACAACGTTAAACGCGCCGAGAGACGTGAAATCCTGATTGGAGGGCGCAGGGACGCTGAACGTCGCAAGCATCGCCTGAACCGTCTCTCTAGGCCGAGTGCAATGCGCCGCGATTTCCTCAGCCGTTGTGGTAAAGCCCGATAGCAAGGATGAGGAATGCGACGCCCCGGCCTTCAAGCTCGACAGCGCGTCCATGATCTTGATGTTCTGGAGTTCCGAGATTGCACCGGCAATAGCTTGCGCGTCGGCTATGCTGAACCCCTTGTTCGCGAGCAACCACGCCTCGTCCGCAGCGTAGCGTTCGAGCGCCATGTCTCGATATTGGAAACTGTACGCGGACTCGGCTCCATAGAAGATCGGCTCCCGAAGCACATCAGCACGCGTGAATGGCGAAGGCGGGCGCTCTGCCCCCGCTTCCGCGACTTTCGCAGCTTCGATGATCGAGTCCCACATTGGCCGCCCAGGCGCTCATGGAGTTCCTCAAGCAACGTTTTGGTCCGATCAAACAGTACTTGAATCTCGGCAGGTGACGGCTCACTCAGGTCAATCGGCTGACGGACCATTAGTCCGAGCAAGGTCGAAAATTCCGTCCGGACAGTTCGCCCAGGCGCGTAAGAGGCGGCGAGGGCGTTGCCGTCCATCGCGCCATCAAAAGTCACATAATTGTCTCGCAACGACATCCATGAAAGCACATGCACGAATCCCGGTGCCGTGGAGAGCTGTGCGAGATCATTGAAAATATCCTGTTCGGCGCGAGGTTCACTTTGCTTCATATGTTTTCTAACATCTCTTCAATATTTCAAGTGTTTACTTCCCGACAAATTCCGTCACGTCCGCAGCCTTTTCCAGTCGGCCGATAATCGTGGATTGGGTCAGCCCATCATTATGCAGTCGATCTTTCGCTTCACCCTTTCAGAACAGATCGCTATCGGTAGCCTGCTTCTCGAGGCTTTAGAAAGTCTATGCAAACGGCGCCGCCGCGAGGATGTTCTGGCCCTGGACAATGATGTTGCACCAACGCCTGGCCCGCGTCACAGCGTTGTAAAGCAGCCGGCGCTTGTGCTCGATATCGCCGCCGACCTGATACGGCCATATGACCACGACGCCGTCGAACTCACGGTTCTTGGCCTGTTGCACAGTCATCGCGGTGAAGAGATGCGCTGCACCACCGCCATGCTGCCTCCGCAACGCCACGTTGCGAGCAATCACCGTCTCGATCTCCACTCGGGTAAACTCCGTCCGTCCGACAGCATGGATTTGGTTTTCCACCCACAGGATTGCAGCCCGCACAGGCCCCGAAGGCGGCAGTGAGCGCAGCGCGGCGCATGTCTCCGCAGCGGTCGCGTTGGCAGCGAGCATCAGCCCCTCGAGGATGACCTGCGTCTCGTCCCGATCAGTGCCCTCCCACTGGATCGAGTACGGTCCATTTTGCTGCTGTCCGCAGGGGCCTTGCCCCACGCGCTTTATAACGGACTGCACGAATCCACCTTGCAGCGCCGGTGTTATCACCGCGACGTTGCCCCCTTGGCGCCACGCGATGGCGTTGGCGAGCAAAGTCGCGGCCAGAGGAATGCTGACGCCAGGCTGCAGAATACGGAAGCCCTGTCCATTCACCGGCGCCTGGCCGTTCCGGATCGCCGTCGCGGCCGCCAGAAGGCCTCCAATATTCGTCCGGCGCACTTGGACTAAGGTTTCGGGCTCTGTCGCGCCCTGCAACCAAGTCACCAAGGGATTTGGCCGCAGCGCCTGGTCGAGACATTGAAACTCGTCTGCCGCGATCAATGTGTGGGTGACGCCTGACAGCGCGGCCAGCATCCGTAGTCGCTGCGGTCTCAGATCCTGTCCCTCATCCACCAGCACGATCGGAAAGCTCGTAGCCGTCCAGTCTCGGACCTGTTGCTGCTCAAGAAGCAGCCCAGCAGTATCGCAGACCGCATCGAACTCACCTTCCGCGATAGGCGCGACACCAAGCGCCGCTGCAAGGCCGCGCCAGCGCCGGTAGATGCGCCATGCGAAGGCGTCGACCGTGCAGCATTCCACCCGGCCCATGAGACCGGCAACGGTCCGAAGCCGGTCCGACAAGCGGCGCCTCGCACCGTGCATGAAAGTCAGCGCAAGCACGCGCTGCCCCTCGATCAAAGGATGGTCAGCGAGCGTCTCCGAGAGCATCTCCATGAGACGATGGGTCTTTCCGCATCCAGCAGCTCCCTCTACCGCCCGAACCGTCACGGCTGGAATACCCTGATCGCCGGATTAGCAGCATCCGCGGAAAACAGCGGGTTGTTCTCTCCCTTCACCACGTCGGTGATCGCGTTGAGCAGCGACCGCGCTCGCGCGCAACAGGCTTCCGTAGCGCCGATCGCGCCCGCGATGATCTCGTAGCTTGACGTGTCCTTCTTCAGTCCCCCAGCAGCGCGATTGTCGCTCTTCAGGCGCAAGACCAGCTCTGCCACGGTGGCTGCCGGTTGGTCGATCTGGATCGCCGGAAGGCAGGCATCTGCATCGGCATCGATGATCCAGCCGATGGTATCCTCCAGCATCTGGCCATCCGCCCACCGAAGGATCACCCCCGAGTTTGGAGATCCGGCCGCCACAAGAGTTGCGGCGTATCCGACGCCCTCCACGTCCCCGTCAACCATCGCCGCAACGCGGGGGTGTAAGGGCGCCATGGCCTCGACCGTTCTGACGACCGCGCCATCATGCGTCGGGATGACGCCTACAAATGCGTCGAACCGACACTCGTCCGCCGCCGCCCAGCCTTGATGCAGATCGACCGCGCGAACCAACAGCCCGAGCCATTCGTAGTCGGTGCGACCTTCTGGGACCAAGACGAACTCGTGCATCACGGCCGCGATCGTTTCGACGCGGTTGACCTGGAATAGCTTCCGCACGCTGTTCGGCGTGTCAGCAGGCAGTGTGGAGGTTAGCAAAGGAACCGCAGTCAGCAGCCCTCCGTCATTCCGGAGAACCGCCACGCCCTTCGGGTCCGCGAGTGCCGCCACCATCGGCGAATGAGTCGAGACGAATGTCTGTCGGGAAAGAGCCTGGATTCTATGAACTAGCCGGCGCTGTAGGGCCGGTGGCACATGCAGTTCCGGTTCCTCAAGCGCCATCCAAAAACCTTCGTCGGCTTCGGCGCGCATGCGGCCAAACTGCAAAAGCAGAAGCAGATGCTGGAGAGAGAGAAGGCCGCTACCATGCCGCCTTGCCGGCAAGGGGAGATCGGCTCCCTCATGGGCATAGTGCGAAACGACGGATTCAAGCAGGCTGTCGCTGTCCGTAGCCGTCACGCGCAAATGGAGCGTGGGGGAAGTCCGGAAAAAGCCGCGTAGCTCCTGATTTAGGCGATTGACGATCGGAGCCAGGCGCTCATCCTGCTCAAGCCGCGCATCCGGCGCGCGCAATCTGTCCCGCTCGCTAAGGACAGACTCGGACGGCTGGCCTTCGCCGGCGGCTACAACCCTGCGAAACAACTCCGATCCAAACGATACAGTCCGATCCCATGTCCGGGTGGCCGGCACGAAAAAGAACCCAATGTCGCGGATCAAACGCGCGGAGAAAGCAGTGGCGTTCTCGTCGGCAAAGACATCGCCTACCGCATCGTCGTCATGGAAGTACCGAAGCGTCTCCACTTCGAGCGACGGCCCATGAAATCGTGCGGCGAAGGCGACCTGGCAAGCAAGCTTCCATGATGGGTCCGTGCGGGCGGGCATCACGGTGCCATCGACAGGATTCCACCACTTTACGATTCCGCGATCGTCCCGAAACCAGTCCATGTGCTGAGCCGAGTCATCACCATCAAAATCGATGACCGTGGCAACAAGGCGAATCCGGTCAGCGGGCTGAGGGTTGCTGCCGTAGAAATCATGCTCGGTTAGTTGACGCACCATCCGATCCCGGCCGAACAGAAGCGCCAATGCCTCGACGACTGTTGTCTTCCCACAATTATTTGAACCAACCAGAACGGTGTGAGGTGAAAAGCGAACGACCCCTTCACGGATGCCGCGGAAATTCTCGATCTCTAGCTTTGCGATTTGCACGATTCATCTCCCCCACACACTTCATAAAATATTCCTAGCTTCGTGACAGCTTTAAACGCGCAATATCTATTCTTCGAAGCATGAAACTGCTCCAAATATAAGACACTGCAACCCGAAGCGCCGTTCGAGTCGCCATGACAATCTCTAGGTCTGTTCTTTGAGCAGGGTTCTCAGGTTGCGTGTGATCTTAGTCGAAATATCGGGCTGCGACATTCCGTGCAGTCGCGCTAAGCCTTCCAGGGCGATCCAAACATCGCTCGGCCTAGAGGGGCGTGCATCGGTTTGGGTGAACGGTCCGTCCGTCTCCGTCAAAATGCGATCTAAAGGCAAAGTCTTTGTTATCGCCGCGCGTTTCTCGTTGACGAGCATTTCGGCGTTCACAGAAAAATAGCACCCGAGATCGACGGCTCTCCTGCACTCTGCTGTGGTGCCGGTGAACCAATGAAGCACCACCCGCCCGCGCGAGGGCGGCATGTATTGCTCGATCATATCGAGCACGACCTTGGTCGCGCGGACACTATGCGTCGAAACGATCTTGTTCCCCGCCGCCGCACAGAGCGATAGCACGCGAGCGAAGACCTCCTTTTGGGCGTCGAAAGACTTGTAAAACCGTGGGCCGGCATCCAGTCCAACCTCCCCAACATAGCGAGTTCGCGGCAGTAACTCCTCCCACAGCCCGATCTCACGAGCCCGATCGGCGACCAACTGAGGGTGCAAGCCGAGAGCCGCACGAACGTGATTCGTGGCGGATGCAAGTTCGTGGTTCCGCGGCCAAGCCTTGGGCGTGGTGGTCACAGCGAGAGTGAACACGCCATCGCGCTCGCAACGCTCCACCGCGGCCGCATGGTCGGGGTAGAGATCGAGGTGGCAATGAAAATCGACGAGACCTGATCGCATGGGTTCTTACGACGGTGTGGCGCGAACGCCAGTCAGCAAGCGCCCGACTTCCTCCAACCCACGGCGATAGACGTTGGCCAGGTCATCGTGGCGGGAGGGGTCATCATAGAGTGGCCCTGGCTTGTGGATGAGGGCCTTGGCGAGTTCCGGGCGCTTCGATAGTCGTTCGATTGCGATCTGGAAGGAGCGGACCTGCTGACCTTCGGCCTGCTTGGTGTCCAATGTGGCAGCCTTCAGATCGGGTATGCCGTAAACGGTCGAGTCTTTGCCTCGCAGAGAGGCCCGCCGAATAAGGCATGGCAGGCAGTATCCACAGTGCCCCTGCGGCTTCTTCGTCCAACGTCCTGTTGATTGCCACTGAGAACTGACCCAGCGTGGCCTGATATTTCCATTGAGAATTGACCCATGTTCCAACCTTCCCTTGCATGTTTTCAGCGAGGGCTATGGAGTGATCGACATGGCGTTATTGAG
>NZ_BAABTE010000018.1:0-63638 GCF_040371715.1 Brucella sp. NBRC 14130
AGCACGTCAACCTGACGAAGCTTCGTGACAATCTCTTCTGCCTTATGTCTTTTCGCTGCCATTTCAATGTCCTTCTACGGCTCATAAGCCATACTTCATGAAGGATCACTTTTCAGGGGGCAGACCAGTCAATATGGCAGCCACGATCCTGACCGGTGCCGTGCCACTGCTCGTTTACTTCCTCTCCGGCCGTTATTTCGTTCGCGGTATTGCCGCTGGCGCAGTGAAAGGATGAGTTCATGAATTCAAGCGTTTCCATCCAGGACCTGTCGCTTGGCTTCGGCACGGTCAATGTGCTGCAAAATCTCAATCTGGAAATCGGGGAAGGCGAGTTTCTCGTGCTTCTTGGGCCATCCGGTTGCGGAAAGTCGACGCTGCTCAATTGCGTGGCTGGTCTTCTCGATATTTCCGAAGGCAGCATCTTCATCAAAGGCCGAAATGTCACCTGGGATGAGCCGAAGGATCGAGGCATCGGCATGGTGTTTCAATCCTACGCGCTTTACCCGCAAATGACTGTCGAAAAGAACCTTTCTTTCGGATTGCGCGTGGCCGGTCTGCCGAAGGGGGAGATCGACAAACGCATCAAGCGTGCTGCCGAAATTCTCCAGATCGAACCCTTGCTGCAACGCAAACCCTCGGCATTGTCTGGTGGTCAGCGTCAGCGTGTTGCAATTGGTCGTGCATTGGTGCGCGACGTCGATGTGTTCCTGTTCGACGAACCGCTTTCCAATCTCGATGCAAAATTGCGCTCCGAGCTGCGCGTCGAGATCAAACGCCTTCATCAGAAACTCGGCAACACGATGATCTACGTTACCCACGACCAGATTGAAGCGCTGACGCTGGCGGATCGCATTGCCGTGATGAAAGGTGGCGTGGTCCAGCAACTCGCGGACCCGCTGACAATCTACAACCGCCCGAAGAACCGGTTTGTCGCGGGTTTCCTGGGCTCGCCATCAATGAATTTCTTCTCCGGTGAAATTGCCGTCGCAGAAGGAAGGGCCGTATTCCACATCGGACAGACAGCCGTAGGGCTGGACGGATATGACGGAGCGCTACAGCCGGGCCGGAAGGCAACACTCGGTGTTCGTCCGGAACATGTCAGGCTTGAGGTCGAGAACGGTTTCGAGGCGACAGTCGATCTGGATGAGCCGATGGGTGCTGATAGTCTGGTCTGGCTTCGGCTGAACGGGCATCCGCTTTCCGCGCGCGTGGAAGCAGGAAAGCGTTATCGGGCAGGAGACAAGGTCAGGGTCGGCTTCAAACCCGATACCCTGTCGCTTTTCGATGCTCAAACGGAGGAGAGGCTTTAGATGAACAGAGAACAACGCTCCCCTTAACAGCCTTCCGCAAGAGGCGACCATTGGATTTTTGCTGACGGATCGGACACCGCGTCGATCCGCATGGGCGCATTTTGCTCTGAAAAACCAACGCAATTCTGGAACGAGTTCAAAGGATAAGGACATGAACGGATACTCCTATCAGCTTTACAGCTCTCGCAATTTCCAGCCGCTGGAGCGCACACTCACAATGTTGCGTGACCTCGGCTACCGGCGTGTAGAAGGTTACGGGGGGATTTATGGTGATCCCGTTCGATTAAAGAAGGATCTCGACGCTTTGGGGCTTTCCATGCCCACCGGCCATTTTGGTCTGGATATGCTGGAAAATGAAGTGAGCCGCGTTCTGGAGATTGCCAAGGTTGCCGATATGAAGGCGATCTTCTGTCCTTATCTCGATGCAGATCGCCGCCCGGATAGTGTCGCTGGCTGGCAGGAGTTTGGTAAACGCCTGGTCGCTGCTGGTGAGCCTTATCGCAAGGAAGGCTATGCCTTTGGCTGGCACAACCACGATTTCGAGTTCCGGCCTTTGGCTGGCGGTTCCGTGCCGCAGGAACACATCCTGAATGCTTCGCGCGATCTGGTCTGGGAGGCCGATATTGCCTGGATCATCAAAGGCGGAGCCGACCCGCTTGAATGGATCGAGCGTTACGGCAACCGGATACTGGCGGTTCATGTAAAGGACATCGCGGTGAATGGAGAAAAGGTCGACGAAGACGGTTGGGAAGATGTTGGTCATGGGACCGTCGACTGGCCTGCCTTGTTTACGGCTTTGCGCAAGACGCCTGCCCGCTATTTCATCATGGAACACGATAACCCGTCGGACGATACCCGGTTTGCGAGCCGTTCCATCGAAACCGTAAGAACTTTCTAAGTTGGAGAAAGAAATGACCAGGACACTTGGTGTCGGGATTATCGGCTGCGGTAATATATCGGCTGCATATCTGCGGCTATCGCCTATGTTTCGAAACATCGAAATGAGGGCTTGCGCAGATATCAATCTGGCGGCGGCAAATGCGCGGGCAGAAGAGTTCGGCGTAAAGGCACAGACTATTGAGGAACTGCTTCGGAATGATGACGTAGACATCATCGTCAATCTGACAATTCCAGATGCCCACTATGCCGTAACCAAGCAGATACTGGCGGCAGGCAAACATGCCTATTCGGAAAAGCCGCTAGTTCTTTCAATGGAGCAGGGGCTGGAACTGAAGGCACTTGCCGATGGCCGCGGTCTCAAAGTGGGGTGCGCTCCCGACACGTTTCTCGGCGGCGCGCACCAGTTGGCGCGGCGCGAAATCGATAGTGGAAATGTCGGCCGCATCACTTCAGGCACATGCCACGTCATGAGCCATGGTATGGAGCATTGGCATCCGAACCCGGACTTCTTCTTCAAGCATGGCGGCGGCCCCATACTCGATCTCGGGCCATATTACATCGCAAATCTCGTCAATCTCCTCGGGCCTGTGAAGCGTGTCGCGGCTTTGACTTCCATGGCGACACCGACGCGGAGGATCAGTTCGGAGCCGCGCAAAGGCGAAACCATTCCCGTGGAAACACCGACGACCATTCACGCACTGTTGGAATTCGAGCAAGGCGCAACAATAACGCTTTCAGCGAGTTGGGATGTGTGGGCGCACCGCCATGCGAACATGGAACTATATGGCACCGACGGATCGCTCTATCTGCCGGACCCCAATTTTTTCGGTGGGGAAGTCCAGATAGCAAAGCCGGGTGAGCCAGCCGAACCTGTCGAAAACTGGGAACACCCCTTTGGCATCGCCAATGAGCAGCACTCGCAAGGCATGATGGCCAACTATAGAGCGGCAGGACTGGCAGATATGGCGGCCGCCATCCTGGATGGTCGCGATATGCGCTGTTCGCTGGAACGCGCCCTGCATGGGGTCGATGTCATGCTGGCCATTCTGAGATCAGGTGAAGAAAAGCGTTTCATCGACATTGAAACACGATGCACGCGCCCGGAAGCACTCGATATCGCTGCCGCAGAAGCCTTGCTTCAGCCGGAAGAAAACAGAAAGAAACGGGCGGCAAACTGACTTTGCATCGCTCCTCCCGAGCGATTGGAGGCTATCCCGATCTCGCGGGATTGGGGTGGCCTCCACCCATCTAGCCCATTGTCTGCAGGGACTTGATGTCCTTGCCGTTGATCCGGCCCAGAATGGCTTTACCAAGTTGTTGGCCCGCGAGCTTGAAACTCTCCTCAACAACAATCAGGCCCGGACGAAACCAGTGCAAAATCTCGGTCGACTGTTTGGCTGCTACATCAACTTCATTGCCGATGTTCATCCCCGCATCTTCGATACCTGCAACAATCGCTAATGCAGCCGCACTGCCGGAGCAGATGATGCCGTCCGGCCGATCTGCTCCCTTCATCAGTTGAGCAACATGCAGCCGCAAGTCCTCAAGGGACGTATCAAGATCAACCCCTTCAAGTGGGGTTCCGCTGCAATGAAAGGTCCGCAGCCCCTCATAAAATCCACCCACCATATGCCGGTAATAGGTGAGGTGTGCCGGCGGAGTCAGCAGGGCAAGCCGCCTTCGCCCGAGCGCCGACAGTTTGCCGACCATCTCCAGAGCAAAAGTGAAATTATCAAAGTCATGATAAGGATGTTCGATGCCCGTATCAGTGCGCCCGTGGGTGGCGAACGGGAAATCATGTTCGGTCAGATAATGGACGCGTTGATCGTCCGGTTCTGTGCGTGAGAATATAATTCCGTCGGCTGAACCTGTCTCGACGATATAGCGGATTGGCTCGATGGGTGCCCGTGAATGAAAATAGGGCGTTAGAATGAGATGGTACTGCGTTTCGGCCAGTACATCCGCAACACCATGAATGACCTGACTGGTAAAACCCATGATTTCATCTTGCGTATTAAGGACCAGCGCAATGACGTTTGTTTTACCGGTACGAAGGCGTACACCTGCACGATTGGGGCGATACCCGATCTGCCTCGCGATCAATTGCACGCGTTTGCGGGTTTCAGGGCCGATTTCAGGCGCATCCTTCAAGGCGCGGGAAACCGTGGTTACGCCCAGGCCAGTCATGAATGCTATTGTCTTCAGCGTGGGACGTTCGTTTTCGAGGAACGGTTTGGCTGGATTTGGCGGCTTGGAAACCGGCTGGCTCCGTTTTTCATTCATGCGCATTTCGTCCGGTGGCGAGGAACGATGTGGACAGGCAAACGATAGAAATCGCTTTATCTATCAATAGCTTGTTTTGATGGACTTGTCATCTTTTATGACCCGATATCGCTAATTTCCGATACAATTTCAGACCAACTATTCTGCGCGACAGGCACCCACAAAGTCATTTTCTTGGAAATTGGGGCAATGGTCCTCATCAGTTGGAATGGCTTCGCCCTCTGTGCTGTTTTGACTGGAATGTCATGGTGTTAATTCAGTATAATATGACAATTCTCAATATGTCATGATGGAGTCGGTGGACGCATGTGGGAACCTATGTTGGAAATGCGCAAGGGCGTCACCAAGCACCGACTTCTGACGGAAAAAATCGTCGATGATATTGAAAAGGGCATTCTTCAACCCGCCATGCGGATGCCGACGCATCGGGACCTGGCTCACAAGCTCGGCCTTTCGGTGCAGACGGTCAGTATCAGTTACAAGGAAGCTGAACGACGTGGTTATCTGCGCGGCGAGGTTGGGCGGGGAACATATGTCTGCAACCGGGTGACGGAGCGCGCGGACCGGTTCATGCTCGATCGTGATCCTAGCGGAACGGCGGATCTGTCGATCATTCGGGCGGTCTATACCGAAGCACACGAGAATGCTTCGCGCCGCCTGCTGCAAGAATTGAGCCAGTCGGACAATGCAAGTTTCATGCGCCCCTGCCGTCCCATAGCGGGATTGGACAGACATCGTGCTGTCGCGCGGGATTGGCTGCGCAATCTGTCTGTTGATGTCGATCCGGGCCGGATCATCCTCACCAATGGTGCCGCGCATGGGTTGTTTCTCGCTGTTGCCGCCGTCGTTCAGCCCGGGGAAGTAGTGCT
This sequence comes from Brucella sp. NBRC 14130, assembly GCF_040371715.1. Classification (NCBI taxonomy): domain Bacteria; kingdom Pseudomonadati; phylum Pseudomonadota; class Alphaproteobacteria; order Hyphomicrobiales; family Brucellaceae; genus Brucella; species Brucella sp. NBRC 14130. The sequence goes on from NZ_BAABTE010000018.1 coordinate 5,363, forward strand.
CACGGAAAGCCTGACCGACCATGGCATCATAGGTCTTGCCAATGTGCTCGGATTTACTTTGCGTGGACTCCCTATTGATGAACAGGGCATTCTACCGGATGCTTTTGAAACCGCCTGCAAGGCCGGTGATGTTCGTGCGCTCGTGACGATCCCGACACTGGGCAATCCGACCAGTCATCTGATGGGCGCAGGGCGTCGCATCGCCATCGCAGAAATTGCCCGGCGATACGATGTCTGCGTAATCGAGGATGAGGTTTACAAACCCATCCTTGAAGAAAAATTGCCGTCCATGCCGGAGTTGCTGCCCGATCTTGGCTTCTTTGTTACAAGTTTCACCAAGACGGTTATGACGGGCTTGCGTACCGGTTACCTCGTCGTTCCAACGCAATATTCCATTCGGGTTACATCTATTTTGCGCGTCACAAGCTGGAGCGGTGTCAATCTTATGGGTGAGATGGCCAGCCGCTGGATCGAAGATGGCACGGCGGCGGAATTGATTGAAATCCAGCGCAGCGAGTTGCGATCTCGTCAGGCGCAGGTAACTGATATTCTGGGTTCGCATGTGGCGGGCAACAATCCGTTGTCGCTATGCGCCTGGCTGAAAATACCTCGCAACTGGTCTGAGGATGGGCTGGTGCGCGCGCTTGCCAATAAAGGCGTTGCGGTCACGCCATCGGACCCATTTGTTGCGGGTGCTGATCGAGGAAGTGGTGGTATTCGCATCTGTCTTGGGGGACGGCTTTCGCGCCCGGCATTGCAGACGGCACTTGAAACCATCCGCGAGACCTTTGCGCAATTGCCGCCTGTCTACGATGTGGGATCAATCGCCTGAAAGCCTGTTTCTAAAGCACTGAACGCAGGAACTCTTTGGTGCGTGCCTCGCTCGGGGTCTGGAATATCTGCTCGGGCGTGCCTTGCTCGCAGATGCGCCCCTTATCGAAAAAGCAAACGCGATCAGATACTTCCCGGGCAAATCGCATTTCATGCGTGACAAGGAGCATGGTCAGGTCATGCTCCTGTGCCAGCCCGCGAATGACGGACAGCACTTCGCCCACGAGCTGCGGATCAAGAGCAGACGTGGGTTCGTCAAACAACAATACGCGTGGGCGCATGGCAAGAGAACGCGCGATGGCGACGCGCTGCTGCTGGCCACCGGATAGCTGGGAAGGATAGTGATCCTTCTTGTCGGTCAAACCCACGAGGGAGAGCAGGTCGAGTGCGCGGGCTTCTGCTTCGCCACGCTTCATGCCCATAACATGAATCGGGGCCTCGATTATGTTTCGCAGCACGGACATGTGCGGAAACAGATTAAAGCTCTGGAACACCATGCCGACATGCGATCTGATCTTGCGCAAATGGCCTTCACTAGCCTGAAATTGTCCTTTGCCGTTCGGCTCGTGATAGGACATATCTGCAAGTTCGAGGGTGCCTTCCTGAAACGGCTCCAAGGTCATGAGGATACGGAGAACTGTCGATTTCCCTGAGCCCGAGGGGCCGATGAGGGTGACCTTCTCGCCTGATTTGACGGAAAAATTGAAGCGATCCAGCACTGTCAGCGCTCCGAAGCGCTTGGTTACGTCCTGAAAGCGGATAATTTCCTGGGTCATTTGAGAGCGATCCCGTTTTTTGGAAGTGTTCGTTCGAGCAGGCGTATGAGTGCCGAGCAGATCAAGGTCAGCACCAGGAAAATCAGGCCTACCATCGACAGCGGAACCAGATATTCGAAGGTGCGGTCGCCGATCAGATTGGCGAGGTTCAGCATGTCGACGATGCTGACGACCGAGAGCACCGGGGTCTCCTTCAGCATGGAAACCAGGTAATTGCCCATGGCCGGGATGATCCGGGGTATGGCTTGCGGGATGACAATATCGCGATAGGTGCGCCAGGGCGTGAGATTCAATGCGCGTGCGGCTTCCCATTGTCCTCGTGGGATCGCTTCGATACCTCCGCGATAAACTTCCGACGTATAGGCCGAATATTGAAGACCAAGTGCCAGAGCGCCGCTCAGAAATGCAGGCAGAACAATGCCGTATACGGGCAGCACGTAATAGAGGAAAAACAGCTGCACCAGCAGTGGTGTATCACGCAGGAACTCCACCACGACCGTCGTTGGCCAGGATATGATCTTATATGGGCTGCGACGCAGAAGCGCAAAGACAAGGCCAAGGACCAGCGCAATTCCAAAGCCCGCGGTAGCGGCTTTCAAAGTCACGGTGAGACCAATCGCCAGAATTGGCAGAATGGAAATCGCGAACGAAAGAGTGGACGAGGTGTCCCAGGCATAACCGTAGATCATGCGAAACCTCCGGCCATGGTCTGGCGTCTCAGACGCCGCTCCAGCCAGCGAATGGCCGCTGACAGCACGAGCGCCATTGCAAAATAACCGAGAAGGGTCAGCGAATAGATTGTCACGCTGTCGAGCGTCAGGTTTCGCAGGCGCTGGGCCTGGAAGGTGAGGTCGCTGATCGCAATGAGCGAGGCAAGCGCGGTGTCCTTGAGGTTGTGAATGGCAAGGTTGCCGAAGGCCGGCATCATTTCGACTACCGCTTGCGGAAGAATGACATGAAACAAGGTATGACCCTTGCTGAAATTGAGCGCCCGGGCGGCTTCATGTTGTGCTTCCGGCACCGCCTGCAAGGCACCGCGAACCACTTCTGCGCCATAGGCACCGATGTTGAGACCAAGGCCCATGATGCCGGTTGTGACCGGATCAAACGAAATGCCGATCAGCGGCAAGGCATAATAGAACCAGAAAAGCTGCACGAGCAGAGACGTGCCGCGGAATATCTCGATATAGATCACCGCAATCGTGGAAAGGATCGGTCCACCCGCAAATCGGGCAATTCCGGCGGAAAATGCCAGTATGGTGCCAATGGCCATCGAACTGAGGGCAAGAATGGCAGTGATTTGCGCTCCCTTGAAAAGGGCGGGAAGATATTCCGTCCAATGCATATGATCGTCTCCCGATTGAGATGAGACAATGCCCGCCGAGCCGTGAGCGGTTCGGCGGGCGCAAATCAACTTACTTTGCGTTGCAGAGGCTTGCTGTATCCACTGTTCGTGCAGCTTCTACGCTTTCCTCGCTAAGCCCATAAGTCATCAGGATTTTTTTGTAGTCGTCTGTCTTCTTGAATTCGATGAGCGCCTTGTTGAAAGCTTCATAGAATTCCTTGTCTTCCGGACGGAAGCTGAACGCGCCGAAGCTTCTCGCAGATTTGCCGTTCACCACCGGATCGGTGAACGGATGCGCCTGTTCCAGTTCCGGTGAATTGTCGACCAGCTTGGCGACCGTCAGTTCCGTTGCAGCATAGGCACCAGCGCGCCCGGTCTGGACCGTCGAAGCTGCATCGGCATTGCCCTGGATCATGACGATCTGGGATTCGTCGATACCCATTCCATGCAGGAAGTCGATCTGGTCTGCACCGGAAACGATTGCGACTTTCAGCGATGGATCTTTCTTGATGTCTTCATAGGAATGAATGTTCTTTGGGTTGCCCTTGGGAACCAGAAGGCCTTCACCGTAACTCGAATTGGCGACGGTGAACTGGACCTGCTTGCAGCGGTCCGGCAAGACATTCTGCTCTGCCGCGACGAACTCGAACCGCTTTGCCTTCAGACCGGGAATGAGCGAGCCGAACGGGGTAACAGTCCAGTCGATTTCCTCAATTCCAAGTTTCTTGAAGATTGCTGCGGCGACGTCAGGGCCTATCCCTTTGGCCGCGCCGCTTTCGTCCATGTAGCCGTAAGGCACCTCATTGGCCGTCGCCCCACGAACAAAGCCCGCACCCTTGAGATCGTCGATGGTGACAGCTTGTGACGGAAGCGTGAGAGACAAGGCCGCAACTGCCGAAAACAGAGCGGAAATTGTAAGATGTTTCATGCGCATCGTGTTCACTCCTCTTTATGAACGCCGGTTGTTTTGTTGTCCGGCTTGTCAGTTGGCGTTAATGATCGGCTTATCCCGGAGACGGCTCCTCACTGATCGTGGCAATGACCGACAGGCAGTCCCCCATTTTGATGAGACCAGGAAAATGCCGGGCTGCGAGAATTCCATCGAGCGCGGCACGGTATTCCTGCGGAGCCATGCCTGTGCGGGTGACGGTATGAACCCGCGCAAGGACGTCGCCTTTGCGTACCTGAGCTCCGAGATCAACCAAAGGTTCAAGTAAACCCTCGGTGTCGGCAAAACCGAAACATTCCTGCGATGGCATATCGAGCCATGTTGTTCGTGGCAGCTCGACCTCTCCTTGCAGAATGCCTGCATGGCGCAAAAGGTTGCGAATGCCGCGCTTGGCTATGGAAGCAGTGCGGGCGGAGATCGTACCGCCGCCGGAAAGCTCGGTCGTGACAAACACCTTGCCCGCTTCCTCTGCTATCGTGTCATACATGCCGACAGCGTCAATCTCGATCATCCGCATCGAGAAAGGCGCCGAAAAAGCTTTGACCGCCGCAAAGCAGCGGAGTTCCTGTGCCGTATCCGGCAAGGCATGTGCGGCTGCGTAAGGCAGGAAATCGAGTGTTCGCCCTCCGGAATGGAAATCCATGACGATATCGGCCGCTGGCAGGAGGTAGCGGGTGAAATAGTCGGCAATCTTTTCAGTGACTGTGCCATCCGGACGGCCCGGGAAGCTGCGGTTGAGGTTTCCCTTGTCGATGGGAGATGTTCGCGTTCCCGCAAGAAAGGCCGGATAGTTCATGGCCGGAACAATGATGACGCGGCCCCTGATCTCTTCCGGTTTCAGATTGGCTGCGAGATCATAAAGAGCGACCGGCCCTTCATATTCATCGCCATGATTGGCGCCGGTTAAGAGCGCGGTCGGACCGTCGCCGTTGCGGATGACGCAGATCGGCAACATCAGCGATCCCCATGCGGAATCGTCTCTGGACCATGGCAGCCGCAGATGTCCGTGCTGAACGCCGTCGCGGTTGAGGTCGACAGTGGGCGTGATCGGGGAAGGACGCGAGGGAGGCGAGGTGTGCATCATCGCAACGTCCTAAACCTTGACCACGAGCTTGCGCGGTACATTCGAAAGACATTCCACGCCGGTTTCAGTGATAACGATGCTCTCGGTGATCTCCAGCCCCATCGTTTCCAGCCAAAGGCCCGTCATGAAATGAAAGGTCATGCCCGGCTGCAACTCGGTGCGGTCGCCGGGACGCAGGCTCATTGTGCGTTCACCCCAATCCGGCGGATAGGACAAGCCGATGGAGTAGCCAGTGCGGTTGTCCTTGATAATTCCGTATTTCTTGAGCACGGCGAAGAAGCCGTTGGCTATATCTTCGCATGTATTGCCGGGTCGAGCAGCCGCGAGTCCTGCCTCCATGCCTTCGAGCGTGGCCTTCTCGGCATCTAGAAAAGCCTGCGTCGGCTTGCCCAAAAACACAGTACGCGACAGAGGGCAGTGATAGCGCTTGTAGCAACCGGCGATCTCGAAGAAGGTGCCTTCACCGGTCTTCATAGGCAGATCGTTCCACGTCAGATGCGGTGCGGAGGCGTCGGGCCCGGAAGGCAGCAGAGGCACGATGGCTGGGTAATCGCCGCCGAAACCCTCAACGCCGCGTGTGCCTGCGTCGTAGATTTCCGCAACCAGATCGCATTTTCGCATGCCCGGCTCGATTTTATCGACGATACGCCGATGCATGGCTTCAACAATCCGGCCAGCTTTGCGCATATAGTCGATTTCCGTCGGGCTTTTGACGGCGCGCTGCCAGTTGACCAGTCCTTGCGCATCCCTGAAGCGGGCATTCGGGAGATGTTTCTGCAAAGCGTGATGGGCCGCAGCCGTGTACCAGTAATTGTCCAGCTCAACGGCAATGGTCTTGCTGCCCCAACCCTTTTCCTCCAATATCGATGCCAAAAGATCCATGGGGTGGCGCTCAAGCGACTGCACGTAATGATCGGGGTAGCCGATGATGTTGTCATGGCTGATCCACGCGGTGCGTTTCGCGCCATTTCCATCCTGACCGCGACCGTACCAGATCGGTTCCCCCTCCATCGAAAGCACAGCGCATTGATGCACGTAAAAGGACCAGCCGTCATAGCCGGTCAGCCAATGCATATTGGATGGATCGGTGACGATGATGACATCGAAGCCTGTCTTCTCCATTGCGCGACGGGTTTTTGCTATCCGCTGATCGTATTCCGCGCGGGTGAAGTTGAGTTCCACACTCATCGACTGGCTCCTGCAGTTTTGGTTGAATCGATTTTCGTGCCTGCATCGCGCAGGCTGGCGCGCTCTGTCGCAAGGCGAGCGATGGCCGTGTCCTGAACGCCCGTCCCGGTGAGGTCACAAAAGGTTATGTCCTCTGCCTTTCGTTGGAAGGCAGAGGCATTGAGAGCGATCTGACCGAGTTCTGGAAAAATCGCATCCGCTGCGACAATTCCCGCCGAAATCGCATGATGCAACTCACCGAGCCTGCGCGTTTGTGAGAGGCTGTCCGCGACATAGATTACCGGCCGTTGGAAAAGGGCTGGATCAATCTCGTTCTTGTGTTCGGCATCCGAACCCATTGCGGTGATGTGCTGGCCGGACACAAGCCATTCGGCCTTTATGAGCGGCGTTTCGGATGGCGTTGTCGTCACGATAATATCCGCGCCCTCGCAGGCGTGTCGTGCCTCTGCAATTGCCGTCACCGGTATTCTGAACTTCTCTGAAAAGGTTCGCGCTGCTTTTTGTGCGCTGTCGAAGTTGCGTGCCCAAATCCGTGCCTCGGAGATCGGGCGCACGAGTGTCAGTGCTTCAAGCTGCATTCCTGCCTGCATGCCTGCACCGAAGATCGCAGCGACACAGGCGTCTTCCCGTGCTAGGTGTTTTGCCGCGACAGCACCGGCTGCCGCAGTGCGCACATCGGTCAGATAGCCATTATCCAGCAATAGAGCCTCGACAAGCCCGGTCTTCGCCGAGAACTGGATCATCAGCCCGTTGGTAGAAGGCAGACCGATCGAAGGATTGTTGAAGAAACCGGGGCTCACCTTGATGGCAAAACTGTCAAGTCCGGGAATGTAGGCCGTTTTCACGTCAACTTCGCCACGTTGGGCGGGGATGTCCAGTCGAAGTATTGGCGGCATGTTGACACCGCCACCGGCGAGTGCCTGAAAAGCATTTTCCACACACGACACGCTTGCCATGTCGAGGGTAATGATCTGCCTTAAATCAGCTTCGGTGAGAATTCTCATTTCAGCCATCAGCCAGCCCTCCGATAGCGGTCTTCCACGATTGCGCGGTGCTGTTCAGGATCGATGTTGCCGCCGGAGATAACGACGGCGGCCGGTCCGGTTGGCTTGATCTTTCCGCTCAACAAGGCGCCAATGCCGACTGCCGCAGCACCTTCGACGACTTCACCTTCCCGCGTCGCGGCATGTCGGATTCCTGCTGCAATCTCCTCTTCGTCGAGCAGGACCACTTCGTCCAATACCAGGCGGCACATCTCAAAAGTCCAATGATTGTCGAGCCCGATACCGCCGCCCAATGAGTCTGCAAGTGTTTCGAGTTCCTCAACATTGACCGGTCTGCCAGCTTTGAGGCTGGCATCCATGGCTGCGCCACGAGACATGGAAACGCCGATGATACGGCAATGAGGTCGCCGGGCTTTAACAGCTGCGGCGATGCCTGCAGCGAGCCCTCCGCCTGAAAGAGGAACGATAACAGTCTCAATGTCCGGCTGGTCATCAAGGAGTTCCAGGCCGATTGTGCCCTGTCCAGCAATAATGCGCGGATCATCAAAGGGCGGAATCACGTTCATTCCTTCTTCGCGGGCAAGGCGCGCCACCTCGTCCATCGCGTCATCCTGCGATTTTCCGACAATACGCACATCTGCACCAAGATTGCGGATTGCATCGACCTTGTTGCGCGGCACCAGCGAGGAGAGGCAAACGGTCGCGATCAATCCTTGTTCCGACGCAGCGTGCGCAAGGGCACGTCCGTGATTGCCGGTCGACGCCGTCACAAGTCCACGTCTGCGATCATCGGACGACAGGCAAAGGACAGCGTTGGTCGCACCACGCAGTTTGAAGCTGCCCGTCGTCTGTCGATTTTCCAGTTTGAGATAAACCGAGGTCCCGGTGAGTTCGCTCAGATGCTCGGAGCGCGTCAGTGGTGTTTTTACGACGAGGCTTTTCAACCTGTCACGCGCTGCTTCGATAACCTCAAGGTCAATCGTTTCATTCGTCACTCGTGGCACGGCGCTGCCTCTCATAGCGTCATGACGACAGGGAATGCAGTGTTGAACTCTGTCAAACGCTGCGACGGACGAGCGGACAGAAGGCGCAATGATGCACCGCGTGCGAAACCGTATGTCCGCATCCTCGTTCCCCATATGTCTGATTTTTTGTTCTTGGCTCTATGTGTGAAAGACCATTCGGATCATGTCAATAATTATATTGGATCATTACAATTTTGATCTGTAACGACTTTTCTGCGCGGGAGCCTTGTCAGCGGCGCAGGGGCGTGCCAATGAAAACAGAAGTGTTTGCAGATGCTGGATCGAAAGAATGAAAGCCGCCTTGAAGCTCGACGCCGTCGATTTGCGTATTCTCGGAGCCGTTCAGGAGAATGCGCGGATCACCAAGCTTGCTTTGGCGGAGAAGGTCGGGCTTTCGGCGACACCTTGCTGGCTACGGCTGCGCAAGCTGGAAGAAGCGGGCGTTGTGACCGGCTATCACGCGCGCATTGCCTATCGAAAAATAGCCCCGATTGCCAATGTCATAGTCCAGATTACACTGGGCAATCATCGCCAAAGCGATTTCGACCGGTTCGAGAGAGCCGTGACAGCTGTACCCGAAATCGTGTCATGCTGGTCGGTTGGCGGTGGGGTGGACTATTTCCTGATGATCGTGGCGCGCGACATTGATGGCTACCAGCGGCTTATTGACCGTCTTCTGGACCAGAATATCGGCATAGAACGCTACTTCACCTATATCGTAACCAAGTTGGTCAAGGACGAGAAGGCAAGTGCGCCTTTGTCGCTGTTCAAGGAAGCCGCGGACTAGCCCAAACAGACTGTCTGGCTCTTAAAGTTAGTCCATTTCGCATGTCCGTGGCGATGAATTTGGTCTGAAACCAGAACTATCCTGTGACAGACTTCTTCCTGAATTGGGAGAAGAACAATGAATGCCGTTCTGGACCATCCGATACAACATGACGGGCTTGGCGCGCTCCGCGATAAACATCTTTTTCGTGAACTCGGCTATGTCGACGGGCGCTGGGTAGCAGGAGAGAAGGCTGAAACCTTTTCTATTCTCGATCCTGCAACCGGTCAGCGGCTTGCGCGTGTGGCAAGCCTCGGCGAAGCCGAGACTGCACTTGCGATTGATGCCGCTGTAACGGCCTTTCCGTCCTGGCGGGATAAACTGCCTCAGGAACGATCAGCAGTTTTGCGGCGTTGGTTCGAGTTGATCACTGCACATCGTGAAGACCTCGCATTGCTGATGACGCTGGAGCAGGGCAAGCCACTGGCGGAATCGCGCGGCGAGATCGACTATGGCGCATCGTTCATCGAATGGTTTGCCGAAGAAGCGAAGCGGCTTAATGGTGAAACCATAGCAAGCCATCTCCAGAATGCCGAGATGCTCGTACGCCGCGAAGCGCTTGGGGTCGTTGCGCTTGTTACTCCATGGAATTTTCCGCATGCCATGATTACCCGTAAGGCTGCTGCAGCGATTGCCGCAGGTTGCCCCGTTGTCGTGCATCCGTCTTCAGAAACACCGCTCTCCGCACTTGCCCTGGCCGAACTGGCCGAGCGCGCGGGAATGCCAGCAGGCATATTCAATGTGGTGACAGGCAAGGCTGCGCCTATCGTCGATGTTTTGTGCCGCGATGAGCGTGTGCGGGGGCTGAGCTTCACCGGTTCAACCGAAATCGGCCAGTTGATTGCTACCAAGAGCGCGAACACGATGAAGCGGCTCGTCATGGAGCTTGGCGGTCACGCACCCTTGATCATTTTTGATGATGCTGATGTTGAGCGGGCCGTCGATGTGGCGATGGCTGCCAAGTTTGCAACGTCCGGTCAGGATTGCCTTGCTGCAAACCGTATCTTCGTCCAACGCGGTATTTTGAAATCTTTCACCGAAGCGTTTGCTACGCGCATCGCCGCCCTGAAGGTCGGCAACGGTCTTGATCCGGCATCGGATATAGGCCCTCTGATGCATAGTCGCGCGGTCGCCAAGGTCGAAGAGCAAGTGCTCGATGCCAAGCAGCGCGGCGCCAGGATAGTCACCGGGGGCAACCGGCTTGGAGAAGTCGGGCTTTTCTTCGAGCCGACTCTGCTGGTTGATGTGCCGGACGACGCTGCAATCATGCGGGAAGAGACATTCGGGCCGGTCGCCGCCGTCACGGCTTTTGACGACGAGGATGAAGTTGTCGCGCGTGCCAATGCCACGCAATATGGTCTCGTTGCCTATGTCGTGACTGCAAACGGCGCACGACAACTCCGCATGGGCCGTGTCCTCGAATATGGAATGGTGGCCATCAACCGCGCGAAGATCACCGGCGCACCGATCCCATTCGGTGGCTGGAAGCAATCGGGGCTTGGCCGTGAAGGCTCCCATCAGGGCATCGAAGCCTTCACCGAAATCAAATATCTCTGCATCGATACCGCCGCGTGAAAGCGTGGCGACAGGAAAGGAACATACCCATGTTGAACAATAGCAATGAGCTCACCGCCTGGGACCGGGATCATTTCTTTCATCCCTCCACCCATATGGGCATGCATGCGCGGGGTGAAACACCAACGCGCGTGCTGGAGGGCGGCGAGGGCGTCTATATCGCCGATGTGAACGGTCGAAAGAGCCTCGACGCTTTCGCGGGTCTTTATTGCGTCAATGTTGGTTATGGTCGCATGGAAATCGCGGATGCGATTGCAGAGCAAGCGCGCAAACTTGCCTATTATCATGCCTATGTCGGTCATGGCACCGAAGTGTCCATCACGCTCGCCAAGATGATCATCGATCGCGCACCCGACCATATGAGCCGTGTTTACTTCGGCCTTTCCGGCTCGGATGCGAATGAAACCAACATCAAGCTCATCTGGTACTACAACAATATTCTCGGACGCCCGGAGAAGAAAAAGATCATTTCTCGTTGGCGCGGATATCACGGCTCCGGCGTGATGACCGGCAGCATGACCGGACTTGCGACGTTCCATAACGCATTCGATTTGCCGCGCGCGCCTGTCCTGCACACGGAGTCACCCTATTATTTTCGCCGGGCGGATCGCTCTATGAGCGAAGAGCAGTTCTCGCAACATTGCGCCGACAAGCTCGAGGAAATGATCCTTGCAGAAGGCCCGGATACAATCGCAGCCTTCATCGGTGAACCTGTTCTTGGTACCGGCGGCATCGTTCCGCCCCCGTCTGGCTATTGGCAGAAGATCCAGGCGGTTCTTGATCGCTATGATATTTTGCTTGTTGCTGATGAAGTGGTCACCGGTTTCGGCCGTTTGGGTAGCATGTTCGGGTCCGAGCACTATGGCATGAAGCCCGATCTGATCACCATCGCCAAGGGATTGACCTCGGCCTATGCACCGCTTTCCGGCTCGATAGTATCGGACCGTATGTGGCAGGTGCTGGTTCAGGGATCGGACAAGATGGGACCGATCGGCCATGGCTGGACCTATTCGGCCCACCCCATCTGTGCAGCGGCAGGCGTGGCCAACCTCAAACTCATCGACGAACTGAAGCTGGTCGAAAATGCCGGTTCCACAGGCGCCTATTTCCGCAAGGCATTGGCGGATGCTCTCGGTGAACATCGCCATGTCGGGGAAATTCGCGGCGAGGGGCTGATGGCGGCGATCGAGTTTGTCGAAGATCGTGACGGCCGTAGGTTTTTCGATCCGTCGCTCAAAATCGGTGCACAGGTTTCGACGGCGCTCCTGGCCAACGGTGTTATCGGGCGGGCCATGCCGGAAGGCGATATTCTGGGCTTCGCGCCGCCCCTTTGCCTTACGCCTGAGGAAGCGGACAAGATTGTTGCAGCTACGAAAAAAGCTGTCGACACCGTCTTTGCATGAGTGATTGCCCCGAACTCAATCCTCGGGGCTACGCCCGCCAGACGGGCAAGTGCAGTTCAGCGATCAATCCGCCCGACGGATTGTTTTTCAGGAGAATATCGCCTGCATTGGCGCGCGCTACGTTGCGGGCGATAGTCAAGCCGAGGCCGAAACCGCCAGAGTCCCGATTTCGGGACTTTTCCACACGGTTGAAAGGTTTGAACATTTCCTCGATCTGGTCTGTCGGAATGCCGGGCCCATTGTCCTTCACCCGCAGCACAAGCTCGTTATTTTCCTGGCGCAATGACAGTTTCGCTTTGCCGCCATAGGCAATGGCGTTGTCAATGAGGTTCGTGATGCTGCGCTGGACTGAGACTGGCTGGCAGTAAGCTATGGCGTCCAGCATGTCCGAGTTTCTTTCATCCAGAGTTGCGTCTGGGTAATTGTCTGCAATGGAAAGGAGAAGGGACCAGAGATCGACTTTCTCCTTCTCTTCATTCGCTAGTTCTGACGTGGCAAAGTCGATCACGGAACGTGAAATAGCCTCGATATCGCTCAGATCCTTGGCCAGTGACTTTGCGAGGGCTTCATCTTCAACCAGCGCCAGGCGAAGCCGGATACGGGTGAGCGGCGTGCGCAGGTCGTGTGCAAGGGCGGCTGCAAGTTGCTCGCGTTCTGCCACATAATCGAGAAGCTTCGATTGCATTGTATTCACGGCTCGCGCGGCTGCCTTGTATTCCCTGCTGCCGTCTTCGGGCAGCGGAGAGCTTTTCAAGTCGCCTCCGATGCGGTGGACGGCATGTTCCAGCACACGGTAAGGTGCGGTCAGGCGCCGCGTTGCCCATATTGCGACAAGAACCACGCTGAGCGCCACAAGCGCGAAAAGTGGAATGGTTTCGGTCGTGATGATTGGATCAGCCGGGGTGATGCGGGTGCTAAAATTGATCCAGCGCCCATCGCCAAACTGCAGGGATGTCGTCAGGCTGGCGCCCAGATTTGCCGTTGCGGCAAGATCATTGATCTGCTTTTCGACATCACCAATATCACTGCTGTCAGCGGTCGGCACGACGGTGGCGTGCGGGCCGTGGGCAAGCTTGTCCCGCCGAATGCGGGCATCGATGACACCGTAGCGCGCCAGACGCGCGACAAGGACATCTTCCAGTTCCGCAAGATCTTCTTCACTCGCCAGCACAGTTGGCACATCGGGTTGCGCTGTGATGGTGAGGCCCTGACCTGAGCTTGCCAGGCGAGAAGCAAGGCTGTTCCAGTCACTGACCGGCGTCGTGTTCAAGAGCTTGACGAGTGATGTCGCCCTTTCGCTGAGACGGAAAAGTTCAAGCGCATAGTTGGCTTCCTTCCGGTCCTGCGAAACGATCCAGAGCGTTGCTATCTGGGTAATCAGAAGGCCGCTGATCAGTATCGTGAGAAGCCAGCTCGGTAGAGAACGCGGAAAAGGGAACCTCATTCCACCTCGACCTCATGGCCAAACTGATAGCCGCCACCGCGAATGGTGAGAATCAATTTGGGAGAGCGAGAATCGTCGTTCAGTTTGCGCCTCAGCCGGCTGATCAGGATATCAACGCTGCGGTCATAGCCGTATACCGCCTGATTTCCGGCCATTTCCATCAGTTGATCACGACTAAGGATGTGCTGCGAACTTTTGACGAAGGCTTCGAGGAGATTGAACTCCGCCGTGGTAAGTTCCACGCGCACGTCGGATGGGGACGTAAGTCTCCTTCGCGCGCAATCGAGGGTCCAGCCAGCAAAGCGGTAGCTATGAGTGACGGGACGGCTGGGTGCCCGGTTGTTTTCCAGGCGCCGGAGTACAGCACGGATACGGGCCAGCAATTCGCGCGGATCGAATGGTTTGGCCAGATAATCGTCGGCGCCGATTTCCAGGCCCAGTATCTTGTCGGCAGCATCGGCAATTGCCGTAAGCATGATGATCGGCACCCGCGAATGACGGCGGATATCCTGGCAGATTTCAATGCCGCTTTTTCCGGGAAGCATGACGTCGAGAATAATCAGGTCGACTGCCGTCCGGCTCATCACATCATGCATTTCTTCGCCGTCATGGGCGATTGAAACGCGCATGCCGCGCCGTTTGAGAAATTCATGCAGAAGGTCACGTATGTCCTTATCGTCATCGACAATCAGAACGTGGGCGTCTTCTTTCAATTTGAAGTATCCGTAATAGCCTAAGGTTACGAGATAGTAGCGCCCGGATTGCGACGATAAAAAGCCTTGGGCAATGGTTTTCAACCGGCAATTGGATGGCGCTACAATCCAGAAACAAATTGCAACAGATGCGAAAAACAAGGGCAAACAAGGCGTGTCATAACGGTTTCGCTGAAGAAACTGAAGTCCAGTGAAAGATTGAATTCGTATGTTCAAGTCGGTTTTCATATCGAAAACAGCAACGAAAGCGCTTCTTTCAACACTTTGTCTTGCGGGTCTGCTGTCCTTCCCGCTTCCCAACGGAGCAATGGCAGCGCAACTCGTAACACGTAGCGAACGGTGTGACAGGCTTCAGCATCAACTGCAAACCGCGCTTTCCGGTCGTGCCGAAACCCGGCAGGCCCGTCAGGCAGAGACCTTGCAGAAGCGGGGGATGAAATTCTGCGCAAGCAGAAGAGAGGCGCAAGGCTTGCGAGCCTATGCCGAGGCCCTCAAGCTTCTAGGGATCAAACCTGACATGGCCGATACGGGCGGACAGGAAAGTGCTTTACCTCCGGCGGGGAAGACCCCGAACGGAAAACCCAATTGAGGAACCGGAAAATGAAGAAGTCCCTTATTTCTGCTCTTGGTGTGGCCGCTGTTCTGGGCCTGTCCGCTCCTGTCCTGACGGCAAGCGCTGCTAACGCTGCTCCGGCTGCTGCAACGCACACGAGCGTTGCCAAGCATCATGCGAAGAAGGCTAAGGCTCACAAGAAGCACCACACCGCGAAGAAGTCGCACAAGAAGGCCGCTCCGGCCAAGAAGATCTAAGTTTTCCGTTTCGTGCGATAACCGGCGGCTCCCTCGCAGTCGGTTCTTGCCACCAAAGGCCGTTGCCTGTCGGACATGAGATGTCCGATTTGCAGCGGCCTTTTCTTTTGTTCACGGAGGGGGGGACTTGCCGAAACTGCCCCGACGGTCATATTTTCGGTTTTGCAAAGGGGAGCAGTCGCCGTGACGACGATCGATTTGAAGCGCATTTACGATGCTCCTTCACCGGAGGATGGCTACCGTGTTCTCGTGGACCGGGTTTGGCCGCGGGGCATGACGAAGGAAAAGGCAGATATAGATTTGTGGGCCAAGGATATTGCTCCGTCAGCCGAACTTCGCAAATGGTTCTGCCACGATCCGGCAAAATGGAGCGATTTTCAGAAGAAGTATCGCGAAGAGCTTGAACGCAACAAACCCGCGCTGAAAGAGCTAATAGCCAAAGCTGGCGAGAAAGGCGGTCGTCTGACGCTGTTATATGGTGCGAAAGACGAAGAGCATAACCAGGCTGTGGTTCTGCGCGCGTTCATGCAGTCTATGTAGTCTGCCTCACCAAAACACGTTTCAATCCCGGCCTTCTTCTGGCGCTCCGAGCGGGAACAGATGCCGGAATGGTCGTGCTTCATCCAGTGCACGGGCATAGCTGGGGCGTGCAAGCAGACGTTTGCGATAGGCCCACACATTGGTGAACTCTTCGGCAATGGCATAAGTCCAATCTGCGTAGAGCAGGGAGGGAGCCGCAGCACAATCAGCCAGACTGAACTCATCGCCGGAAGCCCACTCGCGCCCAGCCATGTGCCGATCCAGAAACGCATAGGCTGTATCGAGCATTGCGCGCCAACGGTCGCCGCCATCATCATGTTCGCGGCCAAGCGCAATATAGACAAGGCGCTGTTGTGGGTAGTTTACGTAGTTATCGAAGAAGCGATCCCACATGCGTACATCAGCGCTTGCAAGTGGTTCCAAGGGGATCAGGCGTCGGGAATGGGGATAGGCAGCTTCGAGATATTCGATTATTCCGGTTGCTTCAAATACCAGTTTTCCGTTGTGCGTCAGGATTGGAAATTTGCCAAAAGGCCAGAGCGCGGCGAACTCGCTGGCAACCGGTTCGGTGCCGTCGAGCATTCTTGCTTCGAAGGCTATGTCCTTTTCATAGAAAGCTGTTATGGCCTTCTGGCAATAAGACGAGAAGGGATGCAGGTAGAGTTTCAGCGACATCATGGTCCTCCCATATCGCTACAGATCAACCTCAATCGCCGTTGCTGCGGTAGTCCGCACGATTGATGCCATGACGCTGCATCTTATCGTAAAAGGTCTTCCTTGGAATACCGAGGGCTTCAATAGTTTCCTGAACATTGCCATTATGCGCGGCGAGTGTTTCGCGAATTATCGTTTCCTCATAGCGCTCCAGCCGTTTGGGAAGCGGCTCCTGATTGCTGCTCGTGAGCGTTGTCGAATGAACCGCTTTCTCAACCCCGAGCGCCACACGGTCGGCAAAATGGGCGAGCTCGCGGACATTTCCCGGCCAGTCGTGACTCATAAGATAGCGGTTCGTAGGGGCTTCGATTGCGGGCACGTCGCGATTGAAGCGCTTTGCAGCCCGCGACAGGAAATGCGCGAAAAGCAAGGGAATATCCTCACGTCTTTCTCTCAGTGGTGGAATGGAAAGGGTGACGACGTTCAGCCTGTAATACAGGTCTTCTCGGAAGTCGCCTCTCTGTGCAGGGTCCGCAAGATCGATCTTTGCGGCCGCCACGACGCGAAGATCGACCGGGCGCACCTCGTTCGTACCGAGCGGGGTGATTTCCCGCATCTCGAGCACGCGCAGCAGTTTCACCTGTGTCGCAGCCGGCATGCTTTCTATTTCATCCAGAAACAGCGTGCCGCCACTTGCATGTTCAATCCGTCCGAGCCGCTTTTTCTGCGCTCCGGTGAAAGCGCCTGCCTCGTGACCAAATAATTCGCTTTCGATCACCGTTTCGGGCAACGCACCGCAGTTGAGAGCTACGAAATTGCCCTTGCGGCGACGGCTCCAATTGTGCAGCAATTGTGCAACCACCTCCTTGCCGCTGCCGGTTTCGCCAGCTACGAGCACATCCACATCGGTATCGGCTATATCCCGCAAGGTACGACGCAGGTTTTCCATTGCGGGTGTCTGGCCAATCAACGGCAGATCGTCCTCCACATTCTGCGCGGCTTCGCGTAAAGCGCGGTTTTCCAGAACCAGTCGGCGCGTTTCCCCGGCGCGGCGGATGCTGTGCACAAGCCTGTCGGCTGCAAACGGCTTGGCGATGAAATCATAAGCGCCGTCCTGAATGGCCTGCACGGCCATAGGAATATCACCGTGACCGGTGATCAGGATGACGGGCAGTTCAGCGTCAACCGCCTTGATCCGTGCAAAGAGCTGAAGGCCATCGATTTGCGGCATTCGCACATCCGTGACGACGACGCCGTCATAAGCAGATGTAACACTGTTCAGGGCATCCAGAGCGTTCGGAAAATCTGCAACATCGAAACCGGCCAGCTCGAGCGTCTGCCGGGTGGCGCGCCGCAGCGCCCTGTCATCGTCGACCAGAATAACGGAAGGTGATTTATCCATCATGCTTTTCTCAATTCGATGCGGAAAGACGTGCCCGCGGGGCCGCTTTCGGCAGAAATCGTCCCGCCATAATCGGTGACGATTTCCTTGACGATCACAAGACCAAGGCCGAGTCCCTTTTCCTTCGATGTATTGAAGGGCGAAAACAGATTGTCGCGAATATGTTGCGGCATGCCTGGTCCGTTATCGGAGACCGTGATGATGACCTTGCCATTCTCCACATGGGTTCGGACTTCTATCCGGCCATCATTTTCTTTTGCATCAACTGCTTCCAGTGCATTCTGGAACAGGTTTATGAAAACCTGTTCGAGCCTGATGGAATGCCCGATGACGCGTAGTTCGGGCGGTGGTAACACGACGTCGAGTTGGTCCATCCGTCCGGAAAAACGGCTTCGCAACAATACCAGGGCTCCCGAAATAACCTTGCTGAGCGAAGTTGGCTCGGAAGGAGAACGTCCTTTTCTCGCAAGCGCTTTCAAATCACCTGTGATCGTGCCGATGCGATCTGTCAGCGCCGCGATTTCGTTGAGATTGTCGGTTGCATCCGAAAGTCTCTTGCGTTCAATGAAGGTTCTTGCGTTGTCTGCATAAGCGCGGATGGTTGCAACCGGTTGGTTGATTTCATGCGCCACGCCTGCTGCGACCTGACCCATGATGGCGAGACGATTGGCATGAACAAGATCCTGCTGCACGCCCTGCAGCATCGTTTCGGTGCGGCGATGATCACTGATCTCCGCTTGCAGCCTGTCCCGCGCCAGGCTGAGGTCGCGGGTGCGTTCTTCCACCCGCTCTTCAAGTTCCATCCGTGTGCGTCGGGCATCGGTAATGCGGGCCGCGAGCTTCTGTTTGCGCCGCAGGAGAAGTCCTGCGAAGCTGGCGATCGCTGTCAGAACGATAAAGGCGAACAGCCGTGCTTCTCGGACCGCAGCAGGAATTTGCGGACGAATTGGTGCGAGACTGTACATTTGCCAGGGAGTGGAGGGCACGGCAGAGCGGATTGCAAGAAAGTCGGTATTGCGCGCGTTGCCGGGGAGCAGGGCGTCGATCAGCAGAAAGTCCCCGCTATCAAATGAAGTCACCGAAAGCGGCAAGGGTGCCAACGGTGCGTCTCCAAACTGCAGGCTATCCCGGATTGACTGGATCTGTTCCTGACCGATTGACCCGATAGTCATGAATCGCCACGACGGCAGGCTCGTAATCAGCACTATGTTGCGTTCGTCCGTTACGAAGGTTGGACGGCCGGCACTGTTCCAGTCGCTTTCGAGACGGTCGAATTCGAGTTTCACGACGATCACGCCAAGTGGACCGTTCGGGCCATCAATGCGGCGCGATATGTAGAGGCCAGGGCGATTGCTGACATTGCCGAGTGCGAAATATTCGGCATCACCGTTTCTCAACGCGTTGTGAAAATAGGGGCGAAATTTGTAGTCGTTGCCGACGAAGCTGTCCGGTTCGCGCCAGTTACTTGCAGCAATGGCGACGCCATCCATGCCGACAAGATAGATGACCGCTGCCTGCGTGCCGCGCGCGAGCGCCTCCAGTTTTTCGTTCAGGGGAGTGATCGTAGCGGGCGTCTTGTCCTGTAGCGCAGCTTCCAGTGCCCGGTCCTTTGACAGCACCAGAGGCAAAGCGCGCTGCTTGTCGAGAACTGCGCGCAACAATGCCGTATTGAGGTTGGCATCGATCCGGGCCTGCTCGCTCAATGCCAGCATGGCCTTGTCTCGCGCCAGGTCGCCGACGATCCAGAAAGCGAGTGCAAAAACCACCGCCCAAAACAAACCAAACAGCGCCCATGGGCGACGGCTGGCGTTTGTGGGCAGGGTTAGAATGTCCATGGTGGAAGGGGGCGGGCTCATCACTTTATTGTGCAATATTTCAGACATGGGAGAAATAGAAATGTGCGGATAATCGCACTTTTTATCGAGGCCCGTCACCGTAAGACATATTAAAATATTTAAAAACAATAACTTAGACCTAGCGTCGTAGACTGGCACGGAGATTGCAATCAAACAACTCAGCAGCGGTTCTGATCGCTGAAACTTGAGACTGAATGGCTCGGGAGGTTGGAACGAGTTCCAGCTGGGCCGAACGGAGGACGTCATGATTGCAGTACCGACAGGCGCCGCGGCTTCGCCGCGTGGTCCTATTCCCTTTTACAAGCACCTTTATGTACAGGTGTTGGTGGCTATTGCTGCCGGTATTCTCCTTGGTCATTTTTACCCCGAACTGGGAACGCAGCTGAAGCCGCTTGGCGATGCGTTCATCAAGCTCGTCAAAATGATTATCGCTCCGGTCATCTTTCTGACCGTTGCAACCGGCATCGCCGGTATGACCGACATGAAGAAGGTAGGTCGCGTTGCCGGTAAGGCGATGATCTACTTCCTGACATTCTCGACACTGGCCCTGATCGTCGGGCTTATCGTCGCCAATGTCGTGCAGCCGGGCGCAGGAATGCATATCGACCCGGCTTCGCTTGATCCGAAGGCCGTTGCCAATTATGCCGCCAAGGCACACGAGCAGACCATCACGGGTTTCCTGAGCAACATAATTCCAACGACAATTGTCGGCGCATTCGCTGAGGGCGACATCCTGCAGGTGCTCTTCTTCTCCGTCCTGTTCGGTATCGCACTGGCTTTGGTCGGCGATAAGGGCAAGCCTGTTACCGATTTTCTTCATGTCTTGACTGCACCGGTTTTCAAGCTGGTTGCAATCCTGATGAAGGCAGCTCCAATCGGCGCATTTGGTGCCATGGCGTTCACCATCGGTAAATATGGTATCGGTTCGATTGCCAATCTCGCACTGTTGATCGGCACCTTCTATCTCACTTCCCTGCTGTTCGTGCTTGTCGTTCTGGGAGCGGTCGCCCGCTACAATGGCTTCTCGATCCTCGCGCTCATCCGGTACATCAAGGAGGAACTGCTTCTGGTTCTGGGTACGTCTTCGTCGGAAGCGGCCCTGCCAGCGCTGATGGACAAGATGGAAAAGGCCGGCTGCAAGCGTTCGGTGGTGGGACTGGTCATTCCGACCGGCTATTCGTTCAATCTGGATGGCACCAATATCTACATGACGCTGGCCGCGCTCTTTATCGCGCAGGCGACGGACATCCCGCTGTCGTTGAGCGATCAGATTCTGCTTTTGCTGGTGGCGATGCTGAGCTCCAAGGGGGCGGCGGGCATTACAGGCGCCGGATTTATTACACTGGCGGCGACACTGTCTGTCGTTCCGGCCGTTCCGGTTGCGGGCATGGCTCTGATCCTGGGTATCGATCGCTTCATGTCCGAATGCCGGGCACTGACAAATCTTGTCGGCAATGCGGTGGCGACCATTGTGGTGGCGCGTTGGGAAAATGAACTCGACACGGACAAGCTCGCCGCAGCGATGAACGGTGCGCCTCTCATCACGGATGTTATTCCGCAGCTGGAACCCGCTGAATAATAGTGACGACTTGAAAGGAAACGGCCCGCTTCTGGCGGGCCGTTTCATATTCATCGTTCGACAGATTTGCCTTGGGTGATCAACCGGGCGCTATGCTGGCCGGAAATATAGGTCCACAGCCAGCTCCACGCGACCGCGGCACGGCTTCTTGTTCCAATCAGGAAGAAGATGTGTGCAATACCCCAGAACCACCACGCGATAATGCCTTTCAGCTTGAAGCGGCCCATATCGACCACAGCAGCGCCTCTGCCAATGGTGGCGAGATTGCCCTGATGCTTGTAACGGAACGGCATTGGCGGCGTTTGTCCTTCAATGCGGCTTTTTATGACCGTGGCAACGTAGGCACCTTGCTGTTTGGCGGCAGGCGCTATGCCCGGAACCGGCTTCCCGTCCGGTCCCTCAACCCAGGCCGTATCCCCGATGACGAAGATGTCTTTATGCCCGGGAACATTGAGGTTTGATAGAACCTTGACGCGTCCGGCACGGTCGCTCTCCGCGCCCAGCCACGTGGCGGCAGGGGAAGCCGCAACGCCAGCCGCCCAGATTGCCGTGCGGCACGGAATGAACTCTTCGCCGACTGTAACGCCCTCGGCTGTTATGTCCTTCACTGGAATCCCGAGCCGTACTTCCACGCCCAGTTTTTCCAGTGCTCTCAATGCATAGTCGGACAGATCTTCCGGAAAGGCGGCCAGAATGCGCGGACCCGCTTCGAGCAGCATTACGCGCGTTTGCCGCGTATCGATATTGCGAAATTCAGGCCATATGGTTTGCTTGGCGAGCTCTGCGATAATGCCTGCGAGCTCCACGCCAGTCGGCCCGCCGCCAACGATGGCAAATGTCAGCAGCGCCTTCCGTTTTGCTTCCTCGGTTTCGCGTTCAGCGCGCTCGAAGGCGAGGAGCAGACGGCGGCGAATGGTTGTTGCATCCTCAAGCGCCTTCAGTCCGGGCGCCAGCGCTTCCCACTGATCGTTGCCAAAATAAGCGTGGCGTGCGCCCGTGGCGAGGACGAGGATATCGTATGAAATTTCTGTGCCGTTTTCGAGTTGCACCTGCCGGAGTTCCGTATCCACATCGGTGACTGTACCCAGCAGTGTGGTCACTTCAGTGCGGTCCCGAAACAGGTGGCGGATCGGCCAGGCAATTTCGGATGTGGCGAGGATGGTTGTCGCAACCTGATATAAAAGCGGCTGGAAAAGATGATGGTTACGCTGATCGATCAATGTAATCCGCACATTGACGTTCTTGAGATCGTGGATCAATTGCAATCCGCCAAAACCGGCGCCGACAACGACAAGATGGGGGACACGCTGTTCGCTCATTACTTCCGCCTGCTTGCTGGATCAATCGGCGAGTGACCGGCCCGTTCCCAGCAGTACGCGACCGTTCGACATCAATGTATACCTGTAGATTGCGATTTCCAGACCGCTTGTCTGCGAGGGCTGGGCATTTCTGAAGGAGGCGCAGCAAATCACACCGATGACATAACCAGCAGGTTGCGACGAACTTCGTCGCCATTGCCATTTACGAGCTGCTTCTCAATGTCCAGATGGGTAGCCTTCCAGATCGGCACGGCTGCCGCAAGAGTAGCTTTGCCCTCGGGTGTGAGTTGCAATAATCGCTCGCGCCTGTCGTCGGGATTCACGATGATCTTCACCCAGCCTTGCCGCTGCAACGGCTTCAGCGCCGCGGTCAGCGTGGTTTGATCCATGGCCAGAAGCTCCGCGACCGGCTTCATTGGTGGAGGCACCGGGCGATTGAGCGACATCATCAAGGAGAACTGGCCGTTCGTTAGCCCTACCGGGCGCAGGGCATCGTCAAAGCGGCGGGCGAGGGCGCGGGCGGCGCGCTGAACATGCAAGCAAAGGCAGGTATCACGAACCAGAAGCGTTGTTTCAAAAGGTACATCACGGCTATTTGACATGATTTATTAATATTGATATCAATGTAAATCGTCAAGCAGGAACATCGATATCTACGGGCGGGAGCAAAAGCCGGAGGAGGGCTTGCACCATGAACGAGGTCGTATCCCGAGAAGTTTGGCTTGAGGCGCGGCGTGCGCTTCTGGCAAGCGAGAAAGAAGCCACCCATCTGCGCGACAAGGTCAATCGTGAGCGGCAAGCCCTGCCATGGGTGAAGGTAGACAAGGACTATACGTTCGATACGCCTTCGGGACGGAAAACGCTTTCCGATCTGTTCGACGGGCGCAGCCAGTTGCTGATCTATCATTTCATGTTCGGACCTGACTGGGATCAAGGCTGCACGGGTTGTTCGTTTCTTGCCGACAATTTTGATGGCGCGGTGGCGCATCTCAACAATCATGATGTCACGCTCGTTGCCGTTTCGCGCGGACCGCTGGCAAAGCTTGAAGCCTACAAGAAGCGGATGGGATGGCATTTCCCATGGGTCTCATCGGAAGGCAGCGATTTCAACTTCGATTATCACGTCTCCTTCACGAAGGAAGAGCTCGAAAACAATCGGGTGTTCTACAATTTCAACGAGCTTGCCGCAGAAGACGCCTTCGATGAGTTGCCGGGCATGAGCGCCTTCTACAAGGATGACAACGGCACGATCTATCACACCTATTCCAGCTATGCCCGCGGCATTGAAGAATGGATAGGCACGTTGATGATCCTTGATCGGGCGCCGAAGGGCCGCAACGAAAACGGGACGATGCATTTCGTCAAGCGGCACGATGAATACGAAACAAAGGCATCCGGTCATAGCTGTTGTAGCTGATCGTTCGAACAAAAGAGAGAACCAAGGGAGTACGTTCAATGAAACAGGGCTCATCTCCGTTCGTCTGGTACGAACTTATGACGACAGACACGGACAGCGCGCAGGATTTTTATACCAAAGTCGTCGGTTGGGCGGCGAAGGACGCCGGTGTTCCCGGCATGAAATATACGCTGTTCGAAGTGCCCGGATGCATGATTGCAGGCATGATGTCGATGGCGGACATGCCGAAGGAGGATTGCGGCGGCCAGGCGGGTTGGCTCGGTTATGTCGGCGTGGCGAATGCCGACGAATATGCGCGGAAAGTGGAAGCGGAAGGCGGCAAGGTTTTGAGGGCGCCACAGGATATCCCGAATATCGGACGGTTCGCGATTGTGTCCGACCCGCAAGACGGCATCTTTGCGCTTTTCGAACCGATGGGGGATATGCCGGCACCGGTTGATTTCGGTTCACGCAAACCGGGACATCCGGGCTGGCACGAACTTTATGCGAAGGACTGCGAGACGGTTTTTCCCTTCTACGAGAAAGTGTTTGGCTGGAAACTCTCACGCAATTTCGACATGGGCCCTATGGGCAATTACAAAGTATTCAGCGTCGATGGCGCCGATCATGGAGGCATCATGACCGCGCCTCCCGGCACACCGGTCGGCTGGGGTTTTTACTTCATGGTGGAAGGCGTCAAGGATGCAGCCGACAGGGTCAAGTCTCTTGGCGGAACCGTCCTGCAAGGACCTATGGAGGTACCGAACGGCGAGTGGGTCGTTCAATGCAAGGATCCGCAAGGTATGAACATCTCGCTTGTAGCGTCGAAACCTTAGGAAAGACTGCGCCCCGCGATTGACTGCCGGTACATTTGCGATGATTGGATGATACATCGAAACGTATCGGCGGAAGATCGACCATGCACCACAGAAGCACGCGTCAGTCTCAAAGGTCTGGAACTGTTCTCGCGGCAGATGTCGGTGGATCCTTCATTCGGCTTGCGCGCTCGACGCATCCGGGAAATATCGAGCTTCTCGAAAAGCTCCCCACTCCCGCTGACAGCTGGGAAGAATTTGGGCGCGCGCTGGAAACGGCGCTACGAACTCACGCGTCGAAAGAGGAGTGGCCACTTGCCCTCTCCATCGCCGGATTGGTCGATCCGGATACAACGACTGCGCTGTCGGCAAATATTCCCTGCATTACCGGTCACAAGCTAAGTCTCGAACTTGGGGAGCGCCTGCAGCGCCGGGTCATCGCGGCCAATGATGCCGATTGTCTGACGCTGGCAGAAGCGATTGAAGGCGCCGGTAAGGGCCACGATATCGTCTTCTGCGCAGTGCTGGGCACAGGCGTCGGCGGTGGGCTTGTTGTCGATGGCCGGCTGGTTCGAGGTAAGGGCGGATTGACTGGTGAATGGGGACATGGCCCGATCCTCAACACATCGGTGGACCTCGATGGACAAACTGTGCTGGTCCCGCGCTTCAGTTGCGGTTGCGGGCAAAGCGGTTGTGTCGATACCGTCGGCGGCGCGCGCGGGATTGAGAGGCTGCACCGTTTTCTGAATGCGGCCGATGCAACGAGCCATAGAATTATGCAGGATTGGCTCGACGGCTGTCAGATGGCCGGAAGGACAATCTCAGCCTATCTCCAACTCGTTGCCGATCCGCTGGCTGCCGTCGTCAACGTAACCGGCACATCGATCATTCCCGTGGGTGGCGGGCTTGCCACGGCGTCCGAGCTGATTTCAGCGATTGACGAGGCGGTGAGAGCCCGAATCCTGCGCAAAACGGAGCAGCCTATAGTCGTTCCCGGAATATTCGGAAGCGATGGCGGTTTGGTCGGGGCAGCAATATTGGGGCATCAGGCGTGAGCGTGTTACTCGAAGTCTGCGTGGATAGCGCCGAAGGCCTATATTCGGCGATCGAAGGTGGCGCGGATCGCATCGAACTCTGTTCCGCCCTTGAACTGGGCGGTTTGACGCCCTCGCAGGCATTGATGGAGCTTGCTTCAGATGCGCCGATCCCAGTCTACGCAATGATCAGACCCCGTGCGGGCAGCTTTTGCTTTTCGGCTGAAGACGAAGCCATCATGGCGGCAGATATTGGCAACGCCAGAAATGCCGACTTGGCAGGGGTCGTCCTCGGTGCTTCGCTTGCCGATGGTTCTCTGGATGTTACCTTGCTGGAAAGACTGATTGCAGAGGCAAAAGGTCTCGGAACCACGCTTCACCGCACCTTCGATCTCGTGCCTGACGCGGAGACCGCGTTGGAGCAGGCAATCGCGCTTGGTTTCGAACGCATCCTGACGTCCGGCCTCTCCCAGACCGCGGAAGAGGGACTGGACAATCTGCGGCATTTGGCGGGAAAGGCCGGCAAGCGCATCAGCATCATGCCCGGCAGCGGCGTCAGTGCCGGCAATGTAGGTCGGATAATCGAGGCCACCGGCGCGACAGAAGTTCATGCTTCATGTCGCGTCGCAGTCGAAGAAAAAGATTCTCGTGCAATCGCGTTCGGTTTCGCTGGGGAACGATCATTTCGAACATCAGCCCAGCGCGTGAGTGCGCTGAAAGCCGCAATGGGACATATTTAAAGGCCGTTCATTCCAAATTCCGTGTCTATGGCAGTGCTGATTTCGCGCAATGGCCAGCCGCTGAAAAGGAAATTTCTCAAACAGTTCGAGGTGGCACTTAAACCCTATTGCCACCCTGAAAGAGTTTGAGTAGAAGTGACATCACATCAAGAGTTGGGGCGACGCCCAACGCCAACCTGCCTCTCCGGGCAAGGTGGTACTCTCTGTAAAGGGAGGATGTGGCCCAACCGGCAAATATACGGATAAAGCCACTCGCGTCAGCTCCGACATAAACTAGGGACCGACGCGACATGCCGATTAAAATTCCTGACGATCTGCCAGCAACCAGTGTTCTCCAGGCCGAGGGCGTTATGGTCATGCGCGAAGCAGATGCCATTCGTCAGGATATTCGTCCGCTGAAGATCGGTCTCCTCAATCTGATGCCGAACAAGGTCACGACCGAGACGCAGATTGCGCGTCTTCTCGGCGCAACACCGTTGCAGGTGGAGCTGACGCTCGTCCGGATTACCAACCATGTGGCGCGCCATACGCCTGCCGATCACATGCTGTCCTTCTATCAGCCGTGGGAAGATGTGCGGGAGCAACGCTTCGACGGCTTTGTCATCACGGGTGCCCCGGTCGAGCGTCTCGAATTCGAGGAAGTCACCTATTGGGACGAAATGCAGCGTGTTTTCGACTGGACGCAGACCCATGTGCACCGGACGCTGAATATATGCTGGGCGGCGCAGGCTGCCGTCCATCATTTCCATGGTATGGGCAAATATGAACTGCCGGACAAGGCTTCGGGTGTCTATAGCCAGCGCAACCTTGCTCCGTCTTCACCATATCTCCGCGGATTTTCGGATGATTTCAAGATTCCGGTTTCCCGGTGGACCGAAGTGCGCAAGAGCGACATTCCGGCCGATAGCGGGTTGAAGGTGCTGGTCGACAGTCCGGAGACGGGTCTCTGTCTGTTGGACGATCCACATCACCGCTCGCTGCATATGTTCAATCATGTGGAGTATGACACCACATCGCTTGCGGATGAGTATTTCCGCGACATTCAGGCTCAGCCCGACACGAAGGTTCCGGCCAATTATTTCCCCGGAGACGATGCGACGCGCCAGCCGGAAAATCGCTGGCGCAGCCACGCGCATCTTCTGTTCGGAAACTGGATCAACGAGATGTATCAATCGACGCCATACGACCTGGAAAAGATCGGGAAGCGCTAAGAGCACATAGCAAGGACAGCCCGACCAGAACAGACCCTGTCCAGGGCAGGGCCTGCAATGACATGTACTCTAACGCAAGCCCGCCTGTTGCCGTGCCCAGGGCCACGCCCACGTGCATGGCAGACAGGTTGATCCCGACCCCGGCGTCCGCTGTTGCGGGATCGGTTGTCATGAGAAAACTCTGCACGACGGGCGATATCATCCAGCTTAAACAAGCCCAGATCATCAGCACCATACCGAAAACAGTGCTGGAGTTGATCGCAACCGGTATTGCCATCAACGCCGTTAGATAGAGGAGTGGCGTCAGCACGATGGCCAGTCGCGGCGATAGCTTGTCAGCAAGCAGGCCGCCGAGATACCCGCCCGTCATGCCAGCCAGCCCAAAGGCCAACATCGCCCATATAATTCTCTGCGAAGAGACGTGCACCGCTTCCATAAGATAGGGTGTGAGGTAGGCGAACAACACGAAATGACCGCCGATCATCAGGATGGAAACCAGTTGCGCCGATACCAACCGGAAAGATTTCAGGTGCGGCGTGTAAGGCGGCAAGCCGCGCCGGCTGCGCCCCGCGCCGGACAATGTACGCATTGACAGAAGCAGAACCAAAGCTGCGGCTGATGCCAGGCAAAGGAAAACCGCGCGCCAGCCAAGCCACTCATTGATCATCATTCCCGTGGGAACACCGGCGACCATCGAACCACTGATACCCACGAATATGATTCCGATGGCGCGCCCGCGCATTGCCGGGGTGACCAATTCCGTTGCCAGCATCGTGGCGATCAGGCAAACCGCCGCGCTTGCCATCGCCATCCCGATACGCGCGGCAAACAGAACCCCGTAATTGGGGCTCAAGCTCGCGAGGATATTGCTTGCAATGAAAACACCCAACGCAGAGACCAGAATGACTTTCCGCTCAAACCGCGTGGTGAGGACGAGCGCCAGCGGAGCGGCAAGCGCAAAGGTAATAGAGAAGATTGAGGTCAACTGACCGGCGGCGCTGACAGAAACATCCAGGCCGCGGGCGATGCCGGGAAGAATGCCTACAATAATATTCTCGGCGGTGCCGGTAACGAATGTTGCCAGCGCCAGCGCAAATATCCGGGTATCCATGTTTGCCGTTCCCTTTCATGGTAACACCATGCGGGCGACAAGCGGCCCGGCATGGCGATGTTGCATGCCGGGTTTCGAGGCAAAGCTTCGGTTATCCCTGATGTGATCTCATATCATTCAAACTGGTCTGTCGCCAGCTTTTGACGGCAATCAACTGGCGGCACGCGCCAGCCATCTGTGCCAGTCGTCTTCCGAACCGTGGAACACATTCAGGTCGATCTTGCCATTCACGCCCTGTGACAGGCCCGATCCGGAATACTGCCAGAACGTCCATGGACGACCCGGATAGACCTTGGATGGGTGCTGTGCAACTGCGCGCAGCCAGAATGGATAATTGGTGAAAGCACCTTTCAGATTGTCGTCGTAGAAATCCGGAGCGGTATAGATGATCGGCCGCTTGCCATAATGCTGCTCCAGCTTGTCCATGAAGACCTGCATTTTTTCCCGCACCTGCGCCGGGGATGGCCGTCTCTTGCAGGACGAATCGCCATTCCATTCCACATCGATGACCGGAGGAAGCGCATCGGCTTCCTTGGGAACATTGCGGATGAACCAATCTGCCTGCTGGCTTGCCACGCGGCACCAATAGAAGAAATGGTAGGCACCGCGTTTGATGCCAGCGGCTTTCGCTTCGCGCCAGTTCTTGCGGAACATTGGGTCGAGGTGGTCACCCCCGTCAGTAGCCTTGATATAAGCGAAATTTGCGCCCTGCGTGCGCAGTTTCACCCAATCGATATCGCCCTGCCAGCGGGATACATCCACGCCATGCACCGCCAGCTTGCGCGGCGATGAACGTCCGAAATTGATTGGCTTCGCATCGCGAAAGCGGTGGCTATAGACTCTGGATCGTTCCTGCGGTGCAAGGCGCACGGGTGGGTAGGCCGCGACGTCCGGAGCCGGTACCGAAATGCGGGCTTGCGGCCGCTCCTGTGGCTGCGGTCGCGGTGCAACAGGTGCTGGGGGCTCTGCCTTGAATGGACCGGCATCTGGAATAGGGCCTGCCCATGCCAGTACTTCCTCCGGGCTGGCGGCAGGCATCGGTTGGGATGCGCTCGCCATTTCACCCAAAGGAGCGGGCGGAACCGGGCGGACCACCGAACTCGTGGTCTCGGCCGAGGTTTTCGACTGGAGCATGATGCTGTCGACGCCGGAGCTTGACGTACAACCCGTCAAGGCAGCGCAGGCAAGGGCAATGACTGATACAACCGAAGAACGCATGAGCACCCGTGACGCAAAACAAATGGGTTGCAACGCTCCTCCCGAGCTAATTGCTAATCAAAGCTTACCGGGAAAAGCTGAATCCAAAGTTTACGAAATTGCTAATGCAAATTCTTTAATTCGACTGTTTGAGGATTTTTATCAAAGCTGTTGCAGTATTTTCCAGTGCGGTTTCATCAAATCCTGAGAAACCGAGGATAAGTCCCTGACGTGGCGTCAGTTTTGTAAAGAGCGTCGATAGCGGATGAACCTCGATATCAGCCTCTGCCAGAAGGGACGCGAGATGTGTATCGCTTTGTCCCTCTGGCAGGGCCAACAGTAAGGATAGTCCGGCAGGCGGGGCTTCAATCCGGAACAGGTTAGGTTCTCCGGGTGCGAGCGCTGCTATCAGTTTGCGGCGGCGCGAGGCATGGATGCGGCGCATGCGTCTTATGTGCTGCGCAAAGGCCCCCGTTTCAATGAACGCGGACAGGGCTGGCTGCGCGAGCGGCGAGGGCGCGGGAAACAACGTCTGACGTAGTTCCCGAAATTGCGCCACCCTATGCGACGGCACGATCAGAAAGCCGAGCCGCAAGACGGGAGAGAAGACCTTGGAGAAGCTTCCGATATAAAGAATACGGTCCGGGTCCAGCGACATCAGCGCCGGCAGCGGCTGGCCGATATAACGATGCTCACTGTCGTAATCGTCCTCGATGATTATCGCATCACGTTCTCTTGCCCAGGCAATCAGTTCGAGACGGCGTCCCAAGGTCATGGTTACGCCTGTCGGGTGGTGCCGTGCCGGGGTAACAAAAGCACCGCGCGCATCATCGGCCTTGTTTCGACCGGTGGAAACATCGAGTCCTCCGCCGTCGACCGGGACAGGAATGATGTTCAGGCCATTGACGCCAAGGATCTTACGCGCCGGTGGATAACCCGGTTCTTCCATCCACAGCCTGTCGCCGTGGGTGAACAAGGCTTCCCGGATCAGTGAAAGCGCATCTGCGCTGCCGCCGGTTATTATGATCTGCTCCGGCGACACGACCATGCCGCGCCATTCGTGCAAATGGCGGGCCAACGATGAACGCAGAGGATAGAAGCCGAATACATCGTCACTGTTCAACAGGTCCGGGGAAGGCTTGCGCCAGATGCGGCCCAGTAGCTTTCCCCACTCATCGTGGGGGAAATGATCGCTGTCGAATACGCCGAGACGAAAGGGCTTTGGATTCTCCCGGTGAAAATGCAGCTGGTCAATCACATGAAGAGGCGGTTGATTTACGGTAAGGCTGCTGTCGGGAAGTTCAGCGGCGACGTGAGTGCCCGAACCCAGCCTTCCCTCCAGATAGCCTTCAGCAATCAACTGATCGAATGCCGCAAGGACCGTTGTTCGCGACAAGCCAAGCTCCAAGGATAAGGCGCGGGTGGACGGCAGTCTGGCATTGGGCTTCAGCCGTCCGGCTAAAACGGCTTGCCTTATCTGGTCAACCAACTGGGCGCTAAGCGGAATATCGCTGCCGCGATCGATCCCGAACTCCGGAAGTGTATTGGAAATTGGCATCTTCGTATTCGGTCAAAGTGGCTATTTTGTCAAAGCCACTATGCAGGCAGTTTGGCCAGATATAAAGGAGAAATATCGGCCATGACGAAAGCCCCCACCGAACGCAGTCGCGTAAAGCGCCTGCACGAACGCGGCGCCTATGATGCAGCCACGGTTCATGCAATCATTGATGCCCAACCTCTGGCACATGTGGCCTATGTGTTCAACGGAACGCCCTATGTCACGCCAACGCTTGTCTGGCGGGAAGGCAATTCCATCTACTGGCACGGCTCATCCGCCAGCCGAATGCTGGAAAGCTGCGACCAGGCGGAAGTCTGCGTCAGTTTTACCCTGCTCGACGGACTGGTTCTCGCACGTTCCGCGTTTCATCATTCCTGCAATTATCGCTCGGTCATGGCTTTTGGGACAGCGCGCAAAGTTTCCGACGTCGCGATGAAGGAGCATCACCTGCGCAGTTTCGTAAACGGCCTTTTCCCCGGTCGCTGGGAAGGATTGCGCCCGATGATGGCAAAGGAGCTGAAGGCCACCATGCTTCTCGAACTGGAACTGAACGAGGCTTCAGCAAAAATCCGTTCCGGCCCACCGAAGGATGACGATGCCGATTATGCGCTGCCGATCTGGGCCGGTGTCATTCCCATGACTATCCAGATGGGAACGCCGGTGAATGATGGTCGTATTCTGCCCGGCGTTTCTGCGCCGCAAGGGGTTATGCAGTTCGGTTACGGGGCGGAAGCTGCCGAATAACCGTCGGGACTTATGCGGGTCCGAGAAAGATGTGCGTCTCGGACTTTGCAATCCCGTCCATGGCACGAATGCCTGTTACCAGCCGGTGAAATTCATTCATATTGGGGACTTCGATCTCGGCGATCAGGTCCCAGGTGCCGTTTGTCGTGTTCACTGCGGAAAAGCCCGGATTTTTACGCAATGTCGCGATAACGCTTTTGATGTTTCGTCCAGTCAGTTCGATCATCATGATGCCACGGATCATGTCTGTAGACCCATGATCTTTCAGCCGGACCGTAAAGCCAGCAATGACGCCCGATGCGATCAAACGCTCCATCCGGCTCTGGATCGTACCGCGCGCTACCCCAAGGATGCTTGCCAGTGTCGGGATGGACGCACGTGCATTGATACGCAGTTCCGAGATTAATCGTTGATCCAGATCATCCATCGTCACACCGCCTTTTGACGATTTCGTCAGTTTGATTGCGTTTATCGCAGATTGTTGGACTTTTCTATACAGAATTGGCGTTTTCGTTGATCCTTTGCTCCGTTAGCGTGCTTGAAAACAAACAAGCCGGACAAGCAGCAACGCAACCGGCGGGGGAATTTCGGAGGTGGATCGATGAAACGTTTCGTTTTTCCGCTCCTGGATAACCAGGATGCGACGATCTTGCCTGTTCCGAATCTGTTTTCCCGAGCAATTTGCCGCCGCCCTTCAGGCGTCGGTGATCTGGAAAGATGCGTCCAGCCGGGCGCTCGGAACGGGCGTCGCCCGTGATCGCGTCACGATCACTTAGGAGAAAACGAAATGAAAACTCTTCTGTCTTCACTTATTGCCGCTGGCATCGGTGCCCTGATGATGCTCGCACCCGCGCAGGCGAATGACCTTGAAAAGGTCAAGCAGAGCGGTGAATTGCGCATCGGCATGAGCGGCGTTTTCCCGCCATTCAGCTTTGTCGACGGTCAGAACCAGGTTGTTGGCTTCGACGTCGATATCGGCACTGAAATCGCCAAGCGCCTTGGTGTGAAGCCGGTTGTCGTAACCACCGCTTTCGATGGCATCATTGCCGGTCTGCGCGCGGGCAAGTTCGATGTGGTCGTCGGCAGCATGAGCATCACGCCCGAACGTGAAAAGGCCGTCGATTTTGCAGGCCCTTATTATCGTGGTGGCCGTGGCATCTTCGTGACGGAAGCTTCCCCGATCAAGTCCATGGACGAACTGAAGCAGGGCAAGACCATCGCCGTTACGCTTGGTGAAACCAGCGACAAGTGGGCGCGCGAGCAGGGCGGCTGGACGGTTCGCACCTATAAGGGCATTCCGGAATTACTGCTGGAGCTTCGTTCAGGTCGCGTCGACGCCATTGCTTCGGATGATATTCCGATCCTGATCGCCATCAAGGAAAGCGGCGAGAAGGTTCGCCAGCTCGATACGCCTGAGCTTCAGGGCACCGACAATGTCGGCATCGCCCTGCGTAAGGGTAATCCTGAGCTGAAGGATGCCATCAACAAGGCTCTCGACGACATGAAGGCCGATGGCACCTACGAGAAGATCTCGACCAAATGGATCGGCCGCGACATCCGCTAACTATTTGAAACCCCTTGCCGGGATGGCTGTTCCACAATTGTCCCGGCAACATGTCTTTCCGACTTGGTTCTCCAGACAGGAAAGGGGAGATGATGAATTTCTCTTTGATGGCGGAGGTCTTTCCATATTTTCTGGAAGCCGCCCTGGTCACCGTCGAAATATCGGCGCTGGCCATTCTTATAGGACTGAGCGTCGGCGCACTTGCCACAGCTGCGAAACTATCGCGCTTCTGGCCCTTGCGTTTTATCGGAGCCGCTTACGTCAGCGTGTTTCGCGGCACCCCGTGTCTTCTGCAGCTCTTCGTTCTCTATTTCGGCGGGCCGCAGATCGGCATCAATCTTGAGCCTTTCGCAGCCGGTGCCATTGGCCTTGGGCTCAATATCGGCGCCTATTACGCCGAAGCCATGCGAGGCGCCATTCTGACGGTGGATGCCGGCCAGAACGAAGCTGCCCGTTCCATCGGTTTCAGCAGCGGACAGTCGATGCGCTTTGTAGTGCTGCCGCAGGCAGCCCGCCTGATGATCCGCTCGCTCGGCGTCAACACCGTGATGCTGATCAAGGGGTCCGCTCTGGTTTCAGCGATTTCGGTGGTCGAACTGACCTATACGGCCCAGCGCTTCATCGGCTCGACCTACCGGCCCTTTGAAATCTTCGGGATCGCTGCGGCCATCTACATGGTCCTCATCTATATCGTTGCACGCTTCGTCGATTTCCTCGAAGCCCGCTACGCACTCAAATAGGCGGTGACACCATGCAACTCGATTTCTCCATCGTCCCGCCTTATACTGAACTGCTGATGACCGGCGTCTGGTGGACGCTCATCATCGCTGTGTCCTCATCTATCGTCAGCTTCTTCGGCGGCATCGCGTTTGCCTTGCTCGTCCTATACGGCAACTGGCTGGTACGTTATCCGGTTCGTTTCTTCATCTGGCTGTTCATGGGCACGCCTCTGCTCCTGCAGCTCTTCCTGCTCTACTATGGCCTCTCGCAGATCGGCATCAACATTCCCGCCTTGTGGACCGGCATTATAGGCCTTGGCCTGCATTTCGCGGTTTATAATTCCGATCTTTTCCGCACTGCGATCCTGACCGTCGATCCGGGGCAGAACGAAGGCGCCCGTTCGCTAGGCTTCGGCAGCGGTCAGACCTTGCGCTACATCATCGTACCGCAGGCCGTGCGCAATGCGCTCCCGCAGGTGGGCAACAACCTGATTGCCCTTCTGAAGGACACGGCTCTCGTGTCGGTAATCGGGATTACCGAGCTGGTGCATGCATCGCAGCAGGCGATCAGTGAAACCTACAGCCCGTTTGAATTCTACATCACTGCCGCAGTGATCTTCTACGTACTCAATCTCATCCTGGAAGCCGGATTGCACTGGATGGAAAAGAAAGTCGAGGCTTACCGATGAGTAACAGCAAACCCATGGTGGAAGTGCGCGACGTCCACAAGGCTTATGGCGCACTCGAGGTTCTCAAAGGCATCAACCTGTCGGTCGAACGCGGCCAAATCATTGCCATTATCGGCCCTTCCGGTTCCGGTAAAAGCACGTTGCTTCGCTCCATCAACCATCTGGAAACAGTCAATTCGGGCCAGATTCTGCTTGACGGCGTACAGGTGAACCAGTCGTTGAGCGGACGTGCCTTCGAGCGGCATATCAATGCCGTGCGCCAGCAGATGGGCATGGTTTTCCAGCACTTCAATCTGTTCCCGCATCTCAATGTCATGGAAAACATCACGCTCGGGCCTATCAAGTTGAAGGGCAAGAGCAAGCAGGAAGCCCAGGAACTGGCCGTTTCCCTTTTGAAGAAAGTCGGTCTCGCCGACAAGGCTTCCATGTATCCGTCGCGTCTGTCGGGCGGACAGAAGCAGCGTGTGGCAATCGCCCGCGCACTCGCGATGCAGCCGAAAGTCATGCTGTTTGACGAAGCGACATCCGCGCTCGATCCGGAACTGGTCGAGGAGGTCAACCAGGTCATGAAACAGCTCGCGCAGGAGCATATGACCATGCTGATCGTGACCCATGAAATGCGTTTCGCGGCTGAAGTCTCCGACAAGGTGCTGTTCATGGACAAGGGCGTGGTGGTGGAGGAAGGCAAGCCGGATGTGATCTTCACCAATCCGGAAAATGAGAGAACGCGTGCGTTCCTGAAAAAGTATCTCAACCAGTAAGTGACTTTTTAAAACAGATCATGAGACCCGCCTGTACCTTGCCCAAGGTACGGAGACGGGGAACTATTGAGCGAGGAAAGACCGTGGCAAGCCCAAATGAATGGAACCCGACGGAACGGGTGCGAGAACTCTCCTATCGCATGGTGAAATGGCCAAGTGAGACCGGAACACCTGACGAGGCATCGTTCGGACCCAAGCTTGCCGAACTTTTGCGCGAGATTCCCTACTTCCAGGAAAATCCTGACGACATTGCTGTCATCGACAGCCACGGTTCACCAATGACCAGGAATGTCGTTGCGGTCGTTCGCGGCACCGGGCGGCGGACTTTGGCGCTGGCCGGCCATTTCGATGTGGTGGAAACCGGCAATTACCGGGATTTGAAACATCTGGCTTTTGAGCCCGACGCCTTGCTTGAAGCGCTTCTTGCTGACCTTTCGAGCCGTCCACTTGCACCGAACGAGGAAAAGGCTCTCGCCGATTTCAGGAGCGGAAATTACATTCCCGGCCGAGGCATGCTCGACATGAAAAGCGGGGTCGCCGCAGGTATTGCGGTATTGGAACGTTTCTCGCAGCAGCCGGACCGGGAAGGCAATCTGATCCTGTACGCTACACCTGACGAAGAACGCGGGTCGCGGGGAATGCGCAGTCTGCGCGACGCCTTGCCGGAACTTGTCGAACGTTGGGGTCTCGATATCGCTGCCGGTATCAATCTGGATGCTACAAGCGATCAGGGCGAGGGTGCGGAAGGCCGCGCCATCTATCGTGGCACCATCGGCAAACAGCTTCCCTTTGCTTTCGTGGTTGGCCAGCCATCCCATGCGAGCTATCCGTTCGAAGGTGTCAGCGCGCATCTCATCGCGTCCGAAATCATGCGGGCGGTCGAAGCCAATGCGGCTGTTTGCGATACGGGCGACGGCGAGGTCTCGCCTCCGCCTATCTGTCTTGAAGCACGAGATTTCCGCGGCGGTTATGAAGTGACCACGCCGGAACGGACATGGGTTGCGTTCAACTGGCTGACCCATTCCGTCTCGCCAGATGCCCTGTTTCAGCGTTTCAAGTCGATTGTCGGCGAGGCGCTGGATCGTGCAATCACACATTTCAATGTCGAGGCGGACCGGTTTGCAAAGCTGGTCGGCAGCGAGGCGAACGTCAATCACAAGGGCCGAATTCTGACCACAGCCCAGTTGCGCGAGGAGGTTCGCCGCGTTGGCGGCGATGCGGCGCTGGGACGGATCGCAGTGTTGGAAGCTGAACTTTCAAGCAGCGACAACCCGCTCCTCATTACGCGCGAACTTGTGGACCGAATGGTCGCGGAGGCCCGCGTTACTGGCCCGACGGTGGTTATCGGCTTTGGAAGTCTCGTCTATCCGCATGTTCGCATGGGAGTTGAAACGGTAGAAGAACAGCGTTTTGCCGAAGCTCTGGAAACCGCACGTGTGGACGCGGAGCGCCAGTTCGACACGACCATCCGGTATCGGGAGATATTTGCCGGTATCTCCGATATGAGTTTCTTCGGCCATGTGCCGGATGCGGCGGATAGCGAGGTCATTGCGGCCAACACACCGGCAGCTCAATTCATAGACCGTGCCAATCCGAAGGCGCTTTCATATCCTGTGGTGAATATCGGTCCGTGGGGCCGCGAGTACCATCAGCGGCTGGAACGGGTCTACGCTCCCTATGCCTTTACCGTGCTGCCCCAGTTTCTCTATGACATAGCCGCGCGTTTCCTCAAGCCCTAGCTGTTGCAAATAGCGCGATGTCCTCACTTTGCCTGATTGACAGTTATAGCGATCATGTGGAGGACATCGTCAGCGCTGCAACCGCGGGAAAGGTCGTTGGCCGGTTTGGCCAGCCCCTGAAGCACGGGACCGATGGCCTGTGCGCCACCGATGCGCTGGGCAATCTTGTAGCCGATATTGGCGGCCTCAAGATTGGGAAACACGAACACGTTGGCGTTGCCCTTCAAGGGTGAATCCGGCGATTTTGCGTGGCTGATCGCCTCCACAAAAGCCGTGTCGAATTGAAGTTCGCCGTCGATGCACAGATCGGGATTCCGGTCTCTGACCGTCCGCGTCGCCTGCACCACCTTCGACACGCGCTCATGTGCGGCACTGCCGCCGGTGGAGAAGGACAGCATGGCGACGGCTGCGTCTTTTTCGGTAAG
The DNA here is from genome assembly GCF_040371715.1 of Brucella sp. NBRC 14130. NCBI lineage: Bacteria > Pseudomonadati > Pseudomonadota > Alphaproteobacteria > Hyphomicrobiales > Brucellaceae > Brucella > Brucella sp. NBRC 14130. Next base: position 43,389 of record NZ_BAABTE010000018.1, read on the forward strand.
CTGGCGATAAGAGTCTGCCGACTGGATGGCGATATCGGCCAGCTGTGCGGCATCCGGTTCCACCACGAGGCCGCAATCGGCAAAGACGAAAGCGCCTTTCTTCTGATGATAGGTCTGACATAAAAGCATCAGGAAAAAGCTTGAAACAAGCGATGCTCCTTCGGCCTTGCCGATGATCTGCAACGCATGGCGAACCACATCGGCTGTGGTTGCAACCGCACCGGCAACCGTTCCATCGGCATCGCCTTCACGCACCATCATGGCAGCAAAGCCGAGCGGCGTCTTCACCATCGCCTCGGCCTGTTCTTCCCTCGTGCCCTTAGCCTGGCGCAGTTGGTAGAGCTTGTGCGCATAATCCGCACTTCTATCCGATGTCTTGGGATCGATAACTGCAATTGATGATCCATTGCCGACAACGTTTTCGGACCCCAGAAGCGTGATGCGGGCAATACCTTCGCGCTCTGCACGCAGCGCCGCGTCGATTATGCGCGGATCTTCACCCTCGGCTAGCACAATGTGCCGCGGCCTCGAACGCGCTTTTTCAATAATCTTTTCTAATGGCAGCATGGAAGTGTGTTTCCCCGGAGTGGCCGGGAGGAAAACCTCCCGGCATACTCGTCAAACCGGCATTTGCTGGCGCATGTCGGCCTTGTCGATGCCCGCCACGACAACCGGCTTCTTCATTGCATCGCGGCGGAATGGTTCGCCCAGTTCCTGGTTGAGCACCACTTCGATGAAGGTGGTCACGCCCTTTGCCTGTTCGTCGATCGCCGTCTGCAAGGCTTCGGTGAGCGCCTGCTGGCTATCAACGGTCACACCCTTGAGGCCGCAGCCATCAGCCACCTTGGCGTAGCTCAGGTTCGGATTGAGCTCTGTGCCGACAAAGTTATTGTCGTACCAAAGCGTCGTGTTGCGCTTTTCGGCCCCCCATTGATAGTTGCGGAAGATGACCATGGTGATCGCAGGCCAACCCTTGCGGCCGATGGAGGTCATCTCGTTCATGGAGATGCCGAACGCACCGTCGCCAGCAAACCCGACCACCGGCGTGTCGGGCTGGCCGATTTTCGCGCCGACGATGGAAGGAAAGCCATAACCGCACGGGCCGAACATGCCCGGCGCGAGATATTTGCGGCCTTGCTCGAAACTTGGATAGGCATTGCCGATGGCGCAATTATTGCCGATGTCGGTGGACATGATGGCGTTTTTCGGCATGCCGGCCTGAATGGCGCGCCATGCCTGTCGCGGCGACATGCGATCCTTTTCGCGGTCCCTTGCCTCCGCATTCCACTGTGTGCCGGGGTCGTCATCCTCATGATCCATTGAGGAAAGCTGCTGCAGCCAGGCGGACTTGCGCTGATGGATGAGTTGCTTGCGCTCATCGCGACCGGTATTGCCCGCATTGGCTCCCAGTTGATCGAGGATCTGCTGTGCAACCTGCCTGGCATCACCGCAAATGCCGACCGAGATTTTCTTGGTGAGCCCGATGCGGTCCGGGTTGATGTCAACCTGAATGATCTTTGCATCTTTCGGCCAGTAATCAATGCCATAGCCGGGCAGTGTCGAGAACGGGTTGAGGCGGGTGCCGAGGGCCAGAACAACGTCAGCCTTGGCGATCAGCTCCATCGCGGCCTTCGAACCATTATAGCCGAGTGGGCCTACGGACAGCGGATGGGTGCCGGGAAAGGCATCATTGTGCTGATAGCCGCAACAGACCGGCGCATCGAGCCTTTCGGCAAGTGCAATGGATTCCGGGATCGCGCCACCGATGACGACACCCGCGCCGTTGAGAATAACCGGGAATTTTGCTTCCGTCAGAAGCTTTGCTGCTTCGGCAATCGCCTCGCGACCGCCGCTCGGGCGTTCCAAACGCACGATTTGCGGCAGGTCAACATCGATGACCTGCGTCCAGAAATCGCGCGGAACGTTGATCTGTGCCGGAGCGCAACCGCGCCATGCCTTCTCAATCACCCGGTTCAGCACTTCGGGAATGCGGGTCGCATCGCGCACTTCTTCCTGATAGCAGACCATTTCCTCGAAGAGCGCCATCTGGTCCACTTCCTGAAAGCCGCCCTGACCAATGGTCTTGTTGGCAGCCTGCGGCGTGACAAGTAGCATGGGTGTGTGGTTCCAGTAGGCCGTCTTGATGGCGGTCACGAAGCCGGTCACGCCCGGGCCATTCTGGGCAATGGCCATGCCCATCTTGCCGGTCACACGGGTATAGCCGTCGCAGATCAGCGCCGCATTCGTCTCATGCGCGCAATCCCAGAAGGTAATGCCCGCCTTTGGAAAAAGATCAGACACCGGCATCATCGCAGAACCGATGATGCCGAATGCATGTTCTATCCCGTGCATCTGTAGAACCTTAACAAATGCCTCTTCCGTCGTCATTTTCATGGCGCGTACCTTTCCTTGGAATTCAGAGAACTTCGTCTTTCAGCGCATACCAGCGATACATTGCGCGCTGGCCTATGCGCCTGAATGGGGTCAGCATGCCGTAGCTCGGCAGCTCGGAGGTGAAGATCGGCAGGTCCAGTCCCTGTCCGCCACCTGTCATCAATTGGGCGACGCGGCGTCCGGCCTGCGCCGAATACATCACGCCATTGCCGCCATAACCCATGGCATAATAGATTTCCTGCGACGGATCAGGCCGATATATGCGGGGCATCATGTCATGGCTGACATCGACCCAGCCCCACCAGGAATAGTCGATCTTGACGCCTTTCAGGGCCGGGAATTTTCGGTAAAGGCCAGAAAGCAGAAGATCGTAGTGCTTCGGGTTTGGAGCATCAGCTCCTGTAATGGCGCTGCGGCTGCCGATCTGCATCCGCCCATCCGGCAGAAATCGGTAATAGTGGCGAAGCGTGCGTGTATCGGTCAGCGGGATGCCCGTTTTCGGACCGCATGCCTCGATTTCCTCCGCTGTCAGCGGCCGCGTGACGATGGAATTCGACAGCACCGGCATCAGCCGGTAGCGGGTGAGCGGATGAAGGCCGGGGGAGGTATACCCTGCCGTCGCAAAGCACACCTGTCGCGCCTTGACCGTGCCGTTCGGCGTGTTGAGGTGGAAGACATTGCCGTTCTTGCGGCAACTTAGAACGGGGCTTGAAGTGTGTACCTTCGCTCCAAGCTTGCGGGCCAGCCGGAGATAGCCGAAGGCCAACTTTGCGGCGTGAATCCCCATCCCGTCCGGTTCGTACATCGCACCGCGTGCTTCCTGATCGCGGATGAAATCGCGATGAACTTCATCGCGGCTGACCATCCGTGTGCGATAGCCGAACACGTCATTCAGCAGGCGGGATTCCTTCTCCAGCGATGGGAGAACCTTGTCGCGATGGGCGATGTAGAGATGACCACCATCCTGCGGGTCGCAATCGATTTCGGGTTCGGCAATCAGAGACCGGAAGAGATCGAAACCTTCGGCGATTTCCCTGTGCAGCTTGCGGGCAACGTCCACGCCCCAACGCTCGATCCATTGCGATCGTTTGAGCCGTCCGGCGGAAATCTGCGCCTGTCCGCCATTACGGGTGCTGCATCCCCAGGCCACGCCGTTCGCTTCCAGTATCGTGGCCTTGACGCCATGGTCGCGGGCAAGGTGGATCGCTGCCGAAAGACCCGTGTAACCAGAACCGACGATGACGACATTTGCGTCAACGTCGCCCAGAATGGGGCCGTCATCTTCCGGCGCAGGTCCGGCCGTGCCGATCCAATAGGTCGGCGCATAGTCACGGCCTTGTCCTGGCGTTTTTGAGACCACCGGATCATAGGCGGGATCGAATGGTTGGGTGGCCGAGAAACTGTTGAGCGTGTGGGTATCCATATGTCGGTCCTCCAAATCACCGACGGACAATGTTGGGGCTTACGCCTTCAGCAAAGGCCGGTTCTTGCGGAATGCCTGCTTGCGGACGATCTTGCCGCCGCGCTGTGTGAAGAGATCGCAGCCTTCGGCCTCGACGCGCGCGCCGCTGGCATCGGTCCCGCGAAAGGTCCATTCGGATACGGCGCGGTCGCCGCTCACGAAATGCCGGTGTCCGTCCCACCTCACGTCGGGCATGGCAGCCCAAACCCCGGAGAATGCCTTGGCAATGGCGTCCTTGCCTTCGAGGCGCGTGCCGTAGACCTCATCGCCACCGATGGTGAAGAACACGCAATCGTCGGCGAAAAAGGCCATGATCGCGTCAATGTCGTGCCGGTTGAAGGCGTCGAAAAGATCGGAAAAATGTTTCTCTGTGAGTTGTCCTGCGGACATTCGGTTGCTCCCTGCCAAGTCTGGTATGCGTCTTGTTTTGGGCAAAGCTTGCCCGTGGCGCGGCAGCACTGCCGCGCGGTTGATATTTACGAATTGGATTTCGGACGGGCTGTTTAAAGCGGTCGAGGCATCGTCAGATTTTGCCCTTCCACGGAATAAGCACCTTTTCCAAATAACGGATCAGGAGGTCGAAGGCGAAAGCGAACACGCCTATGACTATAATGCCCATGATGACGGTGTCGCTTGCCAGAAACTGCGCGGCATTGAGCACCATGAAGCCAAGCCCGCGATGTGCTGCCACCATTTCCGCGGCAACCAGCGTCGTCCAGCCCACACCGATGCCGATGCGCATGCCGGTGAAGATTTCCGGCATCGCCGCTTTCATGATGACCTGGGTTATCACCTGTGTCCGGGATGCGCCCATGGCGTAGGCGGCATGGATCTGTTCCGTCGAGACCGAGCGAACACCGGCTCTCGCCGCAATAGCCATCGGCGCGAAGATGGCGAGGAAGATGAGGAACACCTTCGGAAATTCGCCGATGCCGAGCCAGATGATGATCAGAGGCAGATAGGCAAGCGGCGGCAACGGACGGTAGAACTCAATAATCGGGTCCAGCACGCCGCGAACGAAACTGCTCATGCCCATCATGATCCCGATCGGAATTGCCGTGACACAGGCAATCGCGAAAGCGCCCAATACGCGTCCAAGGCTGGCGAGCGTATGTTCGGCCAGAGTGGAGTTTGCCACACCGTCGGTCATCGCCACCATGAACTTGCCATAGACCGCAATTGGTGAGGGGAGAAATAGCGGCTTGACCCACCCCATTCCAGTTACGAGAAACCAGAGCCCCAGCAAGATCAGTGCGGTCACAAGGCTGATGAAGCCGCTGTTGCCATCGCCGGGCGCGCCATAGATTTTACCGGGTTTGACTGGTCGTGCCCGAGTGACGAACTCAAGCATGGACCAGTTCCGGGTTTCCTGATGCACGTTCATCGCCATAGATAATCCCCAGAATTGTCTCACGCATCTTGATGAAATCGGGACTGGACTTGACGGCGCGCGCGTCACCGCATTCCAGAAAGCGTCGGTTGAAATCCAGATCGTAGGTGTGAGTGATCCGTCCGGGACGCGGCGACATGACGATCAGGCGCGAACCGAGAAACAGGGCTTCTTCGACGCTGTGAGTGATGAAGAAGAACATTTTGTTGGTCACTTGCCAGACCCGCAACAGCAACTCCTGGATCGTCTCGCGGGTGAGGGCATCGAGCGCTGCCATCGGCTCGTCCATGAGCAGCATCGCTGGATCGCATGTAAGAGCGCGGGCGATGCCCACGCGCTGCTGCATTCCGCCGGAGAGTTGGTAGATCTTGTGATTATGAAAATCCTGCAGGCCTACCAGAGCCAGGTTTCTTGTGGCGCGTGCGCGGCGCTCTGCCTTCGGCACGCCTTGAAGCTTCAGGCCGAACTCGGTGTTGTCGATGACATTGAGCCAGGGAAGAAGTGCGTGTTTCTGGAACACGACACCCCTGTCGGCGCCGGGGCCGCGCACCTGCCGTCCACCCAGCGTGATTTCACCGGATGACGGGATCATGAAACCCGCCATCAAATTGAGAAGCGTGGTCTTGCCGCAGCCGGACGCACCCAGCGCCACCACGAAATCCCCGCTGTCGATCCGCAGATTGACACCCTTCAGTGCAATCACGGCTTCTTCCACATAAAGACCGGGATAGGTCAGACTGACATTCGATACGTTCAAGGTTTCCATAACGTCACCTTTCGGGAACGAGAAAGCGGCTCCGGCATAAACCAAAGGTTGCATCATTGCTGGAACCGTCTCGGTTCAGCGACTGTCCCTCAAAGACATGCGCTGGCGGAGGCGCTTGAATTACTTCACGTAATTACTTTGCGGCTGCTTCGGCAAAACTGCCATTTACGTTGCCGCTATAGTCGTCCAGAGCCTTGTCGAGCTGTTTTTGATCAACGAGGAATTTTGCGCTCTGGGCGACAGATTTGAGCGCACCGCTGTCCTTGCCACCGCCGAGCCAGCTCGGCGATGCCTGTTCTTCCACTGTCGGGAAGGACAACAGCGCGAGCGCGCCGGGTATATCAGCGGCATTGCCGCCGATCAGCTTGACCATACCCTTCACCTGGTCCGAATCTGCCGTCCACTGGCCACCATTGGCCTTGTAGTCGGCATAAGCATCCTTGAGCACGGCGGTGAAGGCGGTCATAAATTTCGGATTCTCGCTGGCGAAACTCTTGTCGACCACAAGCCCGTCGAAAGTCGGAACACTTTTTGCGCCAATTTCTTCCGAATTGGCAATTTCCTTGCCCGACTTGAGAATTTCGGAAAGAGCAGGGGGCCAGACATAAGCCGCATCGATATCGCCCCGCTGCCAGGCGGCAACGATTTGCGGCGGCGTCATGTTGAGGATTTCCGCATCGCGTGGATTGATCTTCCAGATGTCGTCCATGCCGACGAGAAGATGGAAGTGCGAGGTCGAGACGAACGGCACGCCGATCTTCTTGCCCTTGAGGTCTTCCGGCTTCTCGATGCCGGAACCTTCGCGCGCCACCAGTGCTTCCGACTTGCCGATATTATCGAGGATCCAGAAGAGCTGGAGGTCGACCCCGCGTGTGGCAGCTGCCGCGATTCCTGTCGAGCCGATCACACCTACCGGCACGTTGCCGGACGCAAGGGCCGTGGAAATATCCCCGCCCGACGCGAACTGGCGCCAGTCGATCTTGTATCCGGCCTCCTTGGCGGCCGCATCGAATTTTCCGTTGGCAATCGCAGTCAGAAACGGCCCTACGATCTGCTGATAACCGACCACGACCGTGGTTTCGGCATAGGCCGCAGACGTGGAAAGCGCTGCTGCGGCTGAAAATAACACCACCCGTTTTATGCTGTTGAAATAGTTCATGGAGTTCCCCTTCCATTTAAGAACCACGTCTGACTTGGTCATGACCGTTGGCGTTTTTCGCCAATCTCCAGTTCCGATTACAAACGATAGCCACGTCATCACATTTGCCTTATATCCAGTTGGAATAGTCAATAAGTCCAGTTTGACGGCGGAGACGGTGCCGCCGGAGATGCGGACATGCACACACTTTCGCCAGGCGCAATTATTCCATGGGGAAAATCAGAAAGAAGAAACGCTATTGCTAAGTGGAGCATGAAGCGGAAAAACTGACGCAAACCGAGGCGCAGTTGCAGATTTACTAATGGAGCAGGGCTTTGGACGCCGTTTCGCCAACGATATTCTTCATAGACGGCAGCCGAAATACCGGATTGCAATCGCAGATCCGTGAAACCACTGTATCGGCCATTCTGTCTGGGGCCGTTTTACCGGGCGCGCGCATGCCGTCGACGCGAGGGCTGGCCGATTATCTGAAAGTCTCGCGCCTGACGGTAACGCTAGCCTATCAGGAGCTTGTTTCCCAAGGCTATCTGGAAGTGCGTTCGCGCAGTGCCTACCATGTGGCCACGACACCGCCCATCAGTCATCCCGACAGGGATTTCTTGCAGACCCCCGATACCGCTGTCGACTGGTCGTCCAAACTGCGTCCCGGCTTTAATATCGCCAAGACCATTCGCAAGCCGCTGGATTGGCGAAAATACCGCTATCCTTTCCTTTATGGCCAGATGGATCAGACCCTGTTCGACCTGGCCGCATGGCGTGATTGCGCCCGGCGTGCGCTTGCTCGGGAAGATTTCATCCTCATGGCAGGCGATTTCGCCGCGGCGGACGATGTTGAACTTGTCAATTATATCCGCTCCCGGACGCTGCCGAGCCGAGGGATACGCGCGGAGCAGGACGAGATATTGGTTACGGTTGGCGCGCAGAATGCGCTTTGGATCATCAGCCATCTGCTTTTGACACGGCGTTCGCATGTCGTATGCGAGAATCCGGGCCATCCGGACATCAGCGCTACGCTCCATCTGACGGGAGCCCGCGTTACGGCACTTGATGTCGATGAAGGCGGCTTGCCGCCCGAACTTCTGCCGGACGGGATTGACGCGGTCTTCGTTACGCCAAGTCATCAATCCCCCACAGCCGCCACCATGCCCCGGGGGCGGCGTATCGCGTTGCTGGAGGCGGCGGCCGAACGAGATTTCGTCATCGTCGAGGACGACTACGAATTCGAGATGAGCTTTCTCCAGCCACCGACCCCGGCGTTGAAATCGCTCGACCAGTATGGTCGCGTTCTCTATGTGGGCAGCTTTTCCAAATCGCTTTTTCCGGGACTTCGGCTCGGTTATCTTGTCGCCCCGGCTCCCGTCATTCGCGAGGCGAGGGCGTTGCGCGCGCTGATGTTGCGTCATCCGCCCGGACATCTGCAACGAACTGCCGCCTATTTTCTGGCGCTTGGCCATTATGATGCAGTCATTCACCGAATGCGGATCGAATATCACAAGCGTCACATAGCCATGATCGAGGCTCTCGATCGGGAAGGTTTGAAAATCGCGGGCAAGTCCGCGTTTGGCGGTACTGCGTTCTGGATCGAGGGACCTGAAGGCATGGATGCCGACAAGCTCGCACGTGATCTGCGAGAGGACGGCGTGCTGATAGAGTCCGGAGCGCCGTTCTTCTGGAGCGACGACCGGCCCTGCCGTTATTTTCGCATCGCCTATTCTTCAATTCCACTCAACCGCATCGCGGAAGGTATAGAACTTCTGGCTAAAAGAATGCGAAAAATCTTTCAATTCAGGAACGGTTGAGTTCAGCCTGCGTTCATGTGGATTGCGATAACGGATTTGTGAAGTCGCCGGAATTTGTCCCAATTCAGTGGGTACCGCTGGCGACGTACGGCGTCCTTGCCTGCGAATCCATGGGCAGACGCACACCAATTCTGCCTTCCAGAAGGAGAAGGATATATGTCTATTCGTTCGAAGCTTCTTGCCACGGTTGCGGTGCCGGTTCTGTCGGCCTCCATTCTCGCGCAGCCCGTGCTCGCAGATACGCTGACGGCTCCAATCCTGCTGGCACAGGAGAATGGGGACCAGCCATCCGACGAGCAATTGCTGCAACAGCGCGAGGCTGAGGAACAGCAAAAGGCGGCAGAGGATGAAGCGCGCCGGGCTGAGGAGCAACAGCGCGCTGCCGACGAGGAAAACCGTCGTCAGGCGGAAGAGCAGAAACGAGCTGCGGAAGCGGAGGCGCAGCGCCAGGCCGAAGAGCAGCAGAAGGCGGCCGAGCGAGAGGCAGAGAAACAAGCCGAGGAACAACAGAAGGCAGCAGAGCGCCAAGCGCAGAAGCAGGCCGAAGAACAGGCCAGGCAGGCGGCCGAGCAGAAAAAAGCCGAGGAGGAGGCGCAGCGCCAGAGCGAACAACAGCAGCAGAAGGCTGCTGAAGAAGAAGCCCAGCGTCGCGCCGAAGAACAGAAGAAGGCAGAGGAAGAGGCTGCTCGCAAGGCCGCTGAACCGCAGGAGCAGACAGCGCCCGCCGAAAAACCTGTGAAGGAAGCTCCTGCAAGTGAGCCCGAAGCGAAACCCGAGCACCCCGCACTCGAGAAGCCCGTGAAGGAAGCTCCCGCTCCGCAAGCGGAAAAGCCTGCCGAGCAACCGGCAGAAGCATCTCCGGCGACGCCTCAGCAGAAAGAACCTGCAGAAGAGTCCATCGTTGAGCATCCGGAAGAGGTTCCGCCGCAGGAGCCGAAAGCAACGGAAGCTCCACAGAACGAAGCGCAGCCTGCACAGCCGGTTGAACAGCCCCAATCGACCGACGGTCTGCAAAAGCCTGCGCCGGAAATAGTCGATCATCGTTCGACCGAGGAAAAACAGGAGATCGCCAAAGATCCCGCGAAGACCGACGACACAGTTGTCTTGCCGGTTGAAAATGGCGCCGCCATTCTCGACAGCGACAAGGATGCCGACAATTCCGGTGGAAGCCAGTCGCGTGAAGAGCGCCGCAAGCAGCGCGAGCAGCAGCGCTCAGCCGAGGAAAACGCCCCGCCACCCGCAAATGATGCGGCGGCGCAGGTCGCTATGCCGGAAGAAGTGAAGGCAGCGCTGCCTCAGAAGATCGAGGCCAATCTCAAGGAAGAGGGTACTCGGATCAAGGAAGCGCCCGTCTTTGCCGTGCCGGAAACCACCAATATCGTCAACAACACGGTGGTGAACAACACGGTCATAAACAATACGACGGTAAATAACGTGACGAACAATGTCACGAACGTCAAAGTGATCGAGGAAGTCGACAACCGCGTCATCCTGGATGTCGGCGACCGTATCTTCGTTCGCGGCGACGACCGCCCGAGACTGCGCCGCGATGCCGAGCAGACTTACTATGATGAATTGCCGCGTGGACGCACCCGCGAAACCATCGTTCGTCCCGGCGGGAACCAGATTGTCACGATCTATGATCGTTACGGCGACATTCTTCAGCGTTCCCGTATCGACCGCGACGGCAACGAGTATCTGATGATCTATGCGCCCGAATATGACGACAATCCGCATGCTTCGATTATCGATGTCGGCTACGAACTGCCGCCAATGCGTCTCACGATTCCGGTAAGAGATTATATCATTGACGTCGCTGACGATCCGGATCGCGATTTCTACGATTTCCTCGCCATGCCGCCGGTGGAGCGTGTTGAGCGCGTTTATACGATCGATGAAGTTCGTCATTCTGCCCGTCTGCGTGACAAGGTGCGCCGCATCGATCTGGATACGATCCACTTCGCTACCGGAAGTGCCGAAGTTTCGATGTCGCAAGCCAAGACCTTGCGCAAGGTTGCGACCGCCATGCAAAAGGTGCTGGCGAAGGATCCTGGCGAGACCTTCTTTATCGAAGGACATACTGATGCCGTAGGGTCGGACCGCTCAAATCTGGTCCTGTCGGACAAACGAGCTGAGTCCGTCGCCAGCCTTTTGACGGAAGTCTATGATATCCCGGCTGAAAATCTCGTGACGCAGGGTTATGGCGAACGCTTCCTCAAAATTCGCACACAGGCAGCGGAGCAGGAGAACCGCCGCGTCACCATCCGTCGCGTGACGCCACTTGTCCGCCCCGTTGCAAAACGTTGAACGAAAAATAACCGGATGCGAGCCTCGCATCCGGTTATCGCATGGAATTGATCTTGATCAGGCGGTTTTGGGTTGGGCCGCACTTACCTGTGCGAGCAACAGTTCGCTCATCGGACGCGGCTTCACCGCCTCGATCTGCACCATAAGTTCCGCGATTTTTTCGGCGTCGCAGACACCGCACTCATAAATCTGGATGATTTCGCGCGCCATTTCGTCCTTATGGGGAGAGGTGATCGGGCAACGCGCCATTGCTTCGCACGACTTCACATAAGCCGCTTGCAGCTCTTTCAACTCGGCGGGTTTGAAGCGCCCGAAATAGTAATCTCTCGAAAATGGCATTCTATGCATTCCGCATATGGCTGGCCGACCGATCGTCCTGTCAGCCCATAAATCCGCGTGATCCACTATACTAAAATATAGCTGATTGCAAAACTTTATATCGAAGAATTGTTTACTTTATGTAAAATACTCTGTGAGGGCAGGGTGCAAAAGAATTACATCGCAGTCCTTAATTCGAGCGCTTGCACAACGCCGACTGACTAGACTCGCGCGAGTTCGAGCTTGGCCACGATTTCTGCAATCTTGTCCGGGTCATGTGCACCGGATTCATATGTTCGGATGATTGCTCGTGCGAGTATCTCTTTATCTTCGTGTGTTGTGGGGCAGCGATCCAGAACCGCACAGCAACGGTTATAGGCAACCTGAAGCACCCGAAGGTCTTCAGGTGCGTATGTTCCTTGATATTTGTTACCGCGAAATGGCATTGGGGGCCTCCCCTTCAACTGATTGAACCCCTAATTTAAGGGGAATGCAACTGATCGTTTTATGACAGTGACGCAAGCCACGTTGGACAGTGTTTTCGAAAGCCCCGTTTCATGGGATACAAACAGCGATAAAGTCTGTCTTCCACTTCGTTGGCCCCTAAATCCCGCTGCAAGTGTGTTGAAAGCTGGTTGAAAGCTTGCCTGCGATATCCATTCAAGACCGATAGAGGAATCGGCATCAGGAGGGGCTTGGTTTTGCCGGGCCAGCAGGAGCACTCGGAGGAGCATAGATGAAAATCTCTATAGATTCATATCGCCATCTGTTTGGCGCAGCCATTATTGGCGGCGCGATGGTAATTGGCGCAAACGCGGCCCATGCCGAAAAACTGACGGTAATCGTTGGTGGCATGGAAAAGCAGATTTACCTTCCAGCCGTGCTGACGGAAAAGCTCGGTTACTTCAAGGATGAAGGCCTTGATGTCGAACTGATCAACAGCCGTGCAGGCGTCGATGCGGAAAACGAGCTTTTGGCTGGTGCAGCCCAGGCCGTGGTCGGCTTTTACGATCACACCATCGATCTTCAATCGAAGGGCAAGTTCATCCAGTCGATCGTACAGTTCAGCCAGGCGCCGGGTGAAGTGGAACTCGTTTCCAGCAAATATGCCGATCAGATCAAGTCGCCCGCCGATTTCAAGGGCCACACGCTGGGTGTCACGGGTCTCGGTTCTTCTACAGACTTCCTGACCCAGTACCTTGCCATGCGCAACGGCTTGAAGCAGGGCGACTATACGTTGTTGCCGGTTGGCGCAGGCAACACTTTCATTGCAGCCTTCAAGCAGGATGCCGTGCAGGCGGGCATGACCACGGAGCCGACTGTCGCCAATATGCTGAAAAGCGGCGATGCGAAGGTGCTGGTCGACATGCGCACGCCAGATAAAACCATCGAAGCCCTTGGCGGACCTTATCCGGCTGCTTCGTTCTACGTGCAGAGCGCATGGCTTGAGACACATAAGGAAGATGCGCAGAAACTTGCCAACGCATTGGTCAAGACCATGCGCTACATCGCTTCGCACAGCGCCGAAGAAATCGCAGACCAGATGCCCAAGGATTATTATGTCGGCGACAAGGACCTCTACGTGAAGGGGCTTGCCGAGGGCAAGGCGCAATACACGCCGGATGGCCGCATGCCGAAAGATGGTCCTGAAACTGTTCTCAAGGTTCTTGCAACCTTCAAGAAGCCGCTTCAGGAAAAACAGGTCGATCTTTCGAAGACCTTCACGACCGAGTTCGTGGACAAGGCCAACGCAGCGCTTGACGCCGCGAAGTGACCAGCCTGAGACTGACGTTCACGTAGAACGTCAGTCTCACTGTTTCAACATATTCAGCCGCATTGCAGGCACGCGACAGAGCATTTCAGCAAACGGAAAAACCGTTTTGGTGCGGGATGCTCGATAACGAAACTGTCGCGTGCGAGCGGTGCCGCATACCCGCGAGGAACCCATGCTCATGGAAGCCCCCAGTACCATTGCGCGTGAAACAGATGGCAACAGTGTGCCTGCAATCGCGCTCAACAATGTAACCCGCCGTTTTGTCACCCCCGACGGCAAGATGATGACCGCATTGCGCGACTTCACCATGAATGTTGCGCAGGGCGAATTTGCCTGTGTCGTCGGCCCGACCGGCTGCGGCAAGTCGACGACGCTTAATCTCGTGACAGGTCTCGCCAAGCCAAGTGCCGGTGAAGTTCGTCTGATGGGTAAGCCCATCGAAGGTATCAGCCCCGATATCGGTTTTGTGTTTCAGGCGGATGCTCTGTTTCCGTGGCTCAGCGTCATCGACAATGTGAGCGCGGGTCCGCGCTATCGCGGCATGGGCAAGGAAGAAGCCTATGCGAAAGCGCGCAGCTGGATCGCCCGCGTCGGACTCGCCCGCTTTGAAAACCACTATCCACATCAGCTCTCCGGCGGCATGCGCAAGCGCGTGACGCTGGCGCAGACATTCATCAACGAGCCGAAAATCCTGCTCATGGATGAACCGTTTAGCGCGCTTGACGTGCAGACACGCACCTTGATGCAAGGTGAATTGCTCGATCTCTGGCAACAGTCTGGCGCATCGGTCATCTTCGTTACGCACGATCTCGAGGAAGCGATTGCTTTGGCCGACAAGGTTTATGTGCTGACCGCCGGTCCGGCCACGGTCAAGAGCGTCTACGACATCGATATTCCACGCCCGCGCGTCATGGAAGACATCCGCTACGACAGCCAATTTGTCGATATTGCCAAGGTCATCTGGGACGATCTGCGCGAGGAAGTGCAGATCGGTCAGAAGCGCGCGCTGGCAAGTGGCAACTAATCGGAGAAAAATGAAATGACAACACAAACTCTCTCCGCGTCAGCAAACTTGCAGTCCAGTGCAAGTAAGGACGAACTTGCACGCACCGAAGCAAAATTTCGCGCTGCAATGCGCCGCCGCCGTGCCGTGGTTATCCTTGTGCGCCTCGCCATTCTGGTCGCCGTTCTGGGTGGTTGGGAACTCGGTGCACGGACGGGCCTGATCGATCCATTCTTCTTCGCGAGCCCTTCCGGTATTGCCAACCAGATATGGATATGGATCACGGAAGGCACGTCACAGGGGCCGCTTTCGGAGCAGATCATCGTAACCCTTGAGGAAACAGCGCTTGGCTTCCTGATTGGTGCGGTTGGCGGCGTCATTTGCGGCATCCTGCTGGGCCGCAACAAGTTCCTCGCCGATGTGTTCTCGATCTACATCAAGATCGCCAATTCCATCCCGCGCGTCGTGCTGGGTTCGATCTTCATCATCGCGCTTGGGCTCGGCATGGCGTCCAAGGTGGCGCTGGCCGTCGTCATGGTGTTCTTCGTCGTGTTCGCCAATGCGTTTCAGGGTGTACGCGAAGCTGATCGTGCGCTGATTGCAAATGCGCAGATATTGGGTGCTTCCCGTTCGCAGATCACACGCACCGTCATCGTGCCGTCAGCCATGAGCTGGATTTTGGCAAGCCTTCACGTCAGCTTCGGTTTTGCGCTCGTCGGCGCCGTCGTCGGTGAGTTTCTGGGCGCGAAGAAGGGCGTGGGCCTGATGATCTCAACGGCACAGGGCACATTCAATGCCAATGGCGTCTTTGCTGCCATGGTCATTCTGGCGGTGCTGGCGCTCGTCGTGGAATATATTATCACGCTGATCGAAAACCATCTGGTGAAATGGCGTCCACAGGCGCTTTCCGAACAGGGAAGCTGATAGCCAGACAGTTGAGCAGGTCAGGCGGCGGGCAGGGTGACAGTCACCGTGAGCCCGCCGCCTTCCGTTTCGGAAAGCGACACATCACCGCCTGCGGCATCGGCCACTTCACGCACGATGGCGAGACCCAGCCCGCTTCCATCTGCCAGAGTGCCTGGAACACGATAGAAGCGTTCGAAAACGTGTTCATATTCGCTGACCGGAATACCGGGGCCGTTATCCTCGACCCGTAATTTGATTTTGTGTCCATCTTGATCGATCACAAGCGTGACCGTGCCGCCTTCCGGCGTATAGGTGAGGGCATTGTCCACCAGATTGACGATCATCTCGCGCAGCATGGTTCCATCGCCGGAAATGATCGGCTTTTTCGCTTTAAGCTCGAACCCGAGATCGATCTTGCGGTCGAACGCCTTGCCTGCGAGGCTTTCCAGAATTTGTTGTCCCGCCTCCGCCAGATCAACCCGATCAGCGCGTGGACGCCTGCTGCCCGGTTCGGCGCGGGAAAGCGTCAGCAATTGTCCGGCCAGCCGCGACAGCTGCATGGACGTATTCTTGATGCCAGCAAGGACATCCTTGCGGTCATTTTCTTCGGTTGCCCGTTCTGCGAAGCTGGCCTGTGTCGAAAGCGTCGCAAGCGGCGTGCGCAACTGATGGGCCGCATTCTGAATGAAACGGTGCTGCGCCGACATCTGCTTGCGTACGCGTTCCATATACTGGTTCAGCGCCGTGACGAGCGGTCGAAGTTCGGTCTGGACGGTCTGTGGATCGAACGGTTCCAGTTTCGATGTGCGATTACGGACTTCATTGCGAAGCCGGATCAGCGGGCGCAACACAAAGCGCAAGCCCAATAGCGAGAGAGCACCGGCAACGATGATGAGCAACGATTGTTCCAGCACGGAGTTCAGCCAGAGTTCCCGTTGCATGGCGGTGTATCCCGCAAGGGTGACACCCACGACCACATCTACAGCTTGTGGCAGGGTGGAAGGTGCGGCAACAGGATGGCGCAACACAACCAGACGCAAGGGACGGTCGCGGTAGGTGCCTTCATAATGAAGCGGATCGTAATTCGTGATTTCGGCGGGCATGGGCAAGTCGGGAAATCCTGCCAGCAGTCGTCCATCGGACGTCTCCACACGATAATAGACCCGGTCGCCATATCCCGTTGAAAACATTTCCAGTGCGACCGGCGGAATGACCGCATCGATGGCATTGTGCGACGCGGCAGTCGCTTCGCCGATTGCCCGTGCGGACGCTGTCAGCATTCGGTCTGATACGATCCCGGCCATGTTTTCCGACGCGCGCCATGCTGTCCAGAGATTGATCCCTGCCACGATAATCAGCGGGATTACGATCCACGAAACGAGTTGGGCGCGCAGGCTTTGGGAGAGGCGGGTGAACAGCCGTTTCATCTCAACTCGCTTCGCGCAGCAGATAGCCCAGGCCGCGCAAGGTCACGATCTCGGCTCGGCTGCCCTCCAGCTTCTTGCGGAGACGATGAATGTAGATTTCGATGGCGTTTTCGTCGGTTTCGCTGTCGAAATTGTAGATGCCCTGCACAAGCGCCGTCTTGCTGACCGTGGTTCCGATGCGCCGCAACAGCTGTTCCAGAACTGCATGTTCCTTCGGGGCAAGTGAAAGCGGATCGTCTCCAAGCGAGAATAGCCGGGTATTGGTGTCGAAACGTAAAAGCCCGCAGGTCACAACGGGCGCTGTTCGCTGGCTGGCGCGGCGAAGATGCGCGCGGATACGCGCTTCGAGTTCGCTTAGCTCGAAGGGCTTTGCCAGATAGTCGTCGGCGCCGGCATCCAATCCACGGATACGCCCGTCGAGACTGGCATTGGCCGTCAGGATGATGACGGGTACTTCATTACCCTTGCCGCGGACGTGTTCCAGCACATCGAGCCCGGTTTTGTCGGGGAGGCCGAGATCAAGAATCACCAGATCGTACTCTGTGAAGGCGAGCGCCTGTTCTGCATCAGCAGCGTCGTGCACGGTATCGACGCTATAGTTTGACTGTTGCAGGCTTTTGGCCAGCCAGTTTGCGAGGGTGAGATTATCTTCGACGAGCAGGATACGCATGGCTGACGATGATAGAGGTTTCAGTCCCGGGTCAAGAAGATTGGCTCGTAAATCGATGAATCAGATGAATATCTTCGGGTTCGCGCTCGAAGAGCAGCGGATCCGGACTGACTGTAACTTTCGCGCCCTGTTTCATATAGAAATCGACTGTCCGCCGCGTGGGTGTCGCTGAAATATAAAAGCCTTTCGCTCCGGCTTCCTTAGCAACGGCCATGCTGCGCCGATAGAGTTCGCCTGCAAGGCCCAATCCCCGGACGGCGTTATCGACATGCATGAAACCAAGCTGATGTAGTTCTGGATAGAGGCCGACAGGACGCACATCCGTAACCGCGACGGCAACCAGGGCACCATCCGCTTCAGCACCGAGAAAAACCCCGCCGTGGTCGTAGCAGTCGAGCAGGATGGGCGTGTAGATTTCCGCTTCGCCTTCCGGCCAGCCGCGCACATCGTAGAACTGCGGTTCCAATACGAGCTGGTCGCCTTGCAGGCGATACATTTCCTCAATGATTTCGCTGCGGTCGATTTGCCAGATGTCCGTCACTTCGCTTCTTCCGAGCGGACGTATAGTGAAATCTGCGAGCTTCTTTGTCTGTACCATGAACGTTGCCCCGGAAGTTCAGTTCGCGGAACGAACTACCGTTTCATCCATGGATACTCAAGGGCAGATATTCAAAGCAACAGCCCCGTAAAAGCGACGTTTTTCCAATTTGCCACGTGAAACGTGCCATATTGCAAAAACTGACGATAATTTTGACCACTATCGCGGCTACTCCTCGCCATTCGTCTCGGGTACTGCTCAGTACAGGTGCAAGGAATATTGAGGCGTGTGGGAGGCCAGAAGCCAACTTCAATCGGATTGACGGGACCTGAACGGCGAATAGAGGGCTGAAAATCGCCCGAAAATTTGCAATTTTGCGTCAACTCTCCGATCTGCCCTTGCGGGAGCGGGGCCTGAGTTCTATCAGCATCATCAAAAATTAGAGCACACGGAAGGATCGGCAATCGCGATGCCGAAACCTGCCGAAGCCCGCCAGTTTCTGACATGGCGGGGAAATGAGCGATGGAGCCAAGTTGAAAAACCATCACGATATCTGGGATATTGTCGACGCCAAGAGTGCCGCATATTTCGAACTGAGCGATACGGTTTGGGATAATCCGGAAACCAACTATGAAGAATACAGATCGAGCGATGCCCACGCGGCGATGCTGGAAGCCGAAGGGTTTCGCGTCGAACGCGGCATTGCTGGATTGCCGACGGCGGTAATGGGCGAAGCTGGCGAGGAAGGGCCGGTCATTGCCATTCTTGGTGAGTTCGATGCCCTGCCGGGGTTGAGCCAGGTAGCGGGACTGGCAGAAGAGAAGCCTGTCGAGGCAGGCGGTCACGGACATGGTTGCGGCCACAATCTGCTGGGTGCTGGATCGCTACTCGCTGCTGCTGCCGTGAAGGATTATCTAGCTGCACAGGGCATCAAGGGACGCGTGCGTTATTATGTTTGCCCGGCGGAAGAGGGCGGTTCGGCAAAGGGATTCATGGTTCGCGAGGGACTATTCGACGATGTCGATATCGCCTTCTGCTGGCATCCTGCGCCATTTGCGGGCGTAAACGATCCGGTCTCGCTCGCCTGCAATGAAATCAATTTTCACTTCAGCGGCCGTGCGGCCCACGCTTCGGCAGCACCGCATCTCGGACGCAGTGCGCTTGATGCGGTCGAACTGATGAATGTCGGCGTGAACTATATGCGCGAGCATATGCCGTCCACGGCGCGCATTCATTACGCTGTAACCGATACAGGCGGTTTTGCGCCCAATGTCGTGCAGGCCAGGGCAACGGTCCGTTATCTCGTTCGCGCCCGCAGCCTGCCGGAAATGCAGACGCTTCTCGAACGCGTCAAGAAGATCGCCGAGGGCGCCGCGCTGATGACCGAAACCACGGTGCGCAGCGAGATCGTTAGCGGCGATGCCGATTTGATCGGGAACACACCGCTGGAACAGTTGATGCAGATGCAGCTTGAGCGTCTGGGCCCTCCGGACTTTGACGATCAGGACCGCGAAACGGCAAGCCGCTTCCAGAAGACGCTTTCCAGGGAAGACATTTCCGATGCCTTCCGCCGCTTCGGTGTCGAGCCCAAGGACGGCCTTTCGCTTTGCGAAGATATCTATACGCCTTATAAGGGCGACAACACCCTCGTCGGCTCCACCGATGTGGGCAGTGTGAGCTGGGTAGTGCCCACCGTGCAGATGCGCGGTGCGACCTGCGCAATCGGCACGCCGCTTCATTCGTGGCAGATGGTGGCTCAGGGCAAGCTGCCGGCAGCGCACAAGGGCATGGCGCATGCTGCAAAGATCATGGGTAGCACGGCCATCGAACTGTTCCGCGATCCGGCACAGATCGAGAAAGCAAAGCAGGATCACGAGAAACGGCTCGGCGGAGCCGTTTTCGTCAATCCGATTCCAGACAGCGTTCAACCCGCTCTGCCCGAAACCGCAAAATGATGCAGCGAGCAGAAAGATTCTGAAAATAGAAATGACATTCATTCCCCCAATTCCAACAAGGCCTGACGCATCATGAAGCAGATGGGCTTTCTCGATATTCTGAGTTTCGGCCCTGACGGCTGGGGCTATGTGCTGATGATGGGCGCACTGGTGAGCGTGGCCTTGGCGGTTCTGGGCTTTCTGCTCGGCGCGGCCATCGGCGTGTTCGCTGCCTGGGCGAAGATTTCCGGCGGGCGCACGCTGCGCACCGTTGCCGACGGCTACACCACGATCATTCGCGGCATTCCCGATCTCCTCGTCATCTATCTGTTCTATTTCGGCGGCAGCGCCGCCGTTACCGCCATCGGCAAATATTTCGGTGCGGAAGGTTTCGTAGGCTTTC